>NZ_SPQM01000015.1 GCF_004570345.1 Blastococcus sp. CT_GayMR20 | reverse complement strand
GGCTCTTGATGTTCGCCGTCCCGGTGCCGCCGCCGGACTCGACGACGTCCGGGTAGAGCGTGCCCTGCACGAGGAAGTCGACGGTGTCGCCGTGCTCCTTGGCGTCGCCGACGACGTCGAGCGCGGCCTGTTCGAAGACCCGGATGAACTCGCGGCCGATGATCTTCCGCTTCTCCTCGGGGTCGGAGACCCCCGCCAGCGCGCCGAGGAACTGCTCGCGGGCGTCGACGACCCGCAGGTCCACCCCGGTGACGGCGACGAAGTCGCGCTCGATCTGCTCGGTCTCGCCCTGGCGCATGAGGCCGTGGTCGACGTAGACGCAGGTGAGCCGGTCACCGATCGCCCGCTGCACCAGCGCCGCGGCGACGGCGGAGTCGACCCCGCCGGACAGCGCGCACAGCGCCCGCCCGTCGCCGACCTGCGCGCGGATCCGCTCGACCTGCTCCTCGACGACGTTGGCCATCGTCCAGGTCGGCTCGAGCCCGGCGATGTCGAACAGGAAGTGCTCCAGGACCGTCTGCCCGTGCGCGGTGTGCCGGACCTCGGGGTGGAACTGGACGCCGGCGAGCTTGCGGTCGACGTCCTCGAACGCGGCGACCGGCGCACCGGTCGACGTCGCGGTGACGGTGAACCCGGGCGGCGCCTCGCTGACGGCGTCCCCGTGGCTCATCCAGACGTTCTGCTCGTTCGGGAGCGAGCCGAACAGCCGGCCGGCGGTCGTGAGCGTCAGGGGGGTGCCGCCGTACTCGCGGTCGCCGGTGTGGGCGACCGTGCCCCCGAGGCTCTGCGCCATCGCCTGGAACCCGTAGCAGATGCCGAAGGCCGGGACGCCGGCCTCGAAGAGCGTCGGGTCGACCTGCGGGGCGCCGGGGGCGTAGACGCTCGACGGCCCGCCGGACAGCACGATCGCGGCCGGCTTGCGGGCCACGATCTCCTCGGCCGGGACGTCGCTCGGAACGATCTCCGAGTAGACCCCCGCCTCCCGGATGCGCCGGGCGATCAGCTGCGCGTACTGGGCCCCGAAGTCGACGACGAGGACGGTCGGGAAGTCCATCAGTCGCCCCGACCGCCGATCACCAGATCCACCCGCTGGAACTCCTTGAGGTCGCGGTAGCCGGTCTTGGCCATCGTCCGGGCCAGGGCACCGAACAGGTTCGTGCGCCCGTCGGCGGTCTCGGCGGGACCGAGCAGGACCTGCTCCAGGGAACCGACCGGCGGCACCGGGGCCGACGTCCCGCCGCGCGGCAGCCGCGGGTGGGCAGCCACCGAGTCCCACCAGATGCCGCCACCGGGCACCTCGGACGCGATCCGCAGGGGCTCACCGAGCTGGACGGCGTCCGCCCCGCAGGCCAGTGCCCGGGCGATGGCGCCGCTGGTCTCGATCCGGCCGTTGGCGATGACGTGGACGTACCGGCCGCCGGTCTCGTCGAGGTAGTCACGGCGGGCGGCCGCGGCGTCGGCGATGGCACTGGCCAGCGGCACGCGGATGCCCATGACCGCGTCGCCGGTGGAGAAGCTGTCGGCGCCCACACCGACGATGACGCCGGCCGCGCCGGTGCGCATCAGGTGCAGCGCCGTCGTGTAGTTGGCCGCCCCGCCGACGATGACCGGGACGTCGAGGTCGGCGATGAACTGCTTGAGGTTGAGGGCGTCGCCCTGGGTCGTGACGTGCTCGGCGGAGACGATCGTGCCCTGGATGACCAGGAGGTCGACGCCCGCCGACAGCGCCGTGGGCGCGAGCTGCTCGGTGTGCTGCGGCGAGACACGCACCGCCGTCGTGACGCCGGCCGCCTGCATCTCCTTGATGCGCGCGGTGATCAGCTCGGGCTTCACGGGCTCGCAGTAGACCTGTTGCAGCAGGGACACCGGCGGGGCGTCGGCGCCCGCGGCGTCCCGCAGCTTGCGGTAGACCGGTTCGGGGTCCTCGTACCGGGTCCAGAGGCCTTCGGCATTGAGGACGCCGAGCCCGCCGGCGTTGCCCACCGAGACCGCCGTCGCCGGGCTCACCACGGCGTCCGACGGGCTGGTGATGAGCGGGATGTCGAAGCGGAACGCGTCGATCTGCCAGGCGGTCGAGACGTCGTCGACGTCCCGCGTGCGCCGGGACGGCACGATCGACACCTCGTCCAGGTCGTACCCCCGCCGGGCGAAGCGGTTGAGGCCGATCTCAGCCGTGTCTCGTGCACTCACGTGGTTCACCGGCCGCGGTAGTTCGGGGCTTCGACGGTCATCTGGATGTCATGGGGGTGGCTCTCCACCAGCCCGGCCGACGTGATGCGGGTCAGCTGTCCGCGCTCCTTCAGGTCGGCGACGGTGGCCGCACCGGCGTAGCCCATGGAGGCCCGCAGACCGCCGACGAGCTGGTGCGCGACGCCGGACAGCGCGCCCCGGTAGGGCACCTGGCCCTCGATGCCTTCGGGCACGAGCTTGTCGTCGGAGAGGACGTCGTCGGCGAAGTACCGGTCGCGGCTGAACGACTGGTTGCCGCGCTTCTGCATCGCCCCCAGCGAGCCCATGCCGCGGTAGGTCTTGTACTGCTTGCCGTTCATGAAGACGAGCTCGCCCGGGGCCTCCTCGACCCCGGCGAACAGGCCGCCGATCATGACCGTGTCGGCGCCGGCCACCAGCGCCTTGGCGATGTCGCCGGAGTACTGCAGGCCGCCGTCGGCGATGACCGGCACGCCGGCCGGGCCGGCCGCGAGCCACGCCTCGTAGATGGCGCTGACCTGGGGGACGCCGACCCCGGCCACGACGCGCGTCGTGCAGATGGAACCGGGCCCGACGCCGACCTTCACCGCGTCCACCCCGGCGTCGATGAGTGCCTGCGCGCCGGCGCGCGTGGCGATGTTGCCCCCCACGACCTCGACGCCGTCCTCCCCACCGAAGTCCTTCTTCACGCGGGCGACCATGTCGAGCACCGCGCGCTGGTGACCGTGTGCGGTGTCGACGACGAGCACGTCCACACCGGCGTCCACGAGCAGTCCGGCGCGCTTGTAGGCGTCCTCGCCGACACCGAGCGCGGCACCGACGACGAGCCGGCCGTCGGCGTCCTTGGTGGCGTCGGGGAACTGGTCGCGCTTGACGAAGTCCTTCACGGTGATCAGGCCGCGGAGGCGCCCGGCGGGGTCGACCAGCGGCAGCTTCTCGATCTTGTGCTTCTTCAGCAGCTCGAGGGCGTGGTCGGGGTCGACGCCGACCGGAGCGGTCACCAGGGGCATCGGCGTCATGACGTCGCGCACGAGCCGGTTCTGGTCGGTCTCGAACCGCATGTCGCGGTTGGTCACCATGCCCACCAGGACGCCGTCGCCGTCGACGACGGGGGCGCCGGAGATGCGGTAGCGGGCCGACAGCGCGTCGACCTCGGCGAGGGTGTTGTCCGGGGAGCAGGTGACCGGGTTGGTGACCATGCCGGCCTCGGAGCGCTTGACGAGGTCGGCGTGACCGGCCTGCTCCTCCGCGGAGAGGTTGCGGTGCAGGATGCCGACCCCGCCGACGCGGGCCATGGCGATGGCCATGCGGGCCTCGGTCACCGTGTCCATGGCGCTGGACACGAGCGGCACGGCCAGCCGGATCCGCCGGGTGAGCCGGGTGCCGGTGTCGACCTCCGTGGGCACGATGTCGGAGGCCCCGGGGATCAGCAGGACGTCGTCGTAGGTGAGGCCGAGCGGGGCGAACTTCGCCGGCAGCTCGGGGACGGAGTCGGGCTGCATGTGCGCGGCCACCCTTCGGGAGATCGGTCGGCACCCCTCGCCGGGCACGGGACGACCGACCCGATCGTAGGCGGCGGCGCTCGAGGCGCGGTGTGATGCCTGTCGGGCCGTTACCGTGGAGGCGTGACTCCGTTCGACGACGCCTCCGGACCCGACTTCGGGACGGGCGATGCCGCGGGCCCTCCCCCGCTGACGATGGAGGAGCGCGCCGGCGTCCTCGACGACCTGGCCGAGCTCGAGGTGTTCCGCACGCTGCTGGAGCCGACGGGCATCAAGGGGATCGTCGTCGACTGCCCGGACTGCGACGAGGAGCACCACGTCGACTGGGCGCTGATGCAGGCCAACCTCCGGCAGCTGCTCGACGAGGGCCAGACCGGCCGGCACGAGCCGCCGTTCGACCCCGACCCCGAGGAGTACGTCAGCTGGGACTACGCCAGCGGGTATGCCGACGCCGTCGCGGCGATGGCCGAGCGCGACGAGCCGACGGGGCGCCACGCCCGCGAGGACTGAGCCCCGAGCACCCGCATTACGCAGAAGGGCGGTCATCCCGGCTGGGATGACCGCCCTTCTGCGCACCTCGGTGCTCTACATCAGTTCATGATCCCGCGGCGGAAGCCGAGGGCGACGGCCTCGGCGCGGTCCTTGGCGCCGAGCTTGCGGAACAGCCGGCGCGCGTGGGTCTTGATGGTGTCCTCGGAGAGGTAGAGCTCGCGGCCGATCTGGGCGTTGCTCTTGCCCTGGCTCATGCCGGTCAGCACCTGCATCTCGCGCATCGAGAGGGCCACCTGAGGAGCCACCTCGCGCACGGTCGACCGGACCGTCGTCGGCGCCGAGCCGGCCAGCGGGGCGGCACCGCTCCACGCCGGGACGCCGTTGGGCGCACCGACCTGCTGCGGGATGCGGCCGCCGTCGGCGCGCAGCCCCACGCGGGAGAGGCCGAGGCCCATCTCGATGGGGCTGGCGTCCCAGCGGAGGTAGCCGCGGGCACCGAAGGCGACGGCGGCGCGGACGCTCTCCGCGTCGTCCGGGGCACCGAGCACGAGCACCGGCAGACCCGGGTAGGCGCGCAGCGCCTGGGTCGCGGCGCTCAGTCCCGTGTCGACCGCACGCTGGGTCCCGACGATGAGGACGTCGGGCGAACGCGTGGCCAGCCGGGACATCAGCGACGCGGCGTCACCGACCACCTCGACGCGGCCGACGAAGGGCAGGGCGACCAGCCTGGAGGCGACGTCGTCCCGGACCCGTCGGCGCTCGTCGTACACCCAGACGGTGGTGGCACCGTTGCCGGGCCCGCGCATCCTGTCGTCGATCAAGGGCCTGCTCCTCGCTCCCCCCGGCGCGCACAGCCGCCGAGTCCGAACCGGGCGGGGAACACCCCGCCGGTAGCGCTCGGGCGGGGGCTCCCCGGCCGGGGAACCCCCACCTCTGCGCTGGTCGAAGCCCTCCTCCGGGTTTCTCCCCCTCCCGGAAACGACACGACCTCGTTCCACCATGAGAGACACGATCGGGCGACAACACCCCTCCTCACCCCCGGGGGTGAGGAGCGCGATTTCGCAACTCGGAGCAAAAAGTTGCCCTGACGACGTGTTTGACCGTGCAAGGGCAAGGGCACCGGCCCCTTTGCAGCCGGACAGCCCCCCTCCGGCTCACCCGAGCCCTGGAGGAGACATGGCCGACATTCGCAGGCTCCCGACGCCGGTCGCCGAGGTCTGGGACTGGCAGCTCCACGGTGCATGCCGTGGCGAGAACACGTCCCTCTTCTTCCACCCGGACGGCGAGCGGGGCCCGGCCCGTGCTCGGCGGCAGACCGCGGCCAAGGCCGTGTGCGCCCGCTGCCCCGTCCTCGACGCCTGCCTCAAGCACGCGCTGTCGGTCCGCGAGCCCTACGGGGTCTGGGGCGGCATGAGCGAGGAGGAGCGGGCCCGGCTGATCGCCGCGGAGCCCGCCGCCGTCGCCGCAGGGGTGTAGCGCTCCCCCCAACACACGCCGAAAGAGGGCGGGTCCGGATTTCTCCGGACCCGCCCTCTTTCGGCGTTCGTGCGTCCTGGCTCAGGACCTGGGGTCCCGGCTCACCGTCGACAGTGAGCCAGGACCCCTGACGATCAGGTCACCTGATCGTCAGGGGCGGCGCTCAGTGGCTGTGGCCGTGCCCGCCGTGCGAGTGGCCGTGCGTGTGGTGCCCGTTGCCGTGGTCGTGCTCCTCCTCGGCGGGCTTCTCCACGACCGCGGAGTCCGTGGTGAGGACCATCGCGGCGATGGAGGCGGCGTTGCCCAGCGCGGCCTTGGTGACCTTGACCGGGTCGATGACGCCCTGCGCCGCGAGGTCGCCGAACTCACCGGTCTGGGCGTTGAAGCCCTGCCCGTCACCCAGGTCGCGCACCTTGCTGACGACGACGCGACCCTCGAAGCCGGCGTTCTCCGCGATCCGCGCGAGCGGGGCGTCGAGCGCCGAGCGGACGGCCCGGGCGCCGGTGAGCTCGTCACCGGAGAGGTCGAGCGCGTCGATCGCCGAGGCGGTGTGCACCAGCGCGGAGCCGCCGCCGGGGATCACGCCCTCCTCCACCGCGGCGCGGGTGGCCGAGATGGCGTCCTCGATGCGGTGCTTGCGCTCCTTGAGCTCGACCTCGGTGGCCGCGCCGACGCGGATGACGCCGATGCCGCCGGCCAGCTTGGCCAGCCGCTCCTGCAGCTTCTCGCGGTCCCAGTCGGAGTCGGTCGCCTCGATCTCACGCTTGATCTGCGCGACGCGGTCGCCGATGGCCTCGGAGGTGCCGCCGCCGTCGACGATGGTGGTCGTCTCCTTGTCGACGGTGACCCGCCGGGCGGTGCCGAGCACCTCGAGGCCGACGGTGCTGAGGGACAGGCCGACGTCCTCGCTGACGACCTGGCCGCCGGTGACGACGGCGAGGTCGGCCATGAACGCCTTGCGGCGGTCGCCGAAGTACGGCGACTTCACCGCGACGACCTTGATGGTCTTGCGGATGGAGTTGACGACGAGGGTGGACAGCGCCTCGCCCTCGACGTCCTCCGCCACGATCAGCAGCGGACGGCCGCCGGTCGACAGCACCTTCTCCAGCAGCGGCAGGAGGTCGGCCAGGGCGCCGACCTTGCCGCTGACGAGGAGCACGAGGGCGTCGTCGAGGACGGCCTCCATCGCCTCAGGGTCGGTGACGAAGTACGGCGAGAGGAAGCCCTTGTCGAACTGGACGCCCTCGGTGACGTCGAGCTCGGTGGACATGGTGTTGCTCTCCTCGACGGTGATGACACCGTCCTTGCCCACGCGCTCGAAGGCCTCGCCGATCAGGTCGCCGACCTCGGTGTCCTGCGCGGAGATGGTCGCGACCTCGGCGATCGCGGACCGCTCGCTGACGGGGGTGGCGGCCTTGTCGAGGGCCTCCTGCACGGCCTCGACCGCGGCGCGCATGCCGCGGCCCAGCGCCATCGGGTTGGCCCCCGCGGCGACGTTGCGCATGCCCTCGTGCACCAGCGCCTGGGCCAGCACGGTGGCGGTCGTGGTGCCGTCCCCGGCGACGTCGTTGGTCTTGGTGGCGACGTTCTTGGCCAGCTGGGCGCCGAGGTTCTCGTACGGGTCGTCGAGGTCGATCTCCCGGGCGATGGTCACGCCGTCGTTGGTGATGGTCGGGGCGCCGAACTTCTTGTCGATGACGACGTTGCGCCCGCGCGGGCCGAGCGTCACCTTGACCGCGTCGGCCAGCTTGTCGACGCCGCGCTCGAGGGAGCGCCGGGCGTCCTCGTTGAACTTGATGATCTTGGCCATGCCGGACCTCTCGATCAGTGGTGCGGGGAAAAGACGACCGCCCCGGGACCCGAGATCGGGTCGCCCGGGGCGGTCGGAGGGTGCGGTGGTGCTAGCGCGACGCGGTGGTCACTTCTCCACGACGGCGAGCAGGTCGCGGGCGGAGAGGACGAGGTACTCCTCGCCGCCGTACTTGACCTCGGTGCCGCCGTACTTGGAGTAGATGACGACGTCGCCGACGTTCACGTCGAGCGGAACGCGGTTGCCGTTGTCGTCGATGCGCCCGGGGCCCACGGCGATGACCGTGCCCTCCTGCGGCTTCTCCTTGGCGGTGTCCGGGATGACCAGACCGGAGGCGGTGGTGGTCTCGGCCTCGTTGGCCTGGACCACGACCCGGTCCTCCAGCGGCTTGATGTTGACCTTGGTAGCGGTCGTCACGTCGGTGACGCCCCCTTCGGTGTCGGACGGCTGGTGGATGATTCTGATGCTGTGGCACGGGCCCGGGCACCCGCCGTCGCGGGGGTCGGGCGCCAACCCGTGTCGATTGGCACTCTACCCATGAGAGTGCCAGCCGCTCAACCGGGTCCCCCGCAGGACGCATCCGGGCGTGGACGAGGCTGTTCCCGTGCCCGGGGACGTGCTCGCCCAGCTCAGCTGGCTCGGGGGCCCGGAGGGGACGGCGGCTGTGCGGCACGCCGGCCGGCTGATGGCCGAGGGCGTGGACCTGCTGCCCGGTCTCGACCGGCTGCGCGCGGAGGTGGGTCCCGACCACGCGGGGCCGGCGTGGGAGCTGGCCCGGCTGCGCGCGCGTGCCCGACCGGTCTTCGGTGCCGACGCCGACGTCCTGTTCTTCACCGCCGAGACCCTCGAGCAGGCGGGCCGCCCCGAGCTGGCCGCCCGCCGGGCCGCGCGGCTGCTGAGGGGCGGCGTCTCGTCGGTCGCCGACCTCGGCTGCGCCTCGGGCACGGACACCGTCGCACTGGCCCGGGCCGGTGCCGTCGTCCTCGCCGTCGACCGGGATCCGGTCGCCCGGGCGCTGACGGCGGCGAACGTCGAGGCGCTCGGCCTCGCCGACCGCGTGCAGGTGGCCGCTGCGGACGCCGTCGAGCTCGTGGCCGCCGCGGAGGACGGCGCGGTGGCGGGCTGCGGGGCCGCCGTCCTGGACCCGGCGCGGCGGGCGGGCGGCCGCCGGCAGCTGGACCCGGACGCGTGGTCCCCGCCTTGGACGACTGTGACGGCGCTGCTGGAACGCGTGCCGACGTCGGTGGTGAAGGTGGCCCCCGGTCTGGACCACGACCGCGTGCCCGCCGGCATCGAGGCGGAGTGGGTGTCGGTGGGCGGCTCGATCGTTGAGGCGATCCTGTGGGGTGCCGGCGTCTCGGAGACGTGGCGACGCGCCACCCTCGTCCGCGACGGCACCGCCCTCGAGCTCACCGCGGACGACGATCCCGGCCTCGCCCCGGTCGGCCCGGTGCGCGGCTGGCTGCACGAGCCGGATCCGGCGGTCATCCGCTCGGGCCTGATCGCGACCGTCGCCGCCGATTTCGACGCCACGCTGATCGACCCGACGATCGCCTACCTCTCCTCCGACGAGCGCGCGGACTCCCCATGGGTCAGCTCCTACCGCGTCGCCGAGGTGCTGCCGTTCAACCTCAAGAAGCTGAAGGCGCTGCTCCGGGCCAGGGGCGTCGGGCGCGTCGTGGTCAAGAGGCGGGGTTCACCCATCGAACCGGAAGCGCTCGCCAGACAGCTGAGAGGCCCCGGGAGCGGGTCCGCCGTCGTCGTGGTCACCCGGGTGGCCGGAGCCCCCACCGTCCTCGTCTGCGACGCGCTCAGCGACCGATGAATCGGCCGGCCGGCGGCGGTCAGGACTGCGACGAAGCGGGCTGAGGAGGAGCGCATGGGCACGGACGTGGATCTCGGCAGGGTCGGGCTGGCATCGGCCGCGTCGGTGGCCGCCAGCGCCGCGTGGTACGCCGCGTGGGGGAACCGGCTCGCCCGGCTGGACGAGGCCTACGCGGGTGACGCCGCGCCGCCCGCCTGGGTGCTGCCAGTGGAACTGGCCCGCAGCGGCGCCGTCGCCGCCGCGGTCGCCGTCCTCGCACGCCGCAGCGGGACCGAGGGACCCGGCGACGCGGTCCGGCTGGGCGCAGGCCTGTGGGGCGCCTTCCCGGTCGTCCTGCTGACGGGCTCGGTGGTCCACGAGCAGGTGCCCTGGCAGCAGGCCGCCATCCACGCCGGCGACTGGCTGGTCAAGCTGCTGCTGGTCTCGCTCGTGGTGGGCCGGCGGCGCTGAATCAGCGGCTGACCGTCTCGATCGGCAGCGAGCTGTCGGCGCCCAGGTCGGGGGCCGAGGGCGCCACGCCGGCGGCGACGAGCCGCGAGCCGAGGGCGGCGACCATCGCCCCGTTGTCGGTGCACAGCTTCGGGCTGGGCACGCGCAGGACGATCCCGGCCGCCGAACAGCGCTCCTCGGCCAGCGCACGCAGCCGGGAGTTGGCCGCGACCCCGCCGCCGAGCACCAGGTGGTCGACGCCGTGGTCGCGGCAGGCCCGCACGGCCTTGGCGGTCAGGACGTCGGCCACCGCCTCCTGGAACGAGGCCGCCACGTCGGCGACCGGCACCGGCTCCCCCGCCCGCTCCCGGGCCTCGATCCAGCGGGCGACCGCCGTCTTCAGGCCGGAGAACGAGAAGTCGTAGGGCGCGTCCCGCGGGCCGGTGAGCCCGCGTGGGAAGGAAATGGCGGCCGGGTCGCCCTCGCGGGCGGCGCGGTCGATCGGCGGACCGCCCGGGAACGGCAGACCCAGCACGCGTGCCACCTTGTCGAAGGCCTCGCCCGCGGCGTCGTCGACCGTGCGCCCGAGCGACTCGACCTCGCGCGCCAGGTCGGGGACGAGCAGCAGCGAGCTGTGCCCGCCGGACACCAGGAGCGCGATCGACGGCTCGGCCAGCGGCCCGTGCTGCAGTTCGTCGACGGCCACGTGCGCAGCCAGGTGGTTGACCCCGTACAGCGGCTTGCCGAGCGCGAGGGCGTACGCCTTGGCCGCGGCAACCCCCACCAGCAGCGCCCCGGTCAACCCCGGTCCGGATGTCACGGCGACCGCGTCGACGTCGTCGATCGTCGCTCCGGCGTCGGCGAGGGCGCGGTGCACGGTCGGGACCATGGCCTCGAGGTGCGCCCGGGAGGCGATCTCGGGGACGACGCCGCCGAACCGCTCGTGCTCCGCCATGGACGTCGCCAGGGCGTCGGCGAGCAGCGTGTGCCCGCGGACGAGCCCGACGCCGGTCTCGTCGCAGGAGGTCTCGAACCCGAGCACCAGGGCCTCCTCTCCCGCCCGGTCAGCCACGTCCGCCTCCCGTCCGGCTCAGGGCCCGCACCCGCTTGCGCTTCATGACGACGGCGTCGGCGCCGCTGGGCTGGTAGTAGCCACGGCGCCGGCCGATCTCGACGAACCCGCGCCGGAGGTAGAGCTGCTGCGCGGCGTCGTTGTCCGCCCGCACTTCGAGCAGCACCACCGGGCTGCGCCTGTCCGCCTCGGCGAGCAGGTCGTCGAGCAGCAGCGATCCGATGCCCTCCCCCTGCAGGGCCTTGGTGACGCCGAGGGTGGCGATGTGCGCCTCGTCGTCGTAGGCGATGAGGCCGCCATAGCCGACGAGCACGGGCGCGCCGGGTTCGGGCCCCTCGTCGTCGTCGTCGCCCTCGAGGTGGAACTCGGCGACGACGTAGTGCCGGGTGTCGGCCCGGGAGAGCTCGTCTCGGTACATCGCCTCGGTCCAGGTGTCGGGGGCGAAGAGCTCCTCCTCCAGCACCATGACGGCGGGCAGGTCCTCGGCCGTCATCGGGCGCAGCCGCACGGTCATGCCGGGGTCACCGCCTTGATGGCGGTCGGCGGGGTGGCGTCCGGACGGCGGAGGTAGAGCGGCAGAAGGGCGCCGGCGGACGACGGGTCGGCCAGTTGCGACGACGCCGCCCGCAGCAGCCCCGCCGTCGTGACGTCGGCCGGGGTGACCGGTGCCCCGAGGCGGTCGCCGAAGGCCGGGTCGCCGACGAACGGCCCGGGCAGCGCCGACTCCTCCGGGCGGACGACGGCCGGCCCATCGGTGCGGGTGCCGTCGGCGCCGTACGCGGCCCAGTAGATCTCCTTGCGCCGGGCGTCCGTGACCACGGTGCGGGCCCCGGACCCGACCGCGTCCAGCGAGCAGACCCCGACGACGGGCAGCCCCCGCGCATCGGCGAGGGCGGCAGCGGTGACGACGCCTACCCGCAGGCCGGTGAACGGACCCGGGCCCAGCCCGGTCACGACCGCCTCCAGATCGCCCATCCGCAACCCGGCATCGGCGAGGGCGTTCCGGATCGCCGGGGTCAGCAGCTCGGCGTGCCGGTTGCCCGAGGGGACCGAGCGCTCGGCGAGGACCTCGATGCCCTGCCCGTCGGACCAGCGCCCCACCCCGGCGACGAGCGTCGGCGTCGCGGTGTCGAGAGCGAGGACGAGCACGACGGATCAGCCTAGGCGCGTGCCACCGGGGAGGCACCGACGGGCCGTTCGTAGACGATCTCGTGGCCGTCCTCCTCGTCCTCCTGCTGCCCCACCTCCACGAAGCCGTGCGCGAGGACGAGGTCGCGGGACACGACGTTCCCAGGGCTCACCGAGGCGCGCACCGTCGTCACGGCCGGTTCGACCGCGGCCCGGTCCAGCAGCGCCCGCAGCGCGGCCCGGGCATAGCCCTGCCGCTGGAAGGACGGGTCGGTCGCGTAGCCCACCTCGACCATGCCGGCGTCGTCCGGCGGGCCGTGGAAACCGGCCCGTCCGACCGCGAGCCGGCGGTCGGGATCCCACACGACCCGGGTCACCCATGTCGACGCGGCCGGGTCGGCCGCCACCTGGGCAGCGCGCATCCGCCACAGGCCCCGGCACTCAGCACCCACCAGCCACGGGCTCAGCGGCACGGGCGCGGTGCGGGCGGCCGACACCGCATCGGCGGTCGCCAGGGCCCGCAGGGTCGCCGGGTCCAGCTCGACCAGCTCGACACGGGGCGTCATCCGGCTATCCGCTCCGCCCACCCGGGACCGTGCGGGACCAGCCGGGCGGTCCGGACGTCGTCGTCCCCGCGGTCCAGGCGCACCTCCAGGTGCTCGTCGGCCAGGTGCTCCACGAGACCCTGTCCCCACTCGACGACGGTCACCGACTCCCCCGTGGAGGCGTCGAGGTCGAGGTCGTCGACGTCGGCCATGCCCCCCAGCCGGTAGGCGTCGACGTGCACCAGCGGCACCCGCCCGTCGCGGTGCACCCGCGCGATGACGAAGGTCGGGGAGGTCACCGGCTCGCGGACGCCGAGGCCGGCCCCGATCCCCTGGGTGAGCGCCGTCTTCCCCGCCCCCAGCGGCCCGACCAGGACGACGAGGTCGCCGGGCCGCAGCACGCCGGCCAGCTCGCGGCCCAGCGCGTGGGTGTCCTCCGGCGTCGGGAGCACGTGGTCGGGCCTCATGCGAGCACCCCGGCGACGGCCGTGAGGTCGGCCAGCAGTCCCGCGCGGGGCGCGCCGTTGGGGCCGAACCGGATGGCGGCCGACGGGTGGTAGGTCGCCCAGACCGCCCGCCCGTCGAGCTGGTGCGGCCGTCCGCGCACCTGGGTGAGGACGGTGCGCGGGCCGAGGAACCACTTGGCGGCGGAGAGCCCGAGGGCCACGACGACGGGGGGATCGAGCAGCTGGAGCTGGCGGCGCAGCCACCCGCTGCAGCGGGCCACCTCCGTGGCCTTCGGCGTCCGGTTGCCCGGCGGCCGGCACTTCACGACGTTGAGGACGGCGGCCTGTGCGCGGTCGAGCCCGGCCTCGGCGAGGAGCTGGTCGAGCAGCGCGCCGGAACGCCCGACGAAGGGCCGGCCGGTCTCGTCCTCCTGCGCGCCCGGTGCCTCGCCCACGAGTGCGAACCGGGGTGGGCCCACCGGGACGTCGCCCACCACGACGTGCTGCCGGGTCGCGGCCAGCTCGGGGCACGCGACGCAGGGTCGGTTGACGGCGGCCAGGGCTGCCCAGTCGGGGGCGGCGGCCGCGATCCGGGCCACCTCGTCGGCGGGCGCGTCGAACCGGGGCGGACGGACGACGGCCACCCCCGCACCCTAACGAGACCGGTGCGGGACTTCCCCTGCCCACCCAGGAGTGGGACCGTCGACATGTCCCTGGATGCGCTCCCGAGCCAGGAGGGCGGACGGTCATGACGACCCCGGACGGCTCACAGCTGGACCTCTACGACATTGCCTTCCTCGCCGGCGGGGCAGCCCGGGTGGTCGACACCGCGCTGGTCGACCTGGTCGGGGACGGGCGCCTCCGCGTCCACTCGCCCGGCGAGCTCGCCGTGGCGGACCCGAGCCGTCGCCATCCCGTGGAGGCCGCGGTGCTCGATGCCGTCGGGACGCACGGGCACCGGTCCGTCGACACGATCCGGTGGCGGCTGAAGGACGACGACCGGCTGCAGGAGCTCGGACGGCGCCTCGTCGACGCGGGCCTCCTCCACCGCGTCCCGTGGCCCCGCGCCGCGCGCACGGGCGGACGACCCCTCATGCGGACCCGGCGCGGCAACGGCGCGCTGGCGGTCGTGGTCGCCGCCCGGGCGGCCGATCCGGCGCACGACCCGACCGGGTCCCTGCTGGTCGCGGTGTCCGGTATCGACGCGATGGCTGACCCGGCACGCCGCGCCGCGATCTTCGAGCGCCCGCAGACGACCCTCGCCCCGCCCCCCGCACGCCGGCGGTCGCGGGACATCGACCACAGCGATCCGCACCTGGCCGCCTACCGCACCGGGGGAACGGCGGCGACCGCCGGTGTGTGGGTGTTCTTCGACGGGTCCTCCGGCGCGGGCTGACAGGGGTCAGTGCCCGGGCGCCCCTGCGGGTGACTCGGCCGCCACCCGGCGCAGCAGGCCCGTGATGGCCTCGCACACCTCGGCCGGCTTCTCCAGCAGCACGAGGTGCCCGGCGTCCGGGACGACCATGAACTCGGTCAGCCCGTTCTCCACCCCGCCGAGCTGCTCGAGGATCAGCTCGCTGTGCGCCATCGGGATCATCTTGTCCTTGTCGCCGGTCATCACCAGTGTCGGGATGCGGCGCAGCGGCACCAGCGAACCGGTCTCGTCCAGGCCGGCGAGGGCCGGGTAGAACTCGGCGATCACGTCGACGGGGGTGCCGGCGATCATCGCGTCGACGTAGTTCACGAGCGCGGGGTCGACGTCGGCGGAGGCGAACGACAGCGACCGCGTGACCGCCGAGACGAGGTCGGCCATGACCCGCCGGGTGCGCTCGGCGAAGGCCGGACGGCGGCGCATCGTCCAGGCCGCGACCGGGAAGACCGCCGCCCGCACGCGCGTGAGCAGCTCCGGGAGACCGAAGTTCAGGTCCGCGAGCTGACCGCTGGACGTCGAGACGAGCGCGACCGCGCTGATGCGCGTGCCGAACAGCTCGGGCGCCAGCGACGCCAGCCCCATGATCGTCATCCCGCCCATGGAGTGGCCCGCGAGGACGACCGGCCCGCGCGGTACACGGGCTTCCAGAACGGCGGCCAGGTCCTTCGCGAGCTGCTCGATGGTGGACCGCTCCGGGGCACCGCGCCCGGATGCGCCGTGCCCGCGCTGGTCGTAGAAGACGAGCCGGGCGTCGGGCCGGTGGCCGTTGGCGGTGGCCAGGGTGGCCGCGAGGCTGCGCCGCTGGAAGGTCCACGAGGCCATCGAGAGCGTGTACCCGTGGACGAAGACGACGGTCAGCGGTGCGTCGCGCGGACCGATCTCCTCGACGGCGAGCAGGACCCCGTCGTCGGCCTGGACGAGCGCCGTGCGGTCCGGGGCCCGCGACGCGGCGCCGAGCGGGTCGTCCTCGCGCAGCTCGGCCTCGGTCATCCGTGGCAGGTCGGCAGCGGGGCCGAGCTCGGCCGCGCGCACGCGGCGGCGCGCGGCCCGGCTGACGCCGACGCCCACCGCCGTCCCGGCGGCCACCAGGCCGACCAGCCCGCCGATGATGCCGGCGGTCCGGGCGCGGGGGTGCTCGCTGCGCGCCATCAGACCGCCCCTGCCGAGCCGACGTAGCGGCGCGTGAAGCGGCCGCCGACCCGCGTGACCAGCTCGTAGTGGATGGTGTCGAGGGCGTCGGCCCACTGCTGCGCCGTGGGCTCCCCGTCGTCCCCTGGACCCCACAGGACGACCTCGTCCCCGGGCCGGACGACGGCGTCGCCCACGTCGAGCACGAACTGGTCCATGCAGACCCGTCCGGCGATGGTGCGCTGGGCGCCACCGGCGAGCACGGGGGCCCGGTTGCCGCCGGCCCGCGGCACGCCGTCCGCGTAGCCCACGGGCACGAGCGCCAGCGTGGTCTCGGACTCGGGGAAGTACGTGTGGCCGTAGGAGACGCCGACCTCGGCGGGAACGCCGCCGAGCGGGTCCAGGCCGTAGAGGGCGATGCCCGGACGGACCATGTCGTACCAGGTGTCCGGCAGCGCGACGGTGGCTGCGGAGTTGGCCAGGTGCCGTCGGGCCTCGGTCAGCCCGGCCCGGCGGGCCAGTGCCACGGCCTCCTCGAAGACGGAGACCTGCGCGGCGATCGTGGGGTGGGTCGGGGCGTCGGCGTAGGCCATGTGGCTCCACAGGCCGACCACGGCGAGGTCGCCGTCGGCCTGCGCGCGGGCGGCCGCGGCCACCACGCCGGGCCAGTCGGCCGGCGTGGCGCCCTCGCGGGACAGGCCCGTGTCGACGAACAGGTGCAGCCGGGCCGGGCGACCGGTCGCCCGCGCGGCGGCGACCACCTCCTCGAGGGCCCACTCCGCGTTGACCGACAGCTCGACGTCGGCGGCGAGCGCGGCGGCGTAGTCGGTGCCCGGGCCGTGCAGCCACGCGAGCAGCGGCGCGGTGACGCCCGCCGCCCGCAACGCGAGGGCCTCCTCGAGGACCGCGACCCCGAGGGCGTCCGCCCCGCCGGCCAGCACGGCACGGGCGGCCGGCACCAGTCCGTGCCCGTAGCCGTCGGCCTTGACCACGGCCATCAGCGGGCGCCCGACCCGTTCACGGAGCACCGCGGTGTTGGCGGCGATCGCGTCGAGGTCGACCACCACCTCGGCGCGGGGGGCAGAGTTCGTCACGCCTCCGAGTCTCCCAGTCGGCGAGCCGGAACACCGCGCACCCGGCCGACGGCGGCCGGCAGCCGTCGCACGAGGTCGCCGGCGAGGAGCGGCCCGTACTCGGCGGCGAGCTGTGCGGCCCGCCCGTGCACGTGGGCGGCGGCCGCACCCGCCTCGGCTGCCGGCAGTCCCGCGGCCAGCAGGGCGCCGGCGATCCCGGCCAGCACGTCGCCGGTCCCGGCGGTGGCCAGCCACGGCGTCCCGGTCGCGTTGATGAACGCCGTGCCGTCCAGGTCGGCGACGACGGTGGCCTCGCCCTTCAGCAGCACGGCGCAGCCGAGTCGGGCAGCCAGGTCGCGGGCGGCGGCCACCCGGTCGGTGCCCACGTCCGAGCCGAACCGCGCGAACTCGCGGTCGTGCGGCGTCAGCAGGGTCGGGGCCGTGCGCCCGCGGACCGGCGAGGGGTCGTCGGCCAGCAGGGTGAGCCCGTCGGCGTCCACGAGGACGGGCAGGTCGGTGGCCAGCACCTCGGCGAGCACGCTCCGCGCGGCGTCGTCCGTACCCGTGCCGGGACCGACGACCCAGGCCTGCACCCGTCCGGCGTCCACGGGGCGGCCGTCGGTCACGATGGCCTCCGGCCAGGCGGCCCGCACGCCGTCGGCCGCGGTGCCGGCGTACCGGACCAGCCCCGGCCGGGTGCGGAGCGCTGCGCCGGTGCAGAGGACGGCGGCACCCGGGTAGGTCGCCGATCCGGCCACGATCCCGACGACGCCCTGGGAGTACTTGTCGTCGTCCGCCCCCGGGACGGGCAGCCGGGCCGCGACGTCGGAGTCGGAGAGCTGGAACGCCGCCGGACGCGGGAGGTAGGCGTCGAGGCCGATGTCGACCAGGTGCACCTGGCCGGCGTGGCCGCGGCCCTTCCCCACGACGAGGCCGACCTTGACCGCGCCGAACGTGACCGTGTGGACGGCCGGGAAGGCGGTCTCCTGGACCGCACCGGTGTCGGCGTCGACGCCGCTCGGGACGTCGACGGCGACCGTCACGCCGGGTCCCTGGCCCGCCGCCTGGGCGAGCGCCGCGGCGTCGGGCCGGAGCCCGCCCCGTCCGCCGATGCCCAGCATCCCGTCGATCACGAGGTCGGCCCGGTCGAGGCCGGTGTCGGGCGATCCGGCGTCCACCACCCGCCCGCCGGCGCGGCGGACGGCGGCCAGTCCGGCGGTGTGCACCCGTGCCGGGTCGAGCAGGACGGCGACGACTCGCGCACCGCGCCCGGCCAGCTGTGCGCCGGCGAACAGCGCGTCGCCGCCGTTGTTGCCGGTGCCGACGAGCAGGGTGACCCGGCGGCCGTACACCCGGCCGAGGAGGCGCAGGCAGACCGTCGCGAGCCCGGTCGCCGCCCGCTGCATGAGGGCGCCCTCGGGGGTGGAGGACAGCACCGGCTCCTCGGCGGCGCGGATCTCGGCCGCGGTGAACAGGCCCCTCACAGCTCGCCCGCGCGGGGGAAGCCCTCGGCCACCACCATGGCCGACGCGATGCCACCGTCGTGGCTGAGCGAGACGTGCCAGGTGGAGACGCCGAGCTGGGCGGCACGGCCGGCCACCGTCCCGCGCACGTGCAGGTGCGGGCGGCCGTGCTCGCCGACCAGCACCTCGGCGTCGTGCCAGAGGAGGTCGCCAGGGGCACCGAGGGCCTTCGCCAGGGCCTCCTTCGCGGCGAAGCGGGCGGCCAGGGACTCACCGGTGCGCGGGTTGCCGCTGGGGGTCAGCTGCTCGGCCGCGGTGAAGAGGCGGTCGCGCAGGCCGGGGGTGCGCAGCAGCGACTCGGCGAACCGCTCGACCGGTACGACGTCGATCCCGACCCCGATGATCACGCGGTCAGTCTGCCGTGCGGCTCCGCCGTCCGCCGTCCTGGCTCAGCCTGTGGGGTCCTGGCTCACCGTCGATCGTGAGCCAGGACCACTGATGATCAGGTCACCTGATCATCAGGCGGGTCACTCGACGGTGACCGACTTCGCCAGGTTCCGCGGCTGGTCGACGTCCAGACCGCGGGTGTCGGCGATCTCGCAGGCCAGCACCTGGAGGGGCACCGTCGTGACCACGGGGGCGAGCAGGGTCGGCGTGCGGGGCACTCGGATGACGTGGTCGGCGTAGGGCAGCACCTCGTCGTCACCCTCCTCGGCGATGACGATGGTGAGCGCCCCGCGGGCCCGCACCTCCTGGATGTTGGACACGACCTTGCCGTGCACCGACTCCCGGCTGCGCGGCGACGGGACGACCACGACGACCGGCGTCCCCTGGTCGATGACCGCGATCGGTCCGTGCTTGAGCTCGCCGGCGGCGAAGCCCTCGGCGTGGATGTACGCCAGCTCCTTGAGCTTCAGCGCACCCTCCAGCGCCACGGGGAAGCCGACGTGGCGGCCGAGGAACAGGATGGTGTTGGCGTCGGCGAGGGAGCGGGCCAGCTCGCGGACCGGTTCCATGCCGGTCAGCACCTGGGCCACGGCCTCGGGGAGCCGGCGCAGGTCGGCGACGATCGCCGACACCTCGTCCTCGTACTTCATGCCGCGCACCTGGGCCAGGAAGAGGCCGACCAGGTAGCAGGCGACGACCTGGGTGAGGAAGCCCTTGGTGGAGGCGACCGCCACCTCCGGGCCGGCGTGCGTGTAGAGGACGGCGTCGGACTCGCGCGGGATCGTCGAGCCGTTGGCGTTGCAGATGGCCAGCACGCGGGCCTTCTGCTCCCTGGCGTGCCGCAGCGCCATGAGCGTGTCCATGGTCTCGCCGGACTGGCTGATGACGACGACCAGCGTGGAGCGGTCCAGCACCGGGTCGCGGTAGCGGAACTCGCTGGCGAGCTCCACCTCGACCGGGATGCGCGTCCAGTGCTCGATCGCGTACTTGGCGATCATCCCGGCGTGGAAGGCGGTGCCGCAGGCGACCACGAAGATCTTGTCGATGTCGCGGAGCTCCTGGTCGGACAGGCGGACCTCGTCCAGGACCAGCTCGCCGTGCCGGCCCAGCCGGCCGAGGAGCGTGTCGGCGATCGCCTGGGGCTGCTCGGCGATCTCCTTGAGCATGAACCAGTCGTAGCCGCCCTTCTCGGCGGCGGCGGCGTCCCAGTCGACCGTGTAGGCCGTCGGTTCCACCTCGTTGCCGGCGAAGTCGGTGACCGTCAGCCCGCGGGTGCGGTCGATCTCCACGACCTGGTCCTGACCGAGCTCGCGGGCCTCGCGGGTGTGCGCGATGAAGGCGGCGACGTCGGATCCGAGGAAGTACTCGCCGTCGCCGACCCCGACCACGAGCGGACTGCTACGGCGAGCGGCTACGAGCGTGTCGGGCTCGGACGCGGACGCCGCCACGAGGGTGAACGCGCCCTCCAGGCGACCGCAGATCACGCGCATGGCCTCGGCGAGGCGGCCGGGGCCCTCCGCCGCGTCGGCGTACGCGGCCGCGAGCAGGTGGGCGGCGACCTCGGTGTCGGTCTCGGAGCGGAACTCGACCCCGTTGCGCTCGCACTCGGCGCGCAGGGCCGCGAAGTTCTCGATGATCCCGTTGTGGATCACGGCGACGGAGCCGTCCGCAGACAGGTGCGGGTGGGCGTTGCGGTCGGTGGGGCCGCCGTGCGTGGCCCACCGCGTGTGCCCGATGCCGAGCGTGGCCGGCGGGAGCGGGGTGTCGGCCAGCACCTTCTCCAGGTTGGCCAGCTTTCCGGCCTTCTTCGCCGACGAGAGCGTGCCGTCAGCGACGACGGCGATCCCCGCGGAGTCGTAGCCCCGGTACTCGAGCCGGCGCAGGCCCTCCAGGACCACGTCCCGGGCGTCCTGAGGACCGACGTAACCCACGATGCCGCACATGCCACCGAGGGTACCGAGGGCGACCGCTCAGCCGACCGAGGCGACGATCCCTGCCAGCCGGTGGGCGACCTCGTCGGCCTGCTCCTGCGTGGGCGCCTCGACCATGACGCGCACGAGCTGCTCGGTGCCCGAGGGGCGCAGCAGCACCCGCCCGTCGTCGCCGAGCTCGGCCTCGACGGCGTTGACCGCCTCGGCCACCGCGTCGCTCTCCGCCACGGCGATCCGGTCGGTCACCGGGACGTTGATCAGGATCTGCGGGAGCTTCTGCACGACCCCGGCGAGCTCCGCCAGGGAGGCGCCGGTCGAACTCATCCGCGCCATGAGGGCGAGACCGGTCAGCAGCCCGTCGCCCGTCGTGGCGTGCTCCAGGAACACGAGGTGACCGCTCTGCTCGCCGCCCAGGCTGAGGTCGTGGGCCTTGAGGGCCTCGAGCACGTAGCGGTCGCCGACGGCCGTGGTGTGCACGGCGATGCCGGCGTCGCGCATCGTGTGGTGGAAGCCGAGATTGCTCATCACCGTCGCGACGACGGTGTCGTCCTTGAGGGCGCCGCGTTCGTGGAGGGCCATGGCGCAGACTGCGAGGATCGCATCCCCGTCGACCACGTCGCCGTCCGCGGTGACGGCCAGGCAGCGGTCGGCGTCCCCGTCGTGGGCGATACCCAGGTCGGCGCCGTGCGTCCGGACGGCGTCGATCAGCGGACCCAGGTGGGTCGAGCCGATGCCGTCGTTGATGTTCCAGCCGTCGGGCTCGCAGCCGATGGCGTGCACCGTGGCGCCGGCCCGCCGGTAGACGTCGGGGGCGGTCGCGGCGGCCGCACCGTGGGCGCAGTCGACGACGAGCGTCAACCCCTCGAGCGACCGGTCGACGGTGGAGAGGACGTGGCGGGCGTAGTCCTCGGCCGCGTCGGGCAGTGCACGGACGCGGCCGATCGCGGCGCCCGTCGGCCGGTGGTCGTCGGACGTGCCGCCGGCGACGCTGCGCTCGATCGCCGCCTCGACCGCGTCGGGCAGCTTGTGGCCGCCGCGGCTGAAGAGCTTGATGCCGTTGTCGGGCATCGGGTTGTGGCTGGCCGAGATCATCACGCCGAGGTCGGCGCCGGTGGACCCGGTGAGGTGGGCGAGCGCCGGCGTGGGCAGCACGCCGGCCAGGAGCACCTCGGCACCCGCGCTGGCCAGCCCGGCCACGACGGCTGCCTCCAGCATCTCGCCGCTGGCGCGGGGGTCACGGCCGACGACCGCGACGGGACGCGAGGTCCCGTCGCGGTCGGACAGCACACTGGCAGCGGCACGCGCCACCGCGAGGGCCAGTTCCGGCGTGAGGTCGGAGTTGGCCCGACCCCGGACGCCGTCGGTCCCGAACAGTCGACCCAACGGACGCCCGGTCAGCGCTTGGAGTACTGGGGCGCCTTGCGGGCCTTCTTCAGGCCGTACTTCTTGCGCTCCTTCACCCGGGCATCACGGGTGAGGAAGCCGGCCTTCTTGAGGGCAGGACGGTCGTCGATCTCGATCTCGATGAGCGCCCGGGCGATGGCCAGGCGCAGGGCGCCGGCCTGACCGGTGACGCCGCCACCCTTGAGCAGGCCGACCACGTCGTACTGCTCGGCCTTCTCGAGGGTCACGAACGGCTCACGGATGAGCTGCTGGTGCACCTTGTTCGGGAAGTACTCCTCGAGCGTGCGGCCGTTGAGCTTGAACTGGCCGGTGCCCGGCAGCAGCCGCACGCGGACGATGGCCTCCTTGCGGCGGCCGACGGTCTGGATGGGACGCCCGTCGGCGTCGGTCACGGCGCTGGTCACTGGGCCACCTGCTTGATCTCGAAGGTCTGGGGCTGCTGCGCAGCGTGGGGGTGCTCCGGGCCTGCGTAGACCTTGAGCTTGGAGAGCATCTGCCGGCCGAGGGTGTTGTGCGGCAGCATCCCCTTGATCGCGCGCTCGACGACGCGGTCGGGGTGCGTGCGCAGCTGGTCGCCCACGTTGATGGTCTTGAGACCACCCGGGTGCCCGGAGTGCCGGTAGGCGACCTTGTCGTCGCGCTTGGAACCGGTCAGGGCCACCTTGCCCGCGTTGACGATGACGACGAAGTCGCCGACGTCGAGGTGCGGGGCGTACTGGGGCTTGTGCTTGCCGCGCAGCAGGATCGCGGTCTGGCTGGCGAGTCGACCGAGCACCACGTCGGTGGCGTCGATGACGTGCCAGGCCCGCGCGATCTCGCCGGGCTTGGGTGAGTACGTGCGCACGGCGCTCGTGTCCTCCGTCGTCGTCGGGAAGGCTGGTTGGATCGCCCCACCGAGCACGGGAGACGTTGCAGCACGCGCGGCACCAGCCGGCTCACGCGCCAGCCGACCACGATACCAGCGTGAGCTAAGTGCCCGACTCCTGGCCCTGCTGCAGGGGCTCGCCGCGAGCCTGCGAGTGGTGGGGGGCAGCAGGGTCCTCTATCTCGCGGAGATGCCCGGTCTCGACGTCGTAGACGGTGCCGCGCACCTCGCGGGAGACGAGGTACGGGCAGTCCCGGATGAGCCGGATCGACTCCCGGACGTCGGCGTCGACGTCGGTGAACGCACGGGCCGCCCACGGAGGACGCCGTCCCGTCGCCTGCTCGACCAGGTCGGCGAACGAGACGTCGTCGGTTGCCTGGAGCCCGCACTGCGTGTGGTGCACCAGGAGGATCTCGCGGGTGCCCAGGACGTGCTGGGAGATCGTGAGGGAGCGGATGGTGTCCTCGGTGATGACGCCGCCGGCGTTGCGGATGACGTGGGCGTCCCCGACCTCGAGCCCCAGCATCCCGAACAGTGGCATCCGGGAGTCCATACAGGCGACGACGGCCACCCGTCGCGCCGGCCGCACCGGCTTGCTGCCCGGGAACCGACGCGACCAGTCCTCGTTCGCCCGGAGCATCCGGTCGATCTCGCCCATCGCCACCTCCGCCTCGCCCGTTCCAGCCGGGACCCTATCCGGAGCCGTTCCGGGCCCGTGTCCGGCCGATCGGACAGGATGGGCCCGTGCGCACGGTCGAGGAACACCAGGCAGTGGTCAACGGGCTGCTGCCGTCGCTGACCGAGGAGGCCGTCCCGCTGGCGGCGGCACACGGGCGGGTGCTGGCACGGGACGTGGCGGCCGAGGTGTCCCTGCCCGGCTTCGACAACTCCGCGATGGACGGCTACGCCGCCCGGTGGGCCGAGATCGCCTCGGCGGCGCAGGCGCCCGTCCGGTTGCCCGTCGCCGAGGACATCCCGGCCGGCCGCACCGACGTCGTCCCGCTGGCGCCCGGCACCGCTCACCGGATCATGACCGGGGCGCCCCTGCCCCCCGGCGCCGACGTCGTCGTCCCGGTGGAGCTGACCGACGGTGGCACGGACCTCGTCGAGATCCGCGACGCACCCCCGATCCGGAGCCACTTCCGCATGGCCGGCGAGGACATCGCCGCCGGCGGCCTGGCGCTGCGCGCGGGCGACCCGCTCGGTGCTGCCCAGCTGGGGCTCGCCGCCGCCGTCGGGGTGACGACGCTGCCGGTCCGGCGCCGGCCCCGCGTGCTCGTGCTCTCCACCGGCAGCGAGCTCGTCGCGCCCGGGCAGCCGCTGCAGCCCGGGCAGATCTACGAGTCGAACTCCCAGCTGCTCGTGGCCGCCGTCGAGGACGCCGGCGGGGAAGCCCGCCGGCTGCACTTCGTCCCCGACGACGTCGACCAGTTCCTGGCGACCGTCCGGGCCGAGCTCGCGAGCGCCGACCTGCTGATCACCAGCGGCGGTGTCAGCGCCGGCGCCTACGAGGTGGTGAAGGACGCGTTCCGCGGGCTGGGCACCGTCGAGTTCGCCAAGGTCGCGATGCAGCCCGGCGGCCCGCAGGGAGCGGGCACGGTGGACGGCGTCCCGGTGGTGACGCTGCCCGGCAACCCGGTCAGCGCGTTCGTCTCCTTCGAGGTCTTCGTGCGCCCGGCGCTGCGGCGGGCGCTGGGCCACTCCGCACCCGACCGGCTGCACGTGCCGGCCCGCCTCACCGGGCCGCTGCGTTCGCCGCCCGGCCGTCGCCAGTTCCTGCGCGGCCGGTACGGAGGCGGCGAGGTCTCCCAGGTCGGTGGTCCGGGCTCGCACCTGGTCGCCCACCTCGCCCGGGCCAACTGCCTGGTCGTCGTCCCCGAGGACGTCACCGAACTGCCCGCCGGCGCCGACGTCGACGTCGTGCTGATCGAAGGAGCGCTCCAGTGAGGCGACAGCGAGTGGGCATCACGGCGAGGAACGAGCGAGGAGCGGGGCGAGCGCGGAGCCGAACAGGAGAAGCACGATGACGGAGAAGCGGCTGACCCACGTCGACGAGACCGGCGCCGCCCGGATGGTCGATGTCAGCGCCAAGGCGGTGACCGCGCGCGAGGCCACCGCGGCCGGTCGCGTGCTGGTCAGTCCGGAGGTGGTCGAGCTGCTGCGGGGGCGCGGGGTGCCGAAGGGCGACGCCGTGGCCGTCGCCCGCATCGCGGGCATCGCCGGGGCCAAGCGGACGCCGGACCTCGTCCCCCTCTGCCATCCGATCGCCCTGCACGGCGTGACCGTCGACATCCAGGTGACCGACGGCGCCGTGGAGATCACCGCCACCGCCCGGACGGCCGACCGCACCGGCGTGGAGATGGAGGCGCTGACCTCCGTCGCGGTCGCCGGGCTCACGATGATCGACATGGTGAAGGCGGTCGACCCCCGGGCCTCGATCACCGACGTCCGGCTGCTGGCCAAGAGCGGCGGCAAGAGCGGGGAGTGGACGCGGTGAGCTCGGAACTCCCCGGCGACGCGCGGGCCGTCGTCGTCACCGCGTCCAACCGAGCCGCTGCCGGCGTCTACGAGGACCGCAGCGGCAAGGCCCTCGTCGAGGGGCTGGAAGCGCTCGGTTTCGACGTGGAGGGTCCCCGCATCCGGCCGGACGACGCCGACGAGCTCGAAGCCGTTCTGCGCGCGGCGGTGGACGCCGGCTTCGACGTGGTCGTGACCACCGGTGGCACCGGGCTCTCCCCCACCGATGTCACCCCCGAGGCGACGCGGGCGGTCATCGAGCGGGAGGCCCCGGGTCTCGCCGAGGCGGTCCGCCGGTACGGCGCGGAGAACGGCGTCCCGACGTCGGTGCTGTCCCGCGGTCTGGCGGGGACGGCCGCGCGGACGCTGATCGTCAACCTGCCCGGTTCCACCGGCGGGGTGCGCGACGCCCTGACCGTGCTCGGCCCGTTGCTCCCCCACATCGTCAGCCAGCTGCGCGGAGGCGACCACATCCGCTGAGAAAGGACCCCGCTGCCCCCCACCGCTCGCACGCTCGCGGCGGCCCCTGCAGCGGAGCCACCTACTGGTGCAGGACGATCCGCTCCTGGCGGGTGTAGACGTTGCAGCCGTCCCCGCGCAGGAACCCGACGAGGGTGATCCCCACCTCGCGGGCCAGCTCGACCGCCAGGGACGACGGCGCGGACACGGCGGCGAGCACCGGGATGCCCGCCATCGCGGCCTTCTGGGTCAGCTCGAAGCTCGCGCGGCCGCTCACCATGAGCGCGAGACCGGCCAGCGGCAGCCGGCCCTCGCGGACCCCGTCCCCGATGACCTTGTCGACCGCGTTGTGCCGGCCGACGTCCTCGCGCAGGGCGACCAGTTCGCCGGCGGCGCTGAACAGGCCCGCTGCGTGCAGTCCGCCGGTCTTGTCGAACACTTCCTGGGCGGCGCGCAGCCGGTCGGGCAGCGCGAACAGCACCTCCAGCGGCAGCCGGACCTCGTCGGCGGCCACGTCGAACCGGGTCTTCGTGCGGATCGCGTCGATGCTCGCCTTGCCGCACACCCCGCACGAGCTCGACGTGTAGAAGTTCCGCTCCAGGCCGGTGTCGGGCACCGGGACGCCGGGCGCGAGATCCACGTCCACGACGTTGTAGGTGTTGCGGCCGTCGGCGTCGACGGAGTCGCAGTAGCGGAGGCCGGCGATGTCGTCGTTGCCGGTGATGACGCCCTCGGTCGCCAGGAAGCCGTGCACCAGGTCGAAGTCGTGGCCCGGCGTCCGCATCGTCACCGCCAGCGGGGTGCCGGCCAGCCGGATCTCCAGGGGCTCCTCGGCGGCGACGGTGTCGGGTCGGATGGTGTGCACCGGGCCCCGGATGCGCAGCACCGGTGTCCGGCTGGTGACTCGTCCCACGAGGCCGACGGTACCCACGATGCCGCTCTACGGTGACGCCGTGGACCCGCTGCCCCCGTACACGGCCGTCGTGCTGGCCGGGGGCAAGGCGGCCAGGCTCGGCGGTCAGGCCAAGCCGCAGCTGCTCGTCGGCGGCCGCCCGATCCTCGCCGCCGTCCTCGAGGCCGTCCCCGACGCCGACCGGCGGATCGTGGTCGGCCCGCCGCAGCCGGTCCCGCCCGGGGTGCTCCTGGTGCGCGAGCACCCACCGGGGGGTGGACCCGTGGCGGCGGTCCGCGCCGGGCTGGCCGAGGTCGAGACCGACGTCGTCCTCGTGCTCGCCGGCGACCTCCCGTTCCTCACCGCGGGAGTGGTCGGGCAGCTGCGCGAGCGCCTGACGACCGACGGGGTCCTCGTCGTCGACGACTCCGCCCGCGACCAGTACCTGCTCGGCGCCTGGCGGTCGGCGGCGCTCCGGGGCGCCCTGGCAGGGGTCCACGGGCCCACGTCGCTGCGCCGCGTGCTCGCGCCGATCGCCGTCCGCCGGTGGCGCCCGGACGTCGCAGCGGGGCAGCCGCCGCCGTGGCTGGACTGCGACACCCCCGCCGACCTGGCCCGGGCGCGGGCACTCGCCGGGGAGGGCGCACGACCTCAGCGACCTGCGCCGTCGGTCCTGCCGCGCTTCCAGGAACCCACCGATCCGCGATGAGCGGTTAGCGTCGTGGGCGTCCCACCTGCGCAGAGAGGCCGCGATGACCCACCGCCGAGTCGCCGTCATGGTGTCCGCCGTGCTGCTGCTGACGGCGTGCACGGACGTCGTCACGGGCGTCGCCTCCCCCGGGGGGCCGGCGTCGCGGTCCACGCCTCCGTCGGGCGGGAGCGCGCCGGCGCCGTCACCGACCGACCCGACGGACGAGCAGTCGCCGGAGGACCCGGCGGACACCGAGGCAGACGGCGGCCCGGCCCAGCCGGGCTCAGGAGAGGACGACGTCGGGATGCGGGTCGAGGGTGTGCACTTCAGGAACGAGAACGGCGACGTCCGGCTGGTGGTGAACCTCAGCTCCAGCGGGGTGCCCGAGTGGACCATCGGGTACTCGGAGGCCTCCGGGCCGGGCGGTGAGCCGGTCGACATCGCCGGCGACGCCTTCCTCCGGCTGCGGCTGCGCACGGGGTCGGAACCGAGCGGCCGGTCGACGACCAACGTCCGGTCGAGCCCCGGGCCGATCGCGCAGGTCCTGACGACGGGGTACCACGAGGGGACCGAGGAGGTCCTGATCGGCGTGCGCGGCGGCGAGCTGCCGTTCCGGGCGTTCGCGCAGACCGACCCCGGCCGGATCGTCATCGACGTGCCGGAGCCGGCCGACGGGTAGGGCGTCGTCATGCGCATCGTCCTCGCCGGGGCCCACGGGCAGGTCGCCCGCCGCCTCGGTCGTCTCCTGGCCGCCCGCGGCGACTCCGTCGTCGGGATCGTCCGCAATCCCGCCCACACCGCCGACCTGACCACCGACGGCGTCGAGCCGGTCGTCCTCGACCTGGAGTCCGCCCCCGTCGCGGACGTCGCCGCGGTCGTCTCCGGCGCCGACGCCGTCGTCTTCGCGGCCGGCGCGGGCCCTGGCAGCGGGGCGGCCCGCAAGGACACCGTCGACCGCGGCGCCGCGGTCCTCCTCGCCGACGCCGCCGAGGCGGCGGCGGTCACGCACTACCTGCTGGTGTCCTCGATGGGCGTCGACCTCGTCGCCGAGGGCGCCACGCCCGACGGCGTCGACGACGTGTTCGTCGCCTACCTGCGCGCCAAGCTCGCCGCCGAGGATGACCTGCTGGCCCGCCGCAACCTGACGACGACGGTGCTGCGGCCCGGCGGGCTCACCGACGAGCCGGGGACCGGTCGGGTGATGCTCGGCCCGCGCGTCGGGCGCGGCAGCATCCCGCGCGACGACGTCGCGGCCGTGCTCGTTGCCCTGCTGGACCGGCGCGGGGAGGACGGCGCGGTGCTGGAGCTCGTCAGCGGGGACGTCCCCATCGCCGAGGCCGTCGCCGCGGCAGGCTGATCAGTCCCGGCGTGCCCGCGTGACCAGAGCCCGGGCGGCCAGGTCGTCGTCGGCGGGGTAGTCGACCCGGACGAGCGTCAGCCCCCCGGCCGGTGCCACCGGCACGTCGCCGGCGCGCTCCGTGCGGGAGAGGAGCCCGGCGGGCCACTGCGTCGGCCGGCGGCCCTCCCCCACGGCCAGCAGCGCACCCACGAGGCTGCGGACCATGGAGTGGCAGAACGCGTCGGCCGACGCGGCGACGGTGATCAGGTCACCGGCCCGGGCGACGTCGAGGGCCAGCAGGGTGCGGATCGTGGTCGCACCCTCCCGGCGGCGGCAGAACGCGGCGAAGTCGTTCTCGCCGAGGAGCAGGCCGGCGGCGGCGGCCATGGCACCGTCGTCCAGGATCCGCGGCCAGCCGACGGTGTCGGCGCGGCGCAGCGGGGGCGGGCCGGCCGGGGAGTCGGTCAGCCGGTAGACGTAGTGCCGCCCCAGTGCGCTGAACCGCGCGTCGAAGTCCGGGTGCGCCTCGGTGACCGAGGGGACGGCGATGTCGGGCGGCAGCACGCCCCGCAACCGTCGGACCAGGCGGTGCTCCTGCTCCTGCCAGGCGGACCGGGGGACGTCGCAGTGCGCGACCTGTCCCGTCGCGTGCACACCGGCGTCGGTGCGCCCGGCGACGGTGAGGTCCACGGGGACCCGCAGCACCATGGACAGCGCCTGCTCGAGATCCCCCTGGACGGTCCGCTGACCCGGCTGACGTGCCCACCCGTGCAGCGCCGTCCCGTCGTAGGAGACCGCAAGACGGAGACGGACGAGCCCGCCACCGGTGTCGGTGGCGGGCTCGTCCGGGACGTACTGGTCGACCAGGGTCTTACTTGGGGTCGGGCGCAGCCTCGCCGCCGGGAGCGTTGAGGCTCTCGGTGGCGGCGTCGCCGGTCTCCGCGGCGTTGATCTCGGCGGCGGCCGCGTCGGCCAGCTCCGGCGAGACGTTGTCGCCCTCGACGACCACGCCGTGCTGGGCGGTCGGCTCGCGGTCGACGTCGCCGTCGTCCTGGCGCTCGCCGTCGGGGAGGAAGACGTCGGCCACGACCTCCTGCGCCTCGGCGTCGACCGACCCGTCCGTCACCGCCGGGGACGTGTCCCCACCCGGGCCGGTGGACTCCCCCGTGCCTTCGGTGTCGATGACGTCCGCGGTGACCTCGCCGGCCGCCGATGCCGCACCGACACCGGCCGCTCCGGCAGGAGCGCCGGTACCGGCGCTGCCGGCGAATCGGGTCCCGCGGGCGCGCTCGGCCTCGCCGACGGCCTGCTGACCGACGGTCAGCGCCTCGACCAGCTCGATGACGGCCATGGGGGCGTTGTCGCCCTTGCGCGGACCGACCTTGGTGATGCGCGTGTAGCCACCGGGCCGGTTCTCGTAGCGCGGACCGATCTCGGCGAAGAGCGTGTGGACGACGTTCTTGTCCCGGATGGTCGTCATCACCTGGCGGCGGGCGTGCAGGTCACCGCGCTTGGCGAAGGTGACGAGCTTCTCGGCCAGGGGGCGCAGGCGCTTCGCCTTCGTCTCGGTGGTCGTGATCCGCCCGTGCTCGAACAGCGACGTGGCCAGGTTGGCCAGCATCAGCTTCTCGTGCGAGGGGGACCCGCCGAGGCGGGGGCCCTTGGTGGGGGTGGGCATGTCGGTCCTTCCTCAGGCGGCCGGAGGGAGTGCCGGCTGCTTCCGTGGTGCTGCTGCGTCCATCGGTGGTGCGTGTCGTTCAGTGTGGCGACCCGGGGACCGGCACCGGACGGCGGGTGGACCGCCGTCCGGTGCGCAGACCTCAGAGCTGCTCGGTCTCCTGGAAGGAGGCGTCGCTGTACTCGACATCGGAGTACTCGGGCGAACCCTGGTACGCGTCGGTCTCGTAGCCCTCGTCGTAGCTCTCGATCGAGGTGGGGATGAATCCGGGCGGGCTGTCCTTGAGCGCGAGGCCCATGGCCGCCAGCTTCATCTTGACCTCGTCGATCGACTTGGCCCCGAAGTTCCGGATGTCGAGCAGGTCGGCCTCGGAGCGGGTGACGAGCTCACCGACGGTGTGCACGCCCTCCCGCTTGAGGCAGTTGTAGGACCGGACGGTGAGGTCCATGTCCTCGATCGGCATCGAGAAGTTCGCGATGTCGGCGGCCTCGGCCGGACTGGGCCCGACCTCGATGCCCTCGGCGTCGACGTTCAGCTCGCGCAGCAGGCCGAACAGCTCGACGAGGGTCGAGCCGGCGCTGGCGATGGCGTCCCTGGGGACGATCGACGGCTTGGTCTCGACGTCGACCACGAGGCGGTCGAAGTCGGTGCGCTGCTCGACACGGGTGGCCTCGACCGCGTAGGTCACCTTGAGCACCGGCGAGTAGATCGAGTCGACCGGGATGCGGCCGATCTCCTGGCCGGGCTGCTTGTTCTGCGGCGCCGGGACGTAGCCACGGCCACGCTCCACGACCAGCTCGATCTCGAGCCGGCCCTTGCCGTTCAGCGTGGCGATGTGCAGGTCGGGGTTGTGCACCTCGACACCGGCCGGGGGCGCGATGTCGGCGGCGGTGACCTCACCGGGGCCCTGCTTGCGCAGGTACATGGTCACCGGCTCGTCGGAGTCGGAGCTGACGACCAGGCCCTTGAGGTTCAGGATGATCTCGGTGACGTCCTCCTTGACGCCCGGCACGGTGGTGAACTCGTGCAGGGTGCCCTCGATGCGGATGCTGGTGACAGCAGCGCCGGGGATCGAGGAGAGGAGCGTGCGGCGCAGGGAGTTGCCGAGCGTGTAGCCGAAACCGGGCTCGAGGGGCTCGATGACGAATCGCGAACGCGACTCGGTGATCGTCTCCTCGGTCAGGGTGGGGCGCTGTGCGATGAGCATGGTTCTCCTTCAGGTCCTCCGGCGACCGCCATATGACGCCGTGAGGGGGGTGGTGCAGGCTCCGGCGGGCATCTGTCCGCCCACCGGAGCCGTGGCCCCCTGCAGGGTCCCACCGCGAGCGTGCGAGCGGTGGGGGCAGGGGGTCCTTCTACTTGGAGTAGAGCTCCACGATCAGCTGCTCCTGGACCGGGGTGTCGATCACCTGGCGGGCCGGGATGGAGTGCACGAGCACGCGCAGCTGGCTGCTGATCACCTCCAGCCACGCGGGCACGGGGCGCTCGCCGGCGCGGGCCTGGGCGATCTCGAACGGCAGCATCGTGCGCGACTTCTCGGCCACCTCGATGATGTCGTTCTCGCTCACCCGGTAGGACGGGATGTCGACCTTGCGGCCGTTGACCCGGATGTGGCCGTGGCGCACCAGCTGGCGGGCCATGTCACGGGACTCGGCGAAGCCCGCCCGGTAGACCACGTTGTCCAGGCGCGACTCCAGGATCTGGAGGAGCACCTCACCGGTCTTGCCGGTCTTGCGGTTGGCCTCTTCGTAGTAGCCGCGGAACTGCTTCTCCAGGACGCCGTAGATGCGGCGGGCCTTCTGCTTCTCACGAAGCTGGAGCAGGTACTCGCTGTCCTTGGTGCGGCCACGGCCGTGCTCGCCCGGCGGGTAGGGCCGGATCTCGATCGGGCACTTCGGGGACTCGCACTTGCTGCCCTTGAGGAACAGCTTCATCTTCTCGCGCCGGCAGAGGCGGCAGTCGGCTCCGGTATAGCGGGCCACGTCAAATACTCCTGTTTCGTCTCGTCAAGGAGCCGGTCAGACCCGGCGGCGCTTCTTGGGGCGGCAGCCGTTGTGCGGCTGCGGCGTCACGTCCTGGATCTGTCCGACCTCCAGGCCCGTGGCCTGCAGGGAGCGGATGGCGGTCTCGCGACCCGAGCCCGGGCCCTTGACGAAGACGTCGACCTTGCGCATGCCGTGCTCCTGCGCCTTGCGCGCGGCGTTCTCGGCAGCCATCTGCGCCGCGAACGGCGTGGACTTGCGCGAGCCCTTGAAGCCGACGTGGCCGGCGGACGCCCAGCTGATCACGTTGCCGTTGGGGTCGGTGATCGACACGATCGTGTTGTTGAACGTGCTCTTGATGTGCGCGGCGCCGTGGGCGACGTTCTTCTTCTCCTTGCGGCGGACCTTCTTGGCACCAGCCGCGGTGCGAGCCCTGGGAGGCATGTCTCTCCGGATCCTCTGTATTTCGTGGCCTGTGAGGGGATGGAACGGTCGGGCCACCCTTCAGGGGCCGCGCCGAGCGTGCGAGGCGCGGGGGGAAGGGTGGTCCTCTACTTCTTGCCGGCCTTCTTCTTGCCGGCGATGGTCTTGCGCGGGCCCTTGCTCGAGCGCGCGTTCGTCTTGGTGCGCTGACCGTGGACGGGCAGTCCACGGCGGTGACGCAGCCCCTGGTAGCAGCCGATCTCCACCTTGCGGCGGATGTCGCCCGCGACCTCGCGGCGCAGGTCACCCTCGACGCGGAAGTGCTCGTCGATGTAGTCACGCAGCTTCAGCAGGTCCTCGTCGCCGAGGTCCTTGACGCGCAGGTCCGGGCTGACGCCCGTCGCGGCCAGGGTCTCCTTGGCGTGGTGCTTGCCGATGCCATAGATGTAGGTGAGCGCGATCTCCATCCGCTTCTCGCGGGGAAGGTCGACGCCGGCCAGTCGTGCCATGTTCAGGTACTCCCTCAGCCCTGGCGCTGCTTGTGCCGGGCGTTGTCGCAGATGACCATGACCCGGCCGTGCCGGCGGATCACCTTGCACTTGTCGCAGATCTTCTTCACCGACGGCTGGACCTTCACCGGTGCCGCCCCTCATTCCTCGATCGTGTGCCGGCCGCGGGTCTGCCGGTGGGCAGTCGCGGTCCGAGCGGTTACTTGTAGCGGTAGACGATGCGACCGCGGGTCAGGTCGTAGGGCGAGAGCTCCACGACCACGCGGTCCTCGGGCAGGATGCGGATGTAGTGCTGGCGCATCTTGCCGCTGATGTGGGCGAGCACCCGGTGCCCGTTCTGCAGCTCGACCCGGAACATCGCATTGGGCAGCGGCTCGACGACGCGACCCTCGACCTCGATGGCCCCGTCCTTCTTCGCCATTCCCTACACGCGCTCCCTGACTCGGTGGTACTGGTGTCCTCACGCGGCCACGGGGGAACCCCGGCGGACGCACTCGATGGTTGCAGAACAGGTGGTGCAGACGCTCTCGCGAGGGCGTCCCGGGTCATGCGGCCACAGCACGACGACAGGACGGCGCGAACGCCGTCGTTCACTGTACCCCGGCGCAACGGGGCTCACCAACCCGCCCCGATGAGATGAAGGCCCCACCTGCCCCCCACCACTCGCACGCTCGCGTCGGGCCGGCGGGCTGACGGGGTGCTACGAGCGGGGCGTGATCCCGAACGGCGCGAGCCCCGCCGCTCCGCCGTCCTCGGCGGTGAGGACCCACGGGCCTTCGGGCGTGATCGCCACCGTGTGCTCGAAGTGCGCGGCGCGCGAGCCGTCCTTGGTGACGACCGTCCAGCCGTCCTCGAGCTCGACGGTGGCCGCGTCGCCGACGGTGACCATCGGCTCGATGGCCAGCGCGAGGCCGGGGACGAGCTTCGGGCCGCGGCCGGGCCGGCCGTAGTTCAGCACGTGCGGGTCCTGGTGCATCTCGGTGCCGATGCCGTGGCCGCCGTAGTGGTCGACGATCCCGTACGGGTGCTGCTCGGCGGTGATCGTCTGCTCGACGGCGGCACTGATGTCGGTCAGCCGGCCTCCCGCGAAGGCCTTCGCCAGACCGGCCCACATCGACCGCTCCGTCACGTCGATGAGGGCGGCGTCCTCCGGGGAGGGCTCCCCCACCGTGACGGTGACCGCAGAGTCGCCGTGCCAGCCCTCGAGGATCGCGCCGCAGTCGATCGAGATGTTGTCGCCGGCAGCCAAGGCGCGGTCGCGGTTGGGGATGCCGTGCACGATCTCGTTGTTGATCGACGCGCAGATGCTGCCGGTGAACCCGTGGTACCCGAGGAAGGACGGCACGGCCCCGGCGCTGCGGATGTGGTCCTCGGCGATCGCGTCGAGCTCACCGGTGGTCACGCCGGGCCGGACGGCGGCACGCACCGCCGCGATCGCGCCGGCGACCACCAGGCCGGCGCCGCGCATGAGCTCGATCTCCTGCGGGGTCTTGATCTGGATCATGCGTCCACTCCACTTCGCGAGCAGCGGGACACGGGAGAGGATCCCGGACGTCATCTGCTGCCCTGCCTTCCGGTCGCGCCGATCAGGCCTCGTCCGCCTGCTCGGGGGCCGCCTGGCCGTGATCGTCGGCGCCCAGGGCGGCCAGGGCACGGTCGGTCACCTCGTCGACCTCGCCGATCGCGTCGATGCGCGCGAGCAGGCCCTCGGACTCGTAGAACCCCGAGAGCGGGGACGTCTGTTCCCGGTAGACCTCGAGCCGGTGCCGGACCGTCTCGGGCTTGTCGTCCTCGCGCTGGACCATCTGGCCGTCGACGAGCATGCGACGGCCGGAGAGCCGGCGCACCAGCTCCTCCTCGTCGACCACGAGCTCGAGGACGCAGTCCAGGCCGTGGCCCAGGTCGGCCAGCGAGGAGCGCAGCTGCTCGGCCTGGGCGATCGTGCGGGGGAAGCCGTCGAGCAGGAACCCGGCCTTCGCGTCCGGCTCGGCCAGGCGGTCCTTGACCATGGCCACGGTGATCTCGTCGGGAACGAGGTCGCCGGCGTCCATGTAGGTCTTGGCCTTGCGGCCCAGCTCCGTCTGGCCGCTCACGTTGGCGCGGAAGATGTCACCGGTCGAGATCGCCGGGACGCCGAGGCGCCCGGCGATGATCTGCGCCTGGGTGCCCTTGCCCGCGCCAGGAGGGCCCAGCAGGACGACGCGCACTACTTCAGGAACCCTTCGTAGTTGCGCTGGTTGAGCTGCGTCTCGATCTGCTTCACCGTCTCCAACCCCACTCCGACCATGATGAGCACCGCGGTCCCGCCGAACGGGAAGTTCTGGTTCTGGCCCGGCTGGGTGATCGACAGGAACAGGTTCGGCAGCACGGCCACCAGACCCAGGTAGATCGACCCCGGCAGGGTGATCCGGGACAGTACGTACTGCAGGTACTCGGCGGTCGGCCGGCCAGGACGGATGCCCGGGATGAAGCCGCCGTAGCGCTTCATGTCGTCGGCCCGCTCCTCGGGGTTGAACGTGATCGACACGTAGAAGTACGTGAAGAAGACGATCAGGCCGAAGTAGAGCGCGACGTGGACCGGGCTGCTCTGGTCGATGACGTACCGCTCGAAGAACTGCCGCACCGAACCGGTCTCGTTGCCCTGGAGCTGGGTGATCAGCTGTGGCAGGTAGAGCAGCGACGAGGCGAAGATGACCGGGATGACCCCGGCCTGGTTGACCTTCAGCGGCAGGTACGTCGACGTGCCGCCGTACATGCGGCGCCCGACCATGCGCTTGGCGTACTGAACCGGGATCCGGCGCTGCGCCTGCTCGACGTAGACGACCGTCCCGATGATCAGGACGGCGAAGATGCAGACGATGGCGAAGACCATGCCGCCGCGCGACTGGAGGATCGAGCCGCCCTCGGCCGGGATGCGGGCCGCGATCGAGGTGAAGATCAGCACGGACATGCCGTTGCCGATCCCCTTCTCGGTGAGCAGCTCGCCCAGCCACATGATCAGCGCGGTGCCGGCCGTGAGGGCGATGACCAGGATGACCGTCGTCCAGACCGAGTCCGACGGGATGATCGCCTCGCTGCAGTTCGGGAACAGCTGACCGCTGCGGGCCAGGGCGATGATCCCGGTGCTCTGCAGGACGGCGAGGGCGATCGTCAGGTAGCGGGTGTACTGGGTCAGCTTGGCCTGACCCGACTGCCCTTCCTTCTTCAGCTGCTCGAACCGCGGGATCACGACCACCAGCAGCTGCACGATGATGCTCGCCGTGATGTACGGCATGATGCCGAGCGCGAACACCGACAGGCGCAGCAGCGCGCCGCCGGAGAACAGGTTCACCAGGGAGTAGAGGTCCCGCTGGTCGGAGGCCTGGGCCTGCTCGAGACAGCTGTTGATCGCCTCGACCGAGACGCCTGGTCCCGGGATGGCGGCGCCCAGCCGGTACACGGCGATGATGCCCAGGGAGAACAGCAGCTTGCGCCGGAGGTCTGGCGTCCGGAACGCCGCGGCGAACGCCTGCAGCACGTGCCCTCCCCTGATCGGTCGAGTGAGTGTAAGGACCACCCTGCCCCCCACCACTCGCAGGCTCGCGGCGGGGCCCTGCAGGGCGGCCGTCAATCCTGCCCGGGATGAGGGGGCAGAGGGTCTCCTAGATGCGGGTGGTGCTGCCCCCGGCCGCGCCGATCTTCTCGGCAGCGGACGCGGAGAAGGCGTGCGCCTGCACGTCGACCGCGACGCCGCCGAGGTCGCCGGAGCCCAGGACCTTGACGAGCTGGCCGCGGCGGACCGCACCGGCGTCGGCGAGGGTGTCCGGGTCGACCCGGCCGCCCTGCGGGAAGAGCGCCGCGATGCGGTCGAGGTTGACGACCTGGAAGACGACCTTGTTCGGGCTCTTGAAGCCGGAGAGCTTGGGCAGCCGCATGTGCAGCGGGGTCTGCCCACCCTCGAACCGGGCGTGGGTGTTGCCCCGAGCGCCGGTGCCCTTGGTGCCGCGACCGGCCGACTTGCCCTTGGAGCCCTCACCACGGCCGACGCGGGTCTTGGCGGTGTGGGCGCCGGGCGCCGGGCGGAGGTGGTGAACTTTGAGTGTCATAGCGAGTCTTTCCTCAGACTTCCTCGACGCGCACGAGGTGCGGCACCGTCGCGACCATCCCGCGGATCTCGGGACGGTCCTCCTGCACGACCGAGTCGTGGATGCGCTTGAGGCCCAGCGTCCGCAGCGTCTCCCGCTGGTTCTGCTTGCGCCCGATCCCCGACTTGACCTGGGTGATCTTCAGCTGTGCCATCTCAGACTCCCTGACCCGCACGGGCACGGAGCATGGCGGCCGGGGCGACGTCCTCGAGCGGCAGACCGCGGCGGGCCGCGATCTCCTCGGGGCGGACGAGGTCCTTCAGCGCCTGCATCGTGGCGTGCACGATGTTGATCGGGTTCGAGGAACCCAGGCTCTTGGACAGCACGTCGTGGATGCCGGCGCACTCGAGCACGGCACGCACCGGGCCACCGGCGATGACACCGGTACCGGGGCTGGCCGGCTTGAGCAGCACGACACCGGCCGCGGCCTCACCCTGCACGGGGTGCGGGATGGTGCTGGCGATGCGCGGCACGTTGTAGAAGTGCTTCTTGGCCTCCTCGACGCCCTTGGCGATCGCCGCGGGCACCTCCTTGGCCTTGCCGTAGCCGACGCCGACCTTGCCGTCGCCGTCACCCACGATCACCAGGGCGGTGAAGCTGAAGCGACGACCACCCTTGACGACCTTGGACACGCGGTTGATGGCCACCACGCGCTCGATGTAGTTGCTCTTCTCGGCGGGCGCGCCACCGGGGCCCCGCCCGCCGTCACGACGGTCGCGGCGGTCGTTACCGCCGCCGGCGCCGCCGCCGCGTCGCTGTGGTCCTGGCATCAGACGTCCCTCTCGATCAGCTTGTCGTTCATCAGAAGTCCAGCCCGCCCTCGCGGGCCCCGTCGGCCAGGGCGGCGATCCGCCCGGCGTACCGGTTGCCACCGCGGTCGAGCACGACCGCGGTCACCCCGGCGGCCTTCGCCCGGTCGGCGATCAGGGCGCCCACCTGGCGGGCGAGGGCGGACTTGTCGCCCTCGGCGCCGCGGAGGCTGGCGTCCATCGTCGAGGCGCTGGCCAGCGTGCGGCCCGCGGTGTCGTCCACCAGCTGCACGTGGATGTGCCGCGAGCTGCGGTTGACGACGAGGCGCGGACGCTCCGGGGTACCGACCACGCGCTTGCGCAGCCGGTTGTGCCGGCGCAGCCGCGAGACGCGACGGGCCGTGCTGATGTCGGTGCCGACGGGCTTGTGGGCCCTGGCCTTCTCGTTCTTCGTTGCCTGAGCCATCACTTGCCCGTCTTCCCGACCTTGCGCTTGACGACCTCGCCCTGGTACCGCACGCCCTTGCCCTTGTACGGGTCGGGCTTGCGGATCTTGCGGATCTTGGCTGCGACCTCGCCGACCTGCTGCTTGTCGATGCCGGTCACCCGCAGGCGGGTGGGGCTCTCGACGGCGAAGGAGATGCCCTCGGGGGCCTTCACCGGCACCGGGTGGCTGAAGCCCAGGGCGAACTCGAGGTCCGAGCCGCGGGCCTGGACGCGGTAACCGACGCCGACGATCTCGAGGGTCTTGGTGTAGCCCTCGGTGACGCCGGTGATCATGTTCGCGATCAGCGTGCGGGAGAGGCCGTGCAGCGCTCGGTTCTGCCGCTCGTCGTTGGGCCGCTGGACCTTCAGCGTGCCGTCCTCGTCGCGCTCGACCGTGATGGGCGCGGCGACGGTGTGAGCCAGCGAGCCCTTGGGGCCCTTCACGCTGACGACCTGACCGTCGATGGTGACGTCGACACCGCTGGGCACGGGGATCGGGAGTCGTCCGATTCGTGACATCTTCGCTCTCCCTTACCAGACGTAGGCGAGGACTTCCCCACCCACGCCCTTCTTGTTCGCCTGCTTGTCGGTCAGCAGCCCGGTCGAGGTCGAGATGATCGCCACGCCGAGACCGCCGAGGACCTTGGGCAGGGACGTCGACTTCGCGTAGACCCGCAGGCCAGGCTTCGACACGCGCCGGACGCCGGCGATGCTGCGCTCGCGGTTCGGGCCGTACTTGAGGTCGATCACGAGCTGCTTGAAGGTGCTGCCGTCCTTCTCGACGTCGTTGACGGTCCAGCCGGCGATGTAGCCCTCCTGCTGGAGGATCTCGGCGATGTGCGTCTTGAGCTTCGAGGACGGCATGGTCGCGCTGTCGTGGTACGCCTGGTTGGCGTTCCTCAACCGCGTGAGCATGTCCGCGATCGGGTCGGTCATCGTCATGGTGAGTGGTGCCTCTCTCGCCGCGGTTCCGCACGTTTCCCGAAGTTCTCGGTGGTCGTGGGCCTGTCGGCGAACGGTGGAGCTGTGGTGCGGCCGGGGCGATCGCCCCGGCCGGGTGGTGCGGTGCTTACCAGGAGGACTTGCGCACGCCCGGGAGCTCCCCGGCGTGGGCCATCTCCCGCAGGCAGATCCGGCAGAGGCCGAACTTGCGGAACACCGAGTGCGGGCGACCGCACCGCTGGCAGCGGGTGTAGCCACGGACGGCGAACTTGGGCTTGCGGTTCGCCTTCTCGATCAGAGCCTTCTTGGCCATGTTCTTGTCTCCTACCGGCTCAGCGGATGGTGGTGACGACGGGCTGGCCGGCGAACGGGAAGCCGAGCTGGCGGAGCAGCTCGCGACCCTCGTCGTCGTTGGTGGCCGTGGTGACCAGCGTGATGTCCATGCCGCGCTGCCGGTCGATCTTGTCGACGTCGATCTCGCGGAACATCGACTGCTCGTTGAGGCCGAACGTGTAGTTGCCGTGCCCGTCGAACTGCTTGGGGTTCAGGCCACGGAAGTCACGGATACGGGGCAGGGCCAGCGACAGCAGCCGGTCCAGGAACTCCCACATGCGGTCGCCGCGGAGGGTGACCTTCGCGCCGATGGGCATGCCCTCGCGCAGCTTGAACTGCGCGATGGACTTGCGGGCCCGGACGACGGCAGGCTTCTGACCGGTGATCGCGGTGAGGTCCCGGACGGCGCCGTCCATCAGCTTGGCGTCGCGGGTGGCCTCTCCGACGCCCATGTTGACGACGATCTTCGTCAGGCGCGGGATCTGCATGACGTTGTCGAAGTTGAACTCCGACTGGAGGGCCGGCGCGATCGTGTCGCGGTAGTGGGCGAGCATGCGGGGCAGCTCGCGCTCGGTGGTCGGTGCGCTCATGACGTTCAGAGGTCCTTACCGGTTCGCCGCGAGACGCGGACGCTGCGGCCGTTGTCGTCCTTGCGGTAGCCGACGCGGGTCGGCTTGTCCTCGGAGTCGATCACCATCACGTTGCTCACGTGGATGGGCGCCTCCTGCGTGACGATCCCGCCCTGCTGGGCGCCGCGCTGGGTGGAGCTGATGCGGGTGTGCTTCTTGACCCGGCCGACTCCCTCGACCAGCACGCGCTGGTCCTTCGGAAAGGCGGCGATGACACGGCCCTTGGCGCCCTTGTCCCGGCCGGCCAGCACGAGGACGGTGTCGCCCTTCTTGACCTTCATGGACGGCGTCTTGCCGGTGCTCTTCTTGGTGCTGCCGTTCGTGTGCGTAGCCATGATCACAGCACCTCCGGTGCGAGCGAGATGATCCGCATGAAGCGCTTGTCGCGGAGCTCGCGGCCCACGGGGCCGAAGATGCGCGTACCGCGCGGGTCGCCGCTGTCGCGGATGATGACCGCGGCGTTCTCGTCGAAGCGGATGTAGGACCCGTCGGGACGACGGCGCTCCTTCACGGTGCGGACGACGACGGCCTTGACCACGTCACCGCGCTTCACACCGGCGCCGGGCAGCGCGTCCTTCACGGTGGCGACGATGACGTCGCCGATGCCCGCGTAGCGTCGCCCCGAGCCGCCGAGCACCCGGATGCAGAGGATCTCCTTCGCCCCGGTGTTGTCGGCGACACGCAGTCGCGACTCCTGCTGGATCACGTCCAACTCCCAAATACTTGTGGTGACAGCCGGGCCGGATCGGTGAACCGGCTGTCCGACACCCGCGTGCGGACGCACCGGCGGCGGGGCCGCCGGTGCGTCCGAAGCACGGGTACCGGGATGTGGCGCGCGCCCCCTGGTGAGAGGTGTGGTGCGCGCCAGTCGTCCAGGGTACCTGCCCCTGACGAACCTCGTGATACGGCCCCGGAGGGCCGCCTCGTGCCTGCAGTTCTGGTTACTTGGCCTTCTCGACAACCGTCACGAGCCGCCACCGCTTGGTGGCCGACGTCGGACGGGTCTCCATGATCTGCACGCGGTCGCCGATGCCGGCGACGTTCTGCTCGTCATGCGCCTTCAGCTTGCTCGTGCGGCGGATGACCTTGCCGTACAGGCCGTGCTTCACACGGTCCTCGACCTCGACGACGATGGTCTTCTCCATCTTGTCGCTGACGACCAGGCCCTCGCGCACCTTGCGGTACCCGCGACCGGCCAGGCCGGGGCCCGACGCTTCCTGGGTCTCGCTCATGCCACACCCTCGTTCGGGGCGACCGAGAGACCCAGCTCGCGCTCGCGCATGATCGTGTAGATCCGGGCGATGTCGCGGCGGACGGTCTGCAGTCGCCGGTTGTTGTCCAGCTGGCCGGTGGCCACCTGGAACCGCAGGTTGAACAGTTCTTCCTTGTGCTCACGCAGCCGCGCGGCGAGCTCCTCCGCGGACAGCTCGCGCAGCTCGGGAGCGGTCAGACCGGCGGCCATCACACTTCTCCTTCACGCGTGATGAAGCGGCACTTCATGGGGAGCTTGTGGATCGCGCGGCGCATGGCCTCGCGGGCCACGGGCTCGGCGACACCGGAGAGCTCGAACATGATGCGGCCGGGCTTCACGTTGGCCACCCACCACTCGGGCGAACCCTTGCCGGAACCCATGCGGGTCTCGGCCGGCTTCTTGGTGAGCGGACGGTCGGGGTAGATCGAGATCCACACCTTGCCGCCACGCTTGATGTGGCGGGTCATGGCGATACGTGCGGACTCGATCTGCCGGTTGGTCACGTAGGCGGGCTCGAGAGCCTGGATGGCGAACTCACCGAAGTTGATCGCCGTCCCGCCCTTGGCCTTGCCGCCGCGGTCCGGGTGGTGCTGCTTGCGGTGCTTGACGCGCCGTGGGATGAGCATGGCTCAGCTCTCCGTGTTCTCGGTGGCGGCCGTCTCGGCGGCCGCGGTGGCCTCCGGGCCGGCGACCTCGGCGACGGTCGTCTCGGGCGCGGCCTCGCCGGAGGTCACGACGGGCGTGCTGGTCTCCTCGGCGGCGACAGGGCCGGTCGAGGACTCGACCGCGGCGCGACCGGCCTCGGTGCCGCCGGCGGTGGTGCCCGACGAACCCGAACGGCGCTGCGGGCGCTGAGCCCGCTCACGACGCTGCTGACGGTCGGCGAGCGCCTCGAGGGCTGCACGCTCGGCGCGCGAACCGCTGACGTCACCCTTGTAGATCCACACCTTGACGCCGATGCGGCCGAACGTGGTGCGGGCCTCGTAGATGCCGTAGTCGATGTTCGCGCGGAGCGTGTGCAGCGGCACCCGGCCCTCGCGGTAGAACTCCGACCGGCTCATCTCCGTGCCGCCCAGGCGGCCCGAGCACTGCACCCGGATGCCCTTGACCTGCGGGCTGCGCTGGGCCGACTGCATGGCCTTGCGCATGGCACGCCGGAAGCTGACGCGGCTGGAGAGCTGCTCCGCCACGCCCTGGGCGACGAGCTGGGCGTCGGACTCGGGGTTCTTGACCTCGAGGATGTTCAGCTGCACCTGCTTGCCGGTGAGCTTCTCGAGCTCGCCGCGGATGCGGTCGGCCTCCGCGCCGCGACGGCCGATGACGATGCCCGGCCGGGCGGTGTGGATGTCGACGCGGACCCGGTCGCGGGTGCGCTCGATCTCGACCTTGGAGATGCCGGCCCGCTCCATGCCCTTGGACATGAGCTTGCGGATCGCGACGTCTTCCTTGACGTAGTCCTTGTACAGCTTGTCCGCGTACCACCGGGACTTGTAGTCGGTGGTGATCCCGAGTCGGAACCCGTGCGGGTTGACCTTCTGACCCACTAGCGGGTCCCTCCCCTCGTGTTGCTCTTGGACTGCTGGGTCGCCGGGCCGGACTGGCCGGTGTCCCGGCGAGCCTTGCGCGACTTCTGCGCCAGGACGTCGCTGGTGGCGACCTCGCTGACCTCGACGGTGATGTGGCTGGTCCGCTTGTTGATGCGGAACGCCCGGCCCTGCGCACGCGGACGGATCCGCTTGAGCGTCGGGCCCTCGTCGACGTAGGCAGCGCTGACGACCAGTGCGGCCGGGTCCAGCTGCAGGTTGTGCTCGGCGTTGGCCACCGCGCTGGCGACGACCTTGGCGACCGGCTCGCTCGCGCTCTGGGGCGCGAAGCGGAGCAGGGCCAGGGCCTCGTCCGTGGGCAGGTAGCGGATCAGGTCCACCACCCGGCGGGCCTTCATGGGGGTCACGCGGACGAACCGGGCCGTAGCCCGGGCGACCGGCGCCTCCTGTCCCAACTGGGAAGTCATCTGAATCTCTCTCTACCTGGTCAGCCCCGCCGCGAGCGGCGGTCGTCCTTGATGTGCCCACGGAAGGTCCGCGTGGGCGCGAACTCGCCGAGCTTGTGCCCGACCATCGCCTCGGTCACGAAGACCGGGACGTGCTTGCGGCCGTCGTGCACGGCGAGCGTGTGCCCGAGCATGTCGGGGATGATCGTCGAGCGGCGCGACCAGGTGCGGATCACGTTCTTGGTGCCCTTTTCGTTCTGAGCGTCCACCTTCTTGAGCAGGTGGTCGTCGACGAACGGGCCCTTCTTCAGGCTGCGTGGCATAACGGACTCTCCTTAACCGCCGGTATCCCGGGCTCAGCGCTTCTTGTTGGCGCGCCGGCGGCGCACGATCAGGGCGTCACTGGCCTTGCGCTTGCGCGTACGGCCCTCCGGCTTGCCCTTCGGGTTCACCGGGTGGCGCCCACCTGAGGTCTTGCCCTCACCACCACCGTGCGGGTGGTCGACCGGGTTCATGGCGACACCGCGGACGGTCGGGCGCTTGCCCTTCCACCGCATGCGGCCGGCCTTGCCCCAGTTGATGTTGGACTGCTCGGCGTTGCCCACCTCGCCGACGGTCGCGCGGCAGCGCACGTCGACGTTGCGGATCTCGCCCGACGGCATGCGCAGCTGCGCGAAGCGACCCTCACGGGCGACCAGCTGGACGCTGGTGCCGGCCGACCGCGCGATCTTCGCGCCGCCGCCGGGACGGAGCTCGATGGCATGGATGACCGTGCCCACGGGGATGTTGCGCAGCGGCAGATTGTTGCCGGGCTTGATGTCGGCCGAGGGGCCGCACTCCACCGTGTCGCCCTGCTTGAGCTTCGCCGGCGCGATGATGTAGCGCTTCTCGCCGTCGGCGTAGTGCAGCAGCGCGATCCGCGAGGTGCGGTTCGGGTCGTACTCGATGTGCGCGACCTTGGCCGGCACGCCGTCCTTGTCCGCCCGGCGGAAGTCGATCAACCGGTAGGCGCGCTTGTGACCGCCACCCTGGTGGCGGGCGGTCACCTTGCCGTGGACGTTGCGTCCACCGCGACCGTGCAGCGGCCGGACCAGCGACTTCTCGGGATGGTCGCGGGTGACCTCGGCGAAGTCGGCGACGCTGGAGCCACGGCGGCCCGGCGTCGTCGGCTTGTACTTACGGATAGCCATTGCTGACTCAGTCCCTGTCTATATCTCTGGTCCGTGAGGTCCGGATGCCGTCAGGCGCCCGGGCCCCCGAAGATCTCGATGCGGTCGCCCGGGGCGACGGAGACGATGGCGCGCTTGGTGTTCTTGCGCCGGCCCATCTGCGTGCCCCGGCTGCGCTTGCGCTTGCCCTGGCGGTTGATCGTGTTCACGCCGAGGACCTTCACGTTGAAGATCTGCTCGACCGCGATCTTGATCTGGGTCTTGTTGGCCTCGGGCAGCACGATGAACGTGTACTGGTTGCTGTCGAGCAGCCCGTAGCTCTTCTCGGAGATGACCGGGGCGAGCAGGACGTCCCGGGGGTCGCGGACGCTCATGCCTTCTCCTCGGGGGTCGCGTTCGTGGTGCCTTCCTCGGACGGGGCCTGGGCGTCAGGACCCGCGTCGGCGACGTCGGCCAGCTCGGCGGGGGCCTTGGCGGCCTCCTCCGCGGTAGCCGGAGCCGCCTCCTCCGGGGAGGTGGCCTTCGTGGCCGGAGCCTTCTTCGCGGCTGCCTTCTTGGCGGGGGCCTCGGTCGCGTCGGCAGCAGCTGCCTTCTTGGCCGGAGCCTTCTTCGCGGCGGCCTTCTTGGCCGGCGCCTCCGCGGCGGTCTCGACGGTGCCCTCACCCTCGGCGGGAGCGATCGAGGGGACGCCACCCGGCGTGACGCGGGTCGCCAGGTCGGGCTTGACGGCACCGCCGCTACGGCCCTCGACGTACTCGGCCAGCGCGGTCTCGGTGAAGACGACCTCGTCGGCGACCAGCACGTCGTAGGTGTTGAGCTGGCCGGCCTCGATCAGGTGCACCTGCGGCGCGTTGCGCAGGCTCACCCAGTTGAGGACGTCGTCCCGGTCGAGCACGACCAGCACGCGCTTGGCCTGGGTGACGGCGTTCAGCGTGGCCAGGGCGGCCTTGGTCTTCGGGGCGTCGCCCTCGACGAAGGCGGAGACCACGTGCACCCGGCCCTCGCGGGCCCGGTCGGAGAGGGCACCGCGCAGGGCGGCGGCCTTCATCTTCTTCGGGGTCTTCTTCGTGTAGTCCCGCGGCGTCGGGCCGTGGACGACGCCACCGCCGGCGAACTGCGGCGCCCGGGTCGAACCCTGACGGGCCCGGCCGGTGCCCTTCTGCCGGTACGGCTTGGCGCCACCGCCGCGGACCTCGCCGCGGGTCTTGGTCGAGTGCGTGCCCTGGCGGGCCGCAGCCAGCTGGGCGACGACGACCTGGTGCATCAGGGAGACGTTCGCATTGGCGTCGAAGAGCTCACCGGGCAGCGTGACGCTGCCGGAGGTCTCCCCCGCCGGGGTGCGGACGTCGACCTGACGGTCGGTGCGCGTGTCGATCGACTGGCTCACTTGTTGTCACTCCCCACGGGGCCACCCTTGACCGCGGAGCGGACGAGGAGCAGACCACCCTTCGGACCGGGAACGGCGCCCTTGATGAGCAGCAGCCCGCGCTCCGTGTCGACCTTGTGCACGACCAGCGAGAGCGTGGTCGTCTTCACCGCGCCCATGCGGCCGGCCATCTTGAGGCCCTTGAACACGCGGCCGGGGGTCGACGCGCCACCGATGGAACCGGGCGACCGGTGCTTGCGCTGGGTGCCGTGCGACGCGCCGAGGCCCTTGAAGCCGTGACGCTTCATGACGCCGGCGGTGCCCTTGCCCTTGCTGGTCCCGATGACGTCGACCTTGGCCACGCCGTCGAAGACGTCGGCGTTCAGCTCCTGGCCGACCGTGTAGTCGCCGGCGTCCTCGGTGCGCAGTTCGACCAGGTGCCGCCGCGGCGTGACGCCCGCCTTGGTGAAGTGCCCGCCCTCGGGGCGGTTCACCTTGCGCGGGTCGATCTCACCGAAACCGAGCTGGACGGCGCTGTAGCCGTCGACCTCGGGGGTGCGCACCTGGGTCACCACACACGGGCCCGCCTTGACGACGGTCACCGGCACGAGGCGGTTGTTCTCGTCGAAAACCTGGGTCATCCCCAGCTTCTCGCCGAGGAGACCGCGAAATGTGCTCGCCATGTCTGCTGACTGCCCTTACTGAATGTTGACGTCGACCGAGGCCGGGAGGTCGATGCGCATGAGCGCGTCGACCGTCTTCGGCGTCGGGTCGAGGATGTCGATGAGCCGCTTGTGCGTGCGCATCTCGAAGTGCTCGAACGAGTCCTTGTACTTGTGCGGCGAACGGATCACCGCGTACACGTTCTTCTCCGTCGGCAGCGGCACCGGGCCGACCACACGCGCTCCGGTCTTGGTGACCGTCTCCACGATGCGCCGCGCCGAGGCGTCGATCGCCTCGTGGTCATAGGCCTTCAGCCGGATGCGGATCTTCTGTCCCGCCATCGCTGTCTTCTGCTCCTGCCGATCGGTTGTGAAAGTTCGAGTGGGTCTGTTGACCCGGGAACGGGCGGCGGCCGTACGCGGCCGCCGCCCGTCGGGTGTTACTTGTTGATCTTGACGACGCGGCCTGCGCCGACGGTGCGGCCACCCTCACGGATGGCGAACCGGAGGCCCTCCTCCATGGCGATGGGCTGGATCAGCTCCACCGTCATCTCGGTGTTGTCGCCGGGCATGACCATCTCGGTGCCGGCGGGCAGCGTCACGACGCCCGTCACGTCCGTCGTCCGGAAGTAGAACTGGGGACGGTAGTTGTTGAAGAACGGCGTGTGACGGCCACCCTCGTCCTTCGAGAGGATGTAGACCGAGCCCTCGAAGTTGGTGTGCGGGGTGATCGAACCGGGCTTCACGACGACCTGACCGCGCTCGACGTCCTCGCGCTTGATGCCGCGCAGGAGCAGCCCGACGTTGTCGCCGGCCTGGCCCTGGTCGAGCAGCTTGCGGAACATCTCGACACCGGTGACGGTCGTCTTCGTCGAACCCTCGCGGATGCCGACGATCTCGATCTCCTCGGAGACCTTGACGATGCCACGCTCGACGCGGCCGGTGACGACAGTGCCGCGACCGGTGATGGTGAAGACGTCCTCGACGGGCATGAGGAACGGCTTGTCGATCTCGCGCTCCGGCTCCGGGATCGCGGTGTCGACGGCGTTCATCAGCTCCATGAGCTTGTCGCCCCACTCGGCGTCGCCCTCGAGGGCCTTGAGCGCGGAGACGCGGACCACGGGGACGTCGTCACCCGGGAACTCGTACTCGCTGAGCAGCTCGCGGACCTCGAGCTCGACGAGCTCGAGGATCTCCTCGTCGTCGACCATGTCGGCCTTGTTGAGGGCCACGACGATGTAGGGGACGCCGACCTGGCGGGCCAGGAGCACGTGCTCCTTGGTCTGCGGCATGGGGCCGTCGGTCGCCGCGACCACGAGGATCGCGCCGTCCATCTGCGCCGCACCGGTGATCATGTTCTTGATGTAGTCGGCGTGCCCGGGGCAGTCGACGTGCGCGTAGTGCCGAGCCTCGGTCTGGTACTCGACGTGCGCGATCGAGATCGTGATGCCGCGGGCCTTCTCCTCGGGCGCCTTGTCGATCTGGTCGAACGCGGACGCCTCGTTGAGGTTCGGGTACTTGTCGTGCAGGACCTTGGTGATCGCCGCGGTCAGCGTCGTCTTCCCGTGGTCGATGTGCCCGATGGTGCCGATGTTGACGTGCGGCTTGGTCCGCTCGAACTTGGCCTTGGCCACTGGGTTCCTCTCCTCGTGGTTACGCAGGTGGTGCGTGCTCTGGGGCGGGGCGTGCTGGGGTGACGGCAGGGGCGGGCCCCGCCGTCGGTGTTACTCGCCGGTCGCCTTGGCGATGATCTCCTTGGCGACGTTGGCCGGGACCTCGGCGTACGAGTCGAACACCATGGTGTAGCTCGCCCGCCCCTGGGTGCGGCTGCGCAGGTCGCCCACGTAGCCGAACATCTCCGACAGCGGAACCAGGGCCCGGACGACGCGGGCGCCGGAGCGCTCCTCCATCGCCTGGATGGTGCCGCGGCGGGAGTTCAGGTCGCCGATGACGTCACCCATGTTCTCTTCCGGGGTGACGACCTCGACAGCCATGAGCGGCTCGAGCAGGGCCGGGCTGGCCTTGCGTGCAGCCTCCTTGAAGACCATCGAGCCGGCGATCTTGAAGGCCATCTCCGAGGAGTCGACCTCGTGGTACTGGCCGTCGAGCAGCGCCGCCTTGACACCCACCATGGGGTACCCGGCGAGGATGCCGTACTGCATGGCGTCCTGCATGCCCTGGTCGACCGACGGGATGTACTCCCGCGGGATGCGGCCACCGGTGACCTTGTTCTCGAACTCGTAGGTCGGGCCGTCGGCCGTGACCTGCAGGGGCTCGAGGCTGATCTGGACCTTGGCGAACTGGCCGGAGCCACCCGTCTGCTTCTTGTGGGTGTAGTCGGCCCGCTCGACGGCCTTGCGGATCGTCTCGCGGTAGGCGACCTGGGGCTTGCCGACGTTCGCCTCGACGTTGAACTCACGCCGCATGCGGTCGACCAGGATCTCCAGGTGGAGCTCGCCCATGCCGGAGATGACCGTCTGACCGGTCTCCTCGTCCAGCTTGACCTGGAAGGTCGGGTCCTCCTCGGCCAGCTTCTGGATGGCCGTGCCCAGCTTCTCCTGGTCGCTCTTGGTCTTGGGCTCGATCGCGACCGAGATGACCGGCGCCGGGAAGGTCATCGACTCCAGGATCACCGGCTTCTGCGGGTCGCTGAGGGTGTCACCCGTCGTCGTCTGCTTCATGCCGTTGACGGCGACGATCTCGCCGGCACCCACGCCCTGGCGCTCTTCGCGCTTGTTGGCGTGCATCTGGTAGATCTTGCCGACCCGCTCCTTGCGGTCCTTGGTGCTGTTGAGCACCGGGGACCCGGCGTCCAGCTTGCCGGAGTACACGCGGATGTAGGTCAGCTTGCCGAGGTGCTGGTCGGTCTGGATCTTGAAGGCCAGCGCCGAGAACGGCTCGTTCTCGTCGGCGTGCCGCAGGACCTCGGTCTCGCCGTCCAGCGCCGTCCCGACGATCGCCTCGATGTCGAGGGGGCTGGGCAGGTAGTCGGTGACCGCGTCGAGCATGGGCTGGACGCCCTTGTTCTTGAACGCGGAGCCGGTGACCACGGGGTTGACCTGGCCGGCGATGGTCGCCTTGCGGATCGCGGCCTTGATGGTGTCGACCGAGATGTCCTCGCCGCCGAGGTAGGACTCCATGATCGAGTCGTCGAAGTCCGAGATGCCCTCGAGGAGCTTCTCGCGGTACTCGGCAGCCTGGTCGGCGAGCTCGGCCGGGATGTCCTCGACCGCGTAGTCCTCACCGAGCTTGGTCTCGCCGCGCCAGGTGAGGGCCTTCATCTGGACCAGGTCGACGACGCCGATGAAGTCCGCCTCGGCACCGATCGGGATCTGCAGGACGAGCGGGTTGGCACCCAGGCGCTCGACCATCATGTCGACGCAGCGGAAGAAGTTCGCACCGGTGCGGTCGAGCTTGTTGACGAAGCACATGCGCGGGACGCCGTACTTCTCCGCCTGCCGCCAGACCTGCTCGGTCTGCGGCTCGACACCGGCGACACCGTCGTACACGGCGACGGCACCGTCGAGCACGCGGAGCGAGCGCTCCACCTCGACCGTGAAGTCGACGTGCCCGGGGGTGTCGATGATGTTGATGTCGAAGCCGTTCCAGACGCACTTCGTCGCGGCGGACGTGATGGTGATGCCGCGCTCCTGCTCCTGCTCCATCCAGTCCATCGTGGCCGCGCCGTCGTGGACCTCACCGATCTTGTAGTTGATACCGGTGTAGAAGAGGATGCGCTCCGTCGTCGTGGTCTTGCCGGCGTCGATGTGCGCCATGATCCCGATGTTGCGGGTCTTGGCGAGCTGGGCCGCGTTGGCCATCACTTACTCCTCTTCGTTCGGGTCCGCGTGCGGGTTCCGGGGATCGCCCGGGCTCCCGCCGACAGCGGGTGCAGGTGAACGGACGTCACCAGCGGTAGTGCGCGAAGGCCTTGTTCGACTCGGCCATCTTGTGGGTGTCCTCGCGGCGCTTCACGGCGGCGCCGAGGCCGTTGCTCGCGTCGAGCAGCTCGTTCATCAGACGCTCGGTCATCGTCTTCTCGCGGCGGGCGCGGCTGTACTGGATGAGCCAGCGCAGGCCGAGCGTGGTGCTCCGCGAGGGACGGACCTCGACCGGGACCTGGTAGGTCGCACCACCGACGCGGCGGCTGCGGACCTCCAGGGCCGGCTTCACGTTGTCCAGGGCGCGCTTGAGCGTGACGACCGGGTCGGTGTCGCTCTTGGCGCGGGCGCCCTCGAGGGCGCCGTAGACGATCGCCTCGGCGACCGAGCGCTTGCCGTCCACCAGGACCTTGTTCACCAGCTGGGTGACCAGCGGCGACTGGTACACCGGGTCGGCGACCAGCGGACGCTTCGGCGCGGGGCCCTTGCGCGGCATTAGCTCTTCTCCTTCTTCGCGCCGTAGCGGCTGCGAGCCTGCTTGCGGTTGCGGACGCCCTGGGTGTCCAGCGAACCGCGGATGATCTTGTAGCGCACACCCGGGAGGTCCTTCACACGACCGCCGCGCACGAGCACCATCGAGTGCTCCTGCAGGTTGTGGCCGACGCCCGGGATGTAGGCGGTCACCTCGATGCCGCTGGTCAGCCGGACGCGGGCGACCTTGCGCAGCGCCGAGTTCGGCTTCTTCGGCGTCGTCGTGTAGACGCGCGTGCAGACTCCGCGGCGCTGGGGCGAACCCTTCAGCGCCGGAGTCTTGGTCTTCTCGACCTTGTCCTCGCGGCCCTTGCGGACCAGCTGGTTGATCGTGGGCATGGGTGGCCTGGATCTCCTACCTGCGCTGGGTCGTGCTCTCGAATGTCTTGCTCTGCTAGTCGTGCCGGGTGCCGGTCCTGCTAAAGGACTTCCCGATCCCGGCCGCGACGTACCGTCCGGCCCCCGCGGTCGGGCGTGTCGCCCTCCCCGGGACCGGCCCGATGTCGGACCGAACTCGGTTGCCCCTCGCGACTCGGCGCCGCCACCTTCCGGCTCGAAGCCAGGAGGCGGTCCCCGGCGACCCGAAGGTCACCCAGGCGCACCGCGAACGGGAGCAGTCCCAGGGCACCCTGGGCACAGCAGCCCACAGTACCCGCGCCCCGGGAGCCGGTCAAAACCGGGTCCCCATGGACTGGGACACACTGTGACCGTGCCGCAGCCATCGCCCGCCGGGGCGGACGACACCCAGGTCAACGACGCGCCGGCCGGTTCTCTTCCCGGCCGTGCCCCGCCTACCGGGGGGCTCCCGGCAGCGCAGCCGACGGTACCCGGTCCCGGTGCTCCGTGGGGGCTGCACCACGCGGCCCGCTAGCGTGCTCGGTGGCGCCAACGGTGGCGCCGTGATCTGCGAGGAGGGCCACGTGCGCATCGGCATCCAGGCCAGCTACAGCGGCGGGTTCCAGGAGACCGCGGCGGAGATCCGCGATCTGGAGTCCGCCGGTCTCGACGTCGCCGCGGTGGCCGAGGTCTACACGTTCGACGCGGTGAGCCAGCTGGGGTACCTGGCGGCGGTCACCGAGCGGGTCGAGCTCCTGAGCGCGATCTTCCCCATCTACAGCCGCACGCCCGCCCTGACGGCGATGACGGCGGCCGGTCTGGACTTCGTGTCCGGCGGCCGCTTCACGCTCGGGCTGGGCGCGTCCGGCCCGCAGGTGATCGAGGGCTGGCACGGCGTCCCCTATGACGCGCCCCTGCAGCGCACCCGCGAGATCGTGGAGATCTGCCGCCAGGTGTGGCGTCGCGACCGCCTGGACCACGCGGGCAAGAAGTACACGGTCCCGCTGCCCGCGGACCAGGGCACCGGCCTGGGCAAGCCGCTGAAGCTGATCAACACGCCGGTGCGCGAGCGGATCCCGGTGATGCTCGCGGCGCTCGGCCCCAAGAACGTCGAGCTTGCCGCCGAGATCGCCGAGGCGTGGGAGCCGATCTTCTTCGTGCCGGAGAAGGCCGCGTCGGTGTGGGGCGAGTCCCTCGAGGCCGGCAAGGCCAAGCGCGACCCGGCGCTGGGTGAACTGCAGGTCATCACCGGGGTGCCGGTCGCCATCGGGGACGACGTCGAGTCGCTGACCGAGTTCGTCCGGCCCGCACTGGCGCTCTACATCGGCGGCATGGGTGCCCGCGGCAAGAACTTCTACAACGACCTCGCCGTCCGGTACGGCTACGAGGCCGAAGCGAAGACGATCCAGGACCTCTACCTCGACGGCAAGAAGGACGAGGCCGCCGCCGCGGTGCCGACCGAGCTGGTCAAGGCCTCCTCGCTCATCGGACCGGAGTCCTACGTCGCCGAGCGGATCGCCGCGTTCGCCGAGGCCGGCGTCACGACGCTGATGCTCCAGCCCCTCGACGACAGCCGCGAGGCCCGCCTGAAGACCGTCGAGACGATGAAGCGCCTCAGCTGAGCGCCGTCGTCCTCACCGTGGTGCCGCCGTCCTCTCGTAGCAGCGTGCGGACCGCGGCTCGGAGGTGACGCCCGGCGGCTCCGGTCGTGACCGGGCCCTCCCCCGTCGCCGTCCTGGCTCATCCCATGGGGTCCTCGCTCACCGTCGATGCTGAGCCAGGACCACGGATGATCAGGTGACCTGATCATCCAGGTGCGCGCGGAAGAGCCCCCAGGTCTGGCGACCTGGGGGCCCTTTCGTCACTGCCTGGCTAGGGGATCAGCCCCGCCAGTCGTACTCCTCGAGACGCACGGCCTCGCCGGTGCCCTGACCGAAGACGTCGGGGCTGTAGTACTGCCCGTCGTCGTAGCCGGCCATCGTGTACACCGCGGCACGGGCCTCCTCGGTCGGCTCGACCGTGATGTTCCGGTAGCGGCTGATGCCCGTACCCGCCGGGATCAGCTTGCCGATGATCACGTTCTCCTTGAGCCCCAGCAGGCTGTCGCTCTTGCCCTGGATCGCGGCGTCGGTGAGCACCTTGGTCGTCTCCTGGAAGGAGGCGGCCGACAGCCACGACTCGGTGGCGAGCGAGGCCTTCGTGATGCCCATGAGGACCGGTCGGGCCGAGGCCGGCTCGCCGCCCTCGGCGACCACACGGCGGTTCTCGGTCTCGAACAGCGTCCGCTCGACGAGCGCGCCCGGCAGGAACTCCGTGGCGCCCGAGTCGATGATGGTCACCCGCTTCAGCATCTGGCGGATGATCACCTCGATGTGCTTGTCGTGGATCGACACACCCTGGGAGCGGTAGACCTCCTGGACCTCGCGGACGAGGTGCAGCTGCACCTCGCGCGGGCCCATGATCCGCAGCACCTCGTGCGGGTCGACCGCACCCTCGGTCAGCTGCTCGCCGACGTCGACGTGGGCGCCGTCCTCGACCCGCAGCTGCGAGCGACGCGACAGCTTGTCGTAGACGACCTCGTCGGAGCCGTCGTCCGGGGTGATGGTCAGCTTGCGGAACTGCTCGCTGTCCTCGATCCGGACGGTGCCGGCCAGCTCGGCGATCGGGGCCTTGCCCTTGGGGACACGGGCCTCGAAGAGCTCCACCACACGCGGCAGACCGTGCGTGATGTCGGCACCGGCCACACCACCGGTGTGGAAGGTGCGCATCGTGAGCTGGGTACCGGGCTCACCGATCGACTGGGCGGCGATGATGCCGACCGCCTCGCCGACGTCCACGAGCTTGCCGGACGCCAGCGAGCGGCCGTAGCAGGTGGCGCAGGTGCCGAGCAGCGACTCACAGGTGAGCACGCAGCGGACCTTGACCTCGGACACCTGTGCGTCGATCAGCGTCTGGATGAGGACGTCGCCGAGGTCGGAGTTCGCCTCGGCGATGACCGTCCCGTCCTCGGCCACCACGTCGGCGGCAAGGGCGCGGGCGTAGACGCTGGTCTCGACGTGGGCGTCACGGGTGACCGTGCCGTCGACGACGGTGCCGATCGGCATGACCACGCCCCGCTCGGTGCCGCAGTCCTCCTCGCGGATGATGACGTCCTGCGAGACGTCGACCAGCCGGCGGGTGAGGTAGCCGGAGTCGGCGGTACGCAGCGCCGTGTCGGCCAGACCCTTGCGGGCACCGTGGGTGGAGATGAAGTACTCCAGCACGGACAGACCCTCCCGGAAGTTGGCCTTGATCGGCCGCGGGATGATCTCGCCCTTCGGGTTGGCGACCAGACCACGCATACCGGCGATCTGGCTGATCTGCATCATGTTTCCTCGGGCGCCCGAGTTGACCATGACCCAGACCGGGTTGGTGGTCGGGAAGTTGTCCACCATCGCCTGGCTGACCTCGGCCCGCGCGCGGGTCCAGATCTCGATGAGCTCCCCACGACGCTCGGTGTCGGTGATGACACCGCGCTCGTACTGGCGCTCGATCTTGGCGGCCTCGTCCTCGTGCCGGTCCAGGATCGCCTGCTTCGACGGCGGCGTGACGACGTCGTCGATGGCGATCGTGATGCCGGCCCGCGTGGCCCAGTGGAACCCGGCGGACTTGAGCGCGTCCAGCGTCGCCGCGACCTGCACCTTGGGGTAGCGCTCGGCGAGGTCGTTGACGATCGCCCCGAGCTCCTTCTTCGGCACCTGGTAGTTGACGAAGCGGTAGTCCTCGGGCAGGGCCTCGTTGAAGAGGACCCGGCCGAGGCTGGTCAGCACGGTGGCGGGCGCACCCGGCGTCCAGTCCTCCGGCTGCTCCCACGCGTCGTTCACGGCACCGTTGTCGACGCCGAACACCTCGTCGAGGCGGATGAGCGCCCGCTCCTGCAGACCCAGCGAACCCTTGTCGTACGCCATGATCGCCTCGGCGGTCGAGGAGAACGAGTGCGGGGAACCGCCGTCGGCCTCGGCCGGCGACGCCACGAGGGTCGTCAGGTGGTACAGGCCCAGCACCATGTCCTGGGTCGGCGCGGTGATCGGACGACCGTCGGCCGGGCTCAGGATGTTGTTGCTCGACAGCATCAGGATCCGGGCCTCGGCCTGCGCCTCGGCCGACAGCGGCAGGTGCACCGCCATCTGGTCACCGTCGAAGTCCGCGTTGAACGCGGTGCAGACGAGCGGGTGGATCTGGATGGCCTTGCCCTCGACCAGCTGGGGCTCGAAGGCCTGGATGCCGAGACGGTGCAGGGTCGGCGCCCGGTTCAGCAGGACCGGGTGCTCGGTGATGACCTCTTCCAGCACGTCCCACACGACCGGGCGGGCACGCTCGACCATCCGCTTGGCGGACTTGATGTTCTGCGCGTGGTTGAGGTCGACCAGCCGCTTCATGACGAAGGGCTTGAACAGCTCCAGCGCCATCTGCTTGGGCAGGCCGCACTGGTGCAGCTTCAGCTGCGGGCCGACGACGATGACCGAACGGCCGGAGTAGTCGACGCGCTTGCCGAGCAGGTTCTGGCGGAACCGGCCCTGCTTGCCCTTGAGCAGGTCGCTCAGGGACTTCAGGGGACGGTTGCCCGGGCCGGTGACCGGCCGGCCGCGACGGCCGTTGTCGAACAGCGCGTCCACGGACTCCTGGAGCATCCGCTTCTCGTTGTTCACGATGATCTCGGGGGCACCGAGGTCCAGCAGACGCTTCAGCCGGTTGTTCCGGTTGATCACGCGGCGGTACAGGTCGTTCATGTCGCTGGTCGCGAAGCGGCCACCGTCGAGCTGCACCATCGGGCGCAGGTCCGGCGGGATCACCGGGACGCAGTCCAGCACCATGCCCATGGGCGAGTTGCGGGTCTGGAGGAACGCCGCGACGACCTTCAGCCGCTTGAGGGCCCGCAGCTTGCGCTGGCCCTTGCCGCTGCGGATCGTCTCGCGCAGCGAGACGGCCTCGGCGTCGAGGTCGAAGTCGGCGAGCAGCTTCTGCAGCGCCGCGGCACCCATGCCGCCCTCGAAGTACTCACCGAAGCGGTCGCGCAGCTCCCGGTAGAGACCCTCGTCGGCGATGAGCTGCTTGACCTCCAGCTTGCGGAAGGTGTCGAGCACCTCCTCGAGGCGGTCGATCTCCCGCTGGGCGCGGTCGCGCAGCTGGCGCATCTCGCGCTCGCCGCCCTCGCGCACCTTGCGGCGGACGTCGGACTTGGCACCCTCCGCCTCGAGCTCGGCCAGGTCGGCCTCGAGCTTCTGCTGACGGGCCTCGACCGTGGAGTCGCGGGCGTCCTCGAGATTGTGCTTCTCGGCGCTGATCTCGGCCTCGATGGTCGGGAGGTCGCGGTGCCGCGCCTCGTCGTCCACCGTGGTGATCAGGTAGGCCGCGAAGTAGATGATCTTCTCGAGGTCCTTGGGAGCCAGGTCGAGCAGGTAGCCCAGACGCGAGGGAACACCCTTGAAGAACCAGATGTGGGTGACCGGAGCGGCCAGCTCGATGTGGCCCATCCGCTCACGGCGGACCTTGGCCCGGGTCACCTCGACGCCGCAGCGCTCGCAGATGATGCCCTTGAACCGGACGCGCTTGTACTTGCCGCAGTAGCACTCCCAGTCCCGGGTGGGACCGAAGATCTTCTCGCAGAAGAGGCCATCCTTCTCCGGACGCAGCGTCCGGTAGTTGATGGTCTCGGGCTTCTTCACCTCACCGTGCGACCACTGGCGGATGTCGTCGCCGGTGGCAAGGCCGATGCGCAACTCATCGAAGAAGTTGACGTCGAGCAACGTGATGACCCCTTTCCGGGGCTAGTTCTTCGCTTCTATGGCTTGGGGACGGGTGCCGGCCGGCCCTGATCGCTCGGGGCCGGCCGGTCACCGATCACACGTCTTCGACGGACGACGGCTCGCGGCGGCTGAGGTCGATGCCCAGCTCCTCCGCGGCCCGGAAGACCTCGTCGTCGGTGTCGCGCAGCTCGATCGCCTGCCCGTCGCCGGAGAGCACCTCGACGTTGAGGCAGAGCGACTGCAGCTCCTTGAGCAACACCTTGAACGACTCCGGGATGCCCGGCTCGGGAATGTTCTCCCCCTTGACGATCGCCTCGTAGACCTTGACGCGGCCCAGGATGTCGTCGGACTTGATGGTGAGCAGCTCCTGCAGCGCGTAGGCCGCGCCGTAGGCCTGCATCGCCCAGCACTCCATCTCACCGAAGCGCTGGCCACCGAACTGCGCCTTACCACCCAGCGGCTGCTGCGTGATCATCGAGTAGGGGCCGGTCGAACGGGCGTGGATCTTGTCGTCGACCAGGTGCAGCAGCTTCAGGATGTAGACGTAGCCCACGGAGATCGGCTCGGGGAAGGGCTCCCCCGACCGGCCGTCGAACAGCCGCGCCTTGCCGGTCTCCTTGACCATCCGGTCGCCGTCGCGGTTCGGCGTCGTCGAGCCGAGGAGGCCGATGATCTCGTCCTCCTTGGCGCCGTCGAACACCGGCGTCGCGGCGCGGGTGCCCGGAGCAGCCGAACGCGCCGCCTCGGGCAGGTTCTTCGCCCACTCCGGGTCGCCCTCGACCTGCCACCCCTGCTTGGCGACCCACCCGAGGTGGGTCTCCAGCACCTGGCCGACGTTCATGCGGCCGGGCACACCGAGCGGGTTCAGGACGATGTCGACCGGGGTGCCGTCCTCGAGGAACGGCATGTCCTCCTGCGGCAGGATCTTCGAGATGACGCCCTTGTTGCCGTGGCGTCCGGCGAGCTTGTCGCCGTCGGAGATCTTGCGCATCTGGGCGACGTAGACCCGGATCAGCTCGTTGACGCCGGCGGGCAGCTCGTCGCCGTCCTCGCGCGAGAACACGCGGACGCCGATGACCTTGCCGGACTCACCGTGCTTGACCTTCAGCGACGTGTCGCGGACCTCGCGCGCCTTCTCACCGAAGATCGCGCGGAGCAGCCGCTCCTCGGGGGTCAGCTCGGTCTCGCCCTTGGGCGTGACCTTGCCGACCAGGATGTCACCGGGGACGACCTCGGCACCGATGCGGATGATGCCGCGCTCGTCGAGGTCGGCGAGGACCTCCTCGGAGACGTTCGGGATGTCCCGGGTGATCTCCTCGGCACCGAGCTTGGTGTCGCGGGCGTCGACCTCGAACTCCTCGATGTGGATCGAGGACAGGACGTCGTCCTGCACGAGGCGCTGCGACAGGATGATCGCGTCCTCGTAGTTGTGGCCCTCCCACGGCATGAACGCGACGAGCAGGTTCTTGCCGAGCGCCATCTCGCCCTGGTCGGTGCACGGACCGTCGGCGATGACCTGGCCGACCTCGACCCGCTGGCCCTCCTCGACGACCGGGGACTGGTTGATCGACGTCCCCTGGTTCGAGCGGCGGAACTTCAGCAGGCGGTAGGTCTGCCGGGTGCCGTCGTCGGCCATGACCGTGACGTAGTCGGCGGTGGAGTCCTCGACCACACCGGCCTTCTCGGCCACGACGACGTCGCCGGCGTCGACGGCGGCACGCAGCTCCATGCCGGTGCCGACCAGCGGCGCCTCACTGCGCAGCAGCGGGACGGCCTGACGCTGCATGTTCGCGCCCATGAGCGCGCGGTTGGCGTCGTCGTGCTCGAGGAACGGGATCATCGCCGTCGCGACCGACGTCATCTGACGCGGCGAGACGTCCATGTAGTCCACGTTCTCGGGGGCGAGGTAGTCGACCTCACCGCCCTTGGTGCGGACGAGGACGCGCTCCTCGGCGAACCGGCCGGCGGCGTCCAGGGGCGAGTTGGCCTGGGCGACGACGAAGCGGTCCTCCTCGTCGGCGGTCAGGTAGTCGATCTGGTCGCTGACCGTGCCGTTGTTCACGCGGCGGTACGGCGTCTCGATGAAGCCGAACGCGTTGACCCGCCCGAACGCCGACAGCGAGCCGATCAGGCCGATGTTCGGGCCTTCCGGCGTCTCGATCGGGCACATCCGGCCGTAGTGGCTCGGGTGGACGTCGCGGACCTCCATGCCGGCGCGCTCGCGTGACAGACCGCCCGGGCCCAGCGCCGACAGGCGGCGCTTGTGGGTCAGGCCCGCGAGCGGGTTGGTCTGGTCCATGAACTGCGACAGCTGGCTGGTGCCGAAGAACTCCTTGATGGAGGCGACGACGGGCCGGATGTTGATCAGGGTCTGCGGCGTGATCGCCTCGACGTCCTGGGTCGTCATCCGCTCGCGGACCACGCGCTCCATGCGGGAGAGGCCGACCCGGATCTGGTTCTGGATCAGCTCGCCGACGGTGCGCAGGCGGCGGTTGCCGAAGTGGTCGATGTCGTCGACGCCGTGGTCGGGCTCGCCGGCGTGGAGACGCACGACGTACTCGATGGTGGCGACGATGTCGTCCTCGGTCAGCGTGCTGGTGCTCTGCGGCACCGAGACACCGAGCTTCTTGTTCACCTTGTAACGGCCGACCTTGGCGAGGTCGTAGCGCTTCGGGTTGAAGAAGAGGTTCTCGAGCAGCGCCTGAGCGGACTCACGCGTCGGCGGCTCGCCCGGACGGAGCTTCCGGTAGATGTCCAGCAGCGCCTCGTCCTGCCCGGCGATGTGGTCCTTCTCGAGCGTGGCGAGGACGGTGGGCGACCACTGGAAGTGCTCCCGGATGCGGTCCTCGCCCCAGCCCAGTGCCTTGAGCAGCACGGTGACCGGCTGACGGCGCTTGCGGTCGATGCGGACGCCGACCGTGTCGCGCTTGTCGACGTCGAACTCCAGCCACGCACCGCGGCTGGGGATGACCTTGGCGCTGAAGACGTCCTTGTCCGACGTCTTGTCCAGGGTCTTGTCGAAGTAGACGCCGGGGCTGCGGACGAGCTGGGAGACGACGACGCGCTCGGTCCCGTTGATGACGAAGGTGCCCTTGTTCGTCATGATCGGGAAGTCGCCCATGAACACCGTCTGGCTCTTGATCTCGCCGGTGGTGTTGTTCATGAATTCGGCGGTGACGAACAGCGGCGCCGCGTAGGTCATGTCCTTGTCCTTGCACTCCTCGAGGGACGCCTTGACGTCCTCGAAGCGCGGGTTGGAGAAGGACAGCGACATCGAGCCGCTGAAGTCCTCGATCGGGCTGATCTCCTCGAGGATCTCGGCCAGACCGCCGACGGCGTCGGCCTGCTCCTCGGGAGCGAGGGTGGCCCGCCACTCGGGGCTGCCGATCAGCCAGTCGAACGAAGCGGTCTGCAGGGCCAGCAGATCCGGGACCTCGAGAGGCTCCTGGATCTTGGCGAACGAGACGCGGAGCGGAGCGCCGGGAATCTTCTGCTGATCGGCCTCACCGGTCCGGGTGCCGGACTGGGGCTGCTGCGGGGTGGTGCGGGTGGTGCCGGACTCGGTGGTGCTGGGGTTGATGCTGGTGGGGCGAGAGCCTGCCAAGATGCGTCCTTCCAAGGACCTCACGACGTGCGGGCGGGACTGTGCGGGGTCGTCGTCGGTAATGGCGGAGCTGTCCACCTGGTCTGTCCGACGTTCCGGAGGGCCGATCACGGGGCGTCCGGGGCGTTTCCCGGGCACCCCTGGTGACCCGTCTCGGCGGGCAGCAGTCAGAGGGCAGCGCAACAGGAGACCCTACCCCTGCCCGAGGGCTCTGTCCACGTGGGGGACGCCAGTGCGACCGGCGCCACACCCCGTGGAGGAGCAACGCTGCGAGAGCAGGTGGTCCAGGGCTGTGCGGCGACCATGATGCCAGCCCGGAGGCCGTTGCGGGACTGCCACGCCGCGCCTTCGTGGAGGGGGCGCGGCCGCCGCCGTCAGCTGGTGGTCAGGAGGGTGAGCTCGCTGATCTTCCAGTCGCCGCCCACGTCGACGACGGTCACACGGACCGTCTGGGTGCAGGACTGCGCGCCGCCGGGGGTCACCTGGCACTCCGACCCCTCGGGCGCCGGCTGGGTGCCGCTGTTCACCGACTCCACGACGTACTGCCCGAAGACGACGAGGGTCGCGGTGTCCTGCGCCTCGTTCACCTGCTGCAGCCCGACGTCGAGGACCTCGTACCGCGTCGTGGCCGACACCTGCTCGTAGGTGTCGATGATCCCGCCGTCGGAGAGGTCCCGCTCGTACTCGTCGCGCAGGTCGCCGGTGAGGACGTCGAGCTTGCCCTGCACGCTGCCCTCGGAGTCCTGGTAGTCGTAGGCGTAGACGGCCTCGATCCCGCTGCGCGTGGCGGCGAAGATCGAGGAGTCGACGTAGCTGGGGTTCAGCCGCTGCCACAGCAGCCAGCCGGCCCCCGCGGCCGTGAGGACGCAGAGCAGCGCGAGCACCAGCGCCAGCGCCGGCACCCGACGACGGGCCTCGGTCGCCACCGGTGCCGCGGCACTCGGCCGGGTCCTCCGGGACGACGGGCGGGCCGACGCCTCCGCGGTCTCCGTCCGCACCGTCGGCGTGCCGCCGGGCGCCGTGCGTGGCGAGGGCGCGGCCGGGGCGGTGCGCACCGGGGCGTCGGCCGCTTCCTCGCGGT
>NZ_SPQM01000159.1 GCF_004570345.1 Blastococcus sp. CT_GayMR20 | reverse complement strand
GATCTGCGCATCGCCGCCCATGCCGCTGCCGGGGTTCGCGGCGGCGTCGGCCGCCGATCCGGGAGCAGCCGGCGACTCGGTGGCCGCGGTGTTCAGCGCGCCACCACCGCGCGCGGTGCCGCCCTCGGCGCTGCCGCCGTCCTCACCGCTGAAGACCCCGTCGGGGTCGCGCGTGGTCCCGCCGCCGTCCGGGCCGGCGCCGAGGAAGAGCGCGATCGGCACCGCGACGAGCAGGGCGCCGATGGCGAACGCGAGCGCCAGGATCGCGCCGCGGCGGCGGTCCTTCGGGGCATGACGGGCGGCACCGTTCCCGAGCTCTCCGCGGTTAGCGGTGCCGGAAGCGCGGTGCCGGGGACGGCGTGACAGGGCCGGCTCCTTAGGTGGTGCATGGGAAGAACGTGTCTCAGCGGGGGCGCGTACCCGCCGGATGCCATCTCATTCCGCGACACGCCCGACTACTGTGCGGAGTTCTCCAGCAGGGGCAGCAACCGCGGCAGCGACCCCGCCAGACCCGGGTGGAGATCCACCTCCGGAAGGCCGGCGAGCGGCAGCCAGGCCACGCCGTCGCTCTCGCCGTCCAGCCGCAGGTCACCCGGCTCGATCGACCGGACCGGCCGCGCCAGCACCGTCGTGTACGACCAGCCGCCGTGGTCGTCGACCGACCGGGCGCCCAGGACGACGTCGTCCGGGAGCAGCCCGAGCTCCTCCCGCACCTCGCGCAGCGCCCCCTCGTCGGCCGACTCCCCGTGGTGCAGCGCCCCGCCGGGCGTCCCCCAGGTGCCGCCGTGGTGCGACCACGCCGCCCGGTGCTGCAGCAGGAGCTCGGGACCCTCCGCGCCGTTCCGGTGCAGGAGCAGCCCGGCCGCCCCCGCGCGGCCCCAGTGGCGGTGGCCCTGCGAGCAGGTCGTCCACCCGTCGGTCGATGCGAGCACCCGCCCAGTGAACCTGCTCATGCCGACCTTGTGCTCTGCTTCGCCCTCGTGAGCAGAGCACTAGGTTCGTCAGGAGAACCCCAGGACCCCGGAGGCGTACCCGCATGACCACCACGACGACCATGGCCGAGGTCCCCGGACTCGTCGGCACGGAGCTCGGGACCAGCGACTGGCACGAGGTCACCCAGGAGCACGTGAACCAGTTCGCCGAGGCCACCGGCGACCACCAGTGGATCCACGTCGACGTCGAGCGCGCGAAGGCGGAGAGCCCCTTCGGCGGCCCGATCGCCCACGGCTACCTGACGCTGTCGCTGCTGGCGCCGCTGTCCTCGCAGGTCCTCGCGGTCACCGACACGGTGATGGGCGTCAACTACGGGCTGAACAAGGTGCGCTTCCCCTCGCCGGTGCCGGTCGGCGCCAAGGTGCGGCTCACGGCCACCCTGAAGTCGGTCGAGGAGGTGGCCGGCGGGCTGCAGCTGACGCTGGCCGCCGTCATCGAGCGCGAGGGCGGGGACAAGCCGGTCTGCATCGCGGAGCCGGTCTACCGCTACTACGGCGGCTGACCGCAGCGTGCGCCGTCCGTCATGCGCATAGCCGTCTTCACGGGGTCGCACGCCGGTCCGGCGTCCCACCGCGCTGCCGCGGCCACCTTCGCGACCGACCTCGCGGAGGCGGGCGTCGGCATCGTCTACGGCGGCGGGCACGTCGGGATGATGGGCGTCGTCGCCGACGCGGCGTTGGCCGCCGGCGGCGAGGTCGTCGGTGTGATCCCGCAGCACCTGGTGGACGACGAGGTCGCGCACCCGGGTCTCCCCCGGCTCGAGGTGGTGCAGACCATGCACGAGCGCAAGGCCGTGATGGCCGACCTCAGCGACGCCTTCGTCGCACTGCCCGGTGCCGCCGGCACCCTCGAGGAGCTCTTCGAGGCCTGGACCTGGGGGATGCTCGGCCTGCACGCCAAGCCGACCGTCCTCCTGGACGTCGACGGGTTCTGGCAGCCGCTCCTGACCCAGCTGCGCCGCATGGTGGACGACGGCTACCTCGACGCCGTCCGGCTCGACGCCCTCGGCGTGGTGACCGACGCGGCGGGGCTGCTCGAGTTCGTCGGGAGCTACGAGCACCCACCGCGGAAGTGGACGACTCCGAGCCGTTAATCGGTCGGCAACAACCGGCTGGTGAACTGGGCGGATGCCGTCGAGCCAGGTCCGCGACATCCGGGTGGTGCACGGGCACCGGCGGGCGTTCATCCGGGCCGGGGACGGTCCGCCCCTGCTGCTCCTGCACGGGATCGGCAACAACTGTCAGACGTGGGCCGGCGTCATCGACCGACTGGCCGAGTCGCATACGGTGATCGCACCCGACCTGCTCGGGCACGGCGCCTCCGACAAGCCCCGCGGCGACTACTCGATCGCCGCGTACGCCAACGGCATGCGCGACCTGCTGACCGTGCTCGACATCGAGCAGGCGACCGTGGTCGGGCACTCCCTCGGCGGCGGGATCGCCCTGCAGTTCGCCTACCAGTTCCCGGAGCGCTGCCAGCGGATCGCCCTGGTCGGCAGCGGCGGGCTCGGGCCGGAGCTGTCCGCCGGCCTGCGGGCCGCCACCCTGCCCGGCGCCGAGCTCGTGCTGACAGCGCTCACCGGCATCTCGGGCCCGATGCGCATGGGCTTCCAGGCGCTGGAGCGGATCGGCCGGCTGGGCGGCTGGCGCCGCGTCGGCGACCTGGCCGAGGCCGGCGACGCCCTGCTCGCGCTCAAGGACGTCGAGGCCCGCCGGGCGTTCCTCCGGACGCTGCGCGGCGTCGTGGACGCCCGCGGGCAGGCCGTCACCGCGCTGGACCGGCTCTACCTCGCCGACGCCATCCCGATGCTCGTCGTCTGGGGCAGCCGCGACCCGATCGTCCCCGCGATGCACGCCGAGACCGTGCGCGCGCTCGTGCCGAGCGCGCGCATCGAGGTGTTCGAGGACGCCGGCCACTGGCCGCACCTCGACGACCCCGAGCGCTTCGCCGCGCTGCTGCTGGACTTCATCGCGACCACCGAGCCGGCCTCCCACGACCTGGACAGCTGGCGGCGGTTGCTGTCGCAGAGGAAGGAAGGCGTCGCCGAGCCCGTGGTGCACTGAGCGACGTGGAGCACTGGGACGTCGTGGTCGTCGGCGGCGGGCCGGCCGGGGCCGCGAGCGCCCTCGCCGCCCGACGGGCCGACCCGGCGGCGTCCGTGCTGGTGCTCGACCGGGCCGACTTCCCGCGCGACAAGGTCTGCGGCGACGGGATCGCGCCCGAGGCGCTCGACGTCCTCGCCGGCCTGGGAATCGACCCCGACGCCCTCACCGACGGCTACGCGCGCCTCTCCCGGCTGCGGCTGCGATCGCCCGGAGGGACGACGGTCGAGCGGACGATGCACCGCCCGGCGCGGGTGGTCCCCCGCGCGGTGTTCGACGGCCGGCTGCTGGACGCGGTGCGTGCGACGGGCGTGGAGCTGCGCCGGCACGCCCTCCGCCGGCTCCTGGTGCACCCGTCGCGCGTCGTGGTCGACGACGTCCTGACCGCCGGGGTCGTGATCGGGGCCGACGGCGCGGAGTCCGTCGTCCGCCGGGCACTGGAGGTGCCGCCCAACCGGCCGGAGCAGCTGGCCATCGCGATCCGCGGCTACGCGCCGGAGCCGGCCGGGACCGACGGCGTGCAGGTGATCCTGACGACCGGGCAGCGGTGGCCGGCCTACGCCTGGTCCTTCCCGCTCGGCGACGGCCGGGCCAACGTCGGCTACGGCGAACTGGTCTCCGGCGGGGTGAACCGGGCGGGGCTGCTCGCCGGGCTGGCACGGCTGCTGCCCGGCGTCGAGGCCACCGGGCTGAAGGCGCACCGGCTGCCGCTGTCGACGGGGCGGCCGAGGCAGCCCGACGGCCGGGTGCTGCTCGCCGGGGACGCCGCGTCGCTGATCAACCCGCTCACCGGGGAGGGCATCTTCTACGCGGTGCTGTCCGGGGCGCTGGCCGGGGCGGCGACGGTGGAGGGGGCCGGCGCGGGCGCGGCGTACCGCACGGCACTACGGGCCCGGCTGGGCCGGCACCTGCTGCACTCGTCCACAGCGTCGTGGGCGAGCCGGTGGCCGACGGTGATGGACGGCGTCTTCCGGGCCGCCGCCGACGATCAGCGGGTGTTCGACGACGTGGTCGCGCTCGGCCTGGCCGACGGCCGGCTCACCCTCCGCACCCTGGCCGCCGCCGCCCGCCGCCTGCGCTGAGCCGGCGCGAAGAGTTAGCGGCACGGTCGCGCCGTCCTCACGTCCTCGTCATCCGCGCTCGGGACGCTCTGCGCCGTGACCGCTGCCCCGCCGCGCGCGCCCGTCATCCCGGTTCCCCGCCGTCCCCCGCCCGGGGAGGCCGACCCCGCCACGCAGCAGCGCCGGCGGCTGCGCTGGTCCGCGGCCATGGCGGGGCTGAAGGCCCGCGCGTCGCTGAGCGCCGTGGGCTCGGTGCGCCGCCGCCAGTCGCTGCAGGTGTGCAGCGCTGCCCGCCTGCTCACCGCCGTCGGCATCCGGGTCGTCGTCGTCCAGCCGTCGACGCCGTGGCCGAGGACCGGCGCGCACCGGCTCGGCATCCGCAACGAGGCCGGCCTGCTCGGTGACCTCGCGCTGCTCACGGCCGTCCCCCGGACGACGCCGGGCTGGGCCGCCGTGGCCGACCGCGTCCTCCCCGTCGGGCCCGCCGTCCGCTGCGCCGAGCCCCACGACGGGGTGCTCTGCCCCGTCACCGTGACCTTCCGGACCGAGGACGGCCCGCTGCCGGAGCCACCTCGCACGCTCAACGAGGTGGTGGCGATCCGCGGCCTCGTGCTCGAGGTGCGACTGCTCGCCGTGGGTCGGGAGGTGTCCCGTGCCGCGTGATACCGAACCCACCGGGCATGTCCGGCGGGCTCCCGCTGTTGCCCTCCGTAGGGTCCGCGGCAGCTGGCATCGCCCGCACACGTGCGGACCCGCTCCGACTTCCGCCGACCAGAGGCCTGTTCTCCCCTGTGAGTGTTCCTTCGCAGTACCCCGATCGACGTCGCAAGCGCAACGTCGTCCGTGACCTCGAGACCCGCGACGCCGACCATGCGGCGGCGCGGGTGGAGAAGCTCGCCCAGCAGAGCTGGGTGGACGGCGCGGAGCCCGAGCTCCCCGTCCGGACGACCCGGCCCGAGAACGTCGTCTTCCACCTGGGCCCGACCAACTCGGGCAAGACCTACGACTCGCTCCTCGCGCTGGAGAAGAACGGCCGCGGGGTCTACGCCGCACCGCTGAGGCAGCTGGCGCACGAGGCCTACGCCCGGCTGTCCGCGCAGCTGCCGCCGGGCACCGTCGGCCTCTCCACCGGCGAGGAGGAGATCGACCCCGACGCCCCCATCGTCTGCTGCACCGTGGAGAAGGCGCCCATGCGCGGCGATCTCCTGGTCCTCGACGAGTCGCACTGGGTCGCCGACCCCGACCGCGGCCACCACTGGGCCCGGCTGGTCCTCACCGGCGACTACCGCGAGATGCACCTGATCTCCGCGGCCGAGGCCTACCTGCTGCTCAAGCCGCTGGTGTCCGACGCCAAGAAGATCACCGTGGTCAACCACAAGCGGCTGTCGCGGCTCGACGTGCTGCGGGCACCCGTCCGCCCCGACGCCGTCCGCCCGCAGACTCTGGTCGTCGCCTTCTCCCGCAAGGCGGTCTACGCCGTCGCGGCGGCGCTCGACCCCCAGCGTCCGGGCAAGGTCGGCGTCCTCTACGGCGCCCTGCCCCCCGCGACCCGCCGTGAGGTCATCGACCGCTTCACCCGTGGTGAGACCGAGGTGCTCGTGACGACGGACGTCATCGGCCACGGCATCAACGTGCCGGCGACGACCGTGCTGTTCGCGGAGACGACGAAGTTCGACGGCGTCGAGCGCCGGGCGCTACGCACCTGGGAGACCGCGCAGATCGCCGGCCGGGCCGGGCGGTACGGGCTGACCGGGCACGGCAGCGTCGGCGTCCTCGCCGGTGTCGCCGGGCTCAAGGCCGACGCCGGGCTCCTCAAGGCCGGCGCCGAGGTGGCCCGTGGTGACGCGATGAGCGACCTGCCCAAGCGCGCGCCGCGGCTGCGACCCGAGCTCGACGACCTGGGCGCCTTCGAGCCCGTCGACCTGCCCGAGGCGCTCACCCGCTGGATGGCCTGGGCCCGCGCCGCCACCCGCGACCAGGCGATGACCGCCGACGACGTGACCAGCCTGATCGTCCGGGTGCACGCGTTGCTGCCGCTGCTGCGCGGTCCGCTGGGTGTGGCCGGCGACCTCTGGACCGTCTGGCGCCTGATCAACCTGCCCATCGACTACAACCCACCGCGGCGCACCCGCTGGCTGGTGCTCGCCAAGGCCGCGCTCCAGTCGGCCGCGGGTCTGCCGGTGCGGCCGGAGACCGTGCTCGAGCCGATGCCGGCCAAGGGCACCGTCGAGGACTACGAGCAGGCGGCCGCCGCGGCCCGCGACGCGCAGACCCTGCTCCGCTCGTTCCCGGACGTCGCCGGGCTGACCAGCGAGGACGCCGCGCTCGTCGAGGACGAGTGCGCCACCCGCATCACCGAGCTGCTGCCGGACGCCATCTCGCTGACGGCGTCCGGCCGGTGCTCGGCCTGCGGCACCGGCATCGCCCCGTGGTTCACCACGTGCCGCGACTGCTCGGTGGGCGCAGCGGGCCGCGGACCGGGCCGCGAACGGCACAGCAACGACCGGCACAAGGGCGACCGCCACCACGACGGGCACGACCGGCACGCGCGGCCGTCGCGCACCGGCAAGGCGGCGGCTGACGGCAGGCGGAGCGGCAGGTCCGGCACCGGTCGGGCGAACGGCGGACGGGCCGGCCGCCCCCGCTGATCCCACCGCGCTCGCGGGACCCCCGTATCCGCGTCGCCGCTGGCATCCTCCAGCCGGTACCGCGGAGACGAGGAGGACCCATGGCGGACGCGAGCTGGCTGGCCGACCCCACCGGCGCACACGAGCTGCGCTACTGGAACGGCAGCACCTGGACCGAGCACGTCTCGGACCAGGGGACGACGGGACAGGACCCGCTCACGACCGAGCTGCCGCCGCCCCCGGACGCGTTCCCGCCCCCGCCCACGCCGCCGCCCGCCGATCAGTCCGGCGCCTCCGCGGCCGCTCCCCCCGCCGGCGGCGGCAAGGTCAGCTGGAAGGACCGGCTCAAGCAGGTCGCCGACCAGGGCAAGCAGATGGCCGAGCAGGGCAAGCAGAAGCTCGCCGAGCAGAACGCCAAGCGGACCGAGCAGTGGGCCAACGACCCGAACACGCTCTGGTTCGGCGAGAGCAAGAACGCGGCCACCAGCGCAGCCGGCGTCTCGAAGGCCCGTTACCGGATCACCAAGGACCGCGTCTGGATCGAGAGCGGCCTGCTCGGGACCCGCACCGAGAGCGTGCCCCTGTGGGCGATCAAGGACATGGACGTGCGGCAGGCGGTCTGGCAGCGCGGCAACGACGTCGGCGACGTCGTGCTCAACCTGGAGGACCCGTCCTACGGCGCGACCCAGGACATGTTCAACGTGAGCGGCACCATCGAGGGGACGACGTCCGGCCAGGTCGTCCTCGACAACATCGAGGGCCCGTACGCCGTCCTGGACATCCTGTCGCCGCTGATCAGCGAGGCGCGGCAGAAGAAGACCATCGAGCGGCAGTCGTCCTACGTGCACAACATGACGCCGGGTGCCCCGTTCGGCGCCCCGATGGCGCCACCGGTGCCCACGGCGCCCGTCCCGCCCCCCGCGCCGGCCCCACCGCAGGTGGACATGGTCGAGCAGCTGAAGAAGCTGGGCGAGCTGCGCGACGCCGGGATCCTCACCGAGGAGGAGTTCGCCGCGCAGAAGGCGAAGGTCCTCGGCGGCTGAGCGTCAGGACGGCGTCGCAGGCACCGTGGACGGCGGCGGAGGGGTCAGGAAGGTCGCATAGTCCTCCGCCGTGAGTGGCGCCGAGATGAGCTCGCCAGAGGGCAACGGTGCCTCGACCGGCTCACCGTCGACGGTCAACCGGACCGCGTCGACGCCGGGCACGGTCGAGGCCGACAGCACGATCTGCGCCACCGCCCGCCGCCCGGCGCCGCCGGTCGGGGCCTCGGCGGGAAGGCCCAGCTCGATGGTCGCCATGCCTCCCGACAGGTCGGTGACGCTCAGGCGCACGCCCGGCGGCAGCGACGTCGACATCTCCTCGGTCCGCTCGCCGGCGGTCGGCGCGTCCGCCAAGGCGGCCAGCAGCTCCGCGAGGTGCTCGCGCGGCGTGGCGCCGTCCAGCTCCCGGGGGCGGGCGACGAGGACGTCCGCCCCGTCCACCAGGAAGATCCGGTAGGGAGCAGGAGCGACCTCGGGGGTCGGCGGTGCGGACGACGACGGAGTCGGCGCGGCCAGGCCGTACGGGACGTCGGACTGCTCGACGACAGCAGGCGGGCCGCCGGTCGGCACGCCACAACCGCCGAGGACCAGCACCAGCGCGACTCCGGTGGCCATGCGGCCCCTCACGGCTCGCTCCGAGGCAGGGAGAAGGCGAACCGGGCGCCACCGGACGGTGCATCGCAGCACCACGCCGCCCCACCGTGCCGTGCCGCCGTCTCCGCGACGATGGCCAGACCCAGCCCGGCGCCGGACGACGATCGGCGGGCGGCCCGGGGACCCCGCGCGAATCGCTCGAAGATCCGCTCCCGGTCCTCGGGCGCGACGCCCGCCCCGGCGTCGTCCACGGTCACCAGGACGGCAGCGTCCCGGTGCTCGACGCGCACCTCCCGCACGCCGTCCCCGTGCTGAGCGGCGTTCTCGAGCAGGTTGCGCACGGCCCGCTCCAGGCTCGTCTTGTCCCCCTCGACGGTGGTGTCCGCGTCCGGGTCCACCAGCAGGTGCTCCTCGGAGATCCTGCAGCGGAGGAGCACCTCGCGGACCAGGGCACTCAGGGACACCGCCCGGGTCCGGTCGAGCTCCGCTGCGCCGTCCAGGCGGGCCAGCTGGAGGAGGTCGTCGAGCGTGCGACGGAAGCGGCCGAGCTCCGACTCGACCATCCCGAGCGCCTGCTGCGCGCGGGGGGACAGCTCGTGTCTCCGGGCACTCAGCACCTCCACGCTGGTGACCAGGGTCGTCAGGGGGCTGCGCAGTTCGTGGCTCACGTCGCCGACGAAGCGCGCGTCCCGCTCGATCCGGGCCGCCAGCGCGTCGACCATGCTGTTGAAACTCGCCACGATCGCCACCAGATCGGGGTCGTCGGTCTCCGCCAGCCGGGTCGCGAGGTCGCCGCCTGCGATCCGGGTCGCGGCACCGGCGACCTGTTCCAGTGGCTGGACCGCCCGCCGGCTGGCCCATCCCCCGAAGGCGGCCCCGGCCGCGGTCGCGGCCAGGGCGCCGGCCCCGAGCACGGCGGCCAGCGTGTGCAGCACCTGTTCGAGCTCGGACAGCGGCGCCACCTCGTAGAACGCGGCACCCGCGGACGGCAGGGGGACCCCCACCACCAGCCGTGGCCCCTCCGCGGTGTCGACCCTGACCGTCGCGACCGACCCCGAGTCGACCACCTCCTGGAGCTCTGCCGGGACATCCCGTGCGCCGACGTCCAACGTCGAGGAGAACCAGGAGCCCTCGCTGCTCACGACGACATCGGCGCCCCCAGAGGGGATGAGGTCGCCGAGCGCGTCCCCGACCTCCGTACCGGCGGTGGACAGATGCATGTTCAGGACGTTCGCGTCGGCGAACGCCTGCCGGAGCACGAAGGCCTCGCGCTGGTCCAGCAGGTAGCTGCGGGCCAGCAGGAACGTGACGCTCACGAGGACGACGGAGACCAGCAGCGTGCCGACGGCGAACCCCAGCACGATGCGCGCCCGCAGCCCCCGGGCTCCGAGCGCGGCGCTCACTGCGGATCCAGCCGGTACCCCAGCCCGCGGACCGTGACCACCACGCGGGGGGCGCTCGGGTCCCGCTCGACCTTCGTCCGCAGCCGCCGGATGTGTACGTCCACGATCCGCTCGTCGCCGAAGAACCCGTGGTCCCAGACGCGCTGCAGCAGCGTCTCGCGGCTGAAGACCCGGTGGGGGGCGGCGGCCATCTCGCACAGGAGCCGG
>NZ_SPQM01000158.1 GCF_004570345.1 Blastococcus sp. CT_GayMR20 | reverse complement strand
GGACGACGAGGCCTGGGACGACGCCGCTGCCCGGCGCACCGCCCGCGGCTGGCTGGACGGCGCCGGGCTGAGCGCCGAGGGCCTGGCGATGGTCGCCGCCATCGAGGCCGACACCGACCGGCTGGCGCTGCGCCCGTGGCGGGCGCTCGGCGACGTCGGCTGCGACCGGCTGGCGGAGCTGCTGACCCCGGTCCGCCGCGCGGTGGTCGCCGCCGGCGAGTGGCCCGCCGGGAACCCGATCGGCGTCCCCGAACCCGACTGAGGTGCCGAAATGGCGATTTCGGCACCTCAGGTGACGCGGGAGCGTTCGGCCGGGAAGTCCTTCCAGGAGCCGTCGGCAAGGACGGCGCGGAAGCGTTCCATCGCGTCCCACACGTCGACGAACCGCGTGTAGAGCGGCGCCGGTCCGAGACGCACCCGGTCGGGGGTCCGGAAGTCAGGCACGACCCCGCGGTCGATCAGCGCCTGCGTCAGCTGCCACGCCTGCGGATGGGCGAAGGTCACGTGCGATCCCCGCCGGCCGGCCGACCGCGGCGACGCGAGGACGACGCCGTGCGGAGCCAGCCACCCGTCGGCCAGCGCCACCACCAGCTCGGTCATCGCGCGCCCCTTCGCCGCGAGACGGCCCACGCCTGCCTCGGCCACGATCCCGGCACCCACCTCGAGGGCGGCCATCCCGAGAACCGGCGGGGTGCCGGCGCCGAACCGCTCGATCCCGGGCGCCGGGTCGTAGACCGGCCCCATCTCGAACTGGTCGCGCTGACCGAACCAGCCCTGGATCGGCGACCGCAGCTGCGTCTGCAGGTCCTGCCGCACGTAGAGGAACGCGGGTGCACCAGGCCCGCTGTTCAGGTACTTGTAGGTGCAACCCACGGCGAGGTCGGCGCCGGCCGCGGTCAGTCCGGCCGGCACGGACCCCACGGAGTGCGACAGGTCCCACAGGACCAGCGCACCTGAGTCGTGCACGAGGCGGGTGATCGCCGGCAGATCCGCCAGCGCCCCCGAGCGGTAGGCGACGTGGGAGAGGACCACCACGGCCACCCGCTCGTCGAGGGCCGCCGCCAGCACCGTCGGGTCGAGCCCCTCGTCGAGGTCGGCCGGGATCTCCCGCACGGTCATCCCGCGCTCCGCGGCGACGCCGGCCACGACGTAGCGGTCGGTGGGGAAGTCGTCGGCGGAGCAGACCAGTACGTCCCGGCCGGGCCGCGCCCGCGCGCCGGCCGCGAGCAGCTTGTAGAGGTTCACCGTCGTCGTGTCGCCGACCAGCACCTCGCCCGGCCGGGCGCCCAGCACCCCGGCGGCCAGCGCGTCCCCCAGACGCGTCGCGGTGCCCACCCACGACGCCCAGGACCCGACCAGCCCGGTCGCCCACTCCTCCTCGACGACCCGTCGCACCGCGGCCGGGGTGGCCAGCGGCATCCGCCCGAGGGAGTTGCCGTCGAGGTACAGCAGGCGGTCGGGTCCGTCGTCGTCCGCGCCGGCGAAGCGGCTCCGGAAGCCGGCGAGTGGATCGGCCGCGTCCAGGGCGACGGCGGCGTTCCTGGTCAGGTCCACGTGATCTGTCTACCGGGTCCAGGGCTAGCGTCGCCGTCCGTGACCCAGCTGCACGACCTCACCGCGCTCGAGCAGGCCGCCGCCGTCCGTGCGGGAGAGGCCAGCCCGACCGAGCTGGTCGAGCACTTCCTGGCGCGCATCGACGCGCTCGACGCCGGCCTCGGCGCGTTCGTGACCGTCACGCCCGAGCAAGCCCTCGCCGCGGCGGCCGCCGCCGAGGCGCGGCTGGGCCGTGGCGGCGAGCTGCCGCCGCTGCTCGGCGTCCCCACGGCGATCAAGGACCTCAACAACACCGCCGGCGTACGGACGACGTTCGGCTCGCGGGTCATGGCCGACTTCGTGCCGACCGTGGACGACGCGGTCGTGACCGCCCTGGCCGCGGCCGGGACGATCAGCCTGGGCAAGACCAACACGCCGGAGTTCGGGTACCCCTGCTACACCGACAACGACGTCGCCGGGCCGGCGCGCTGCCCGTGGGACCCGTCCCTCCTCGCGGGCGGCTCCAGCGGGGGAGCGGCGGTGGCGGTCGCCGCCGGGATGGTGCCGTTCGCCCAGGGCAGCGACGGCGGCGGCTCGATCCGCATCCCGGCGAGCATCAACGGGATCGTGGGGGTCAAGCCCAGCCGCGGGCGGATCAGCAACGCCCCGCTCGGCGCCGACGTCACGGGGCTGGGGACCAGCGGGCCGCTGGCTCGCACCGTCCGGGATGCCGCGGCGATGCTCGACGCGATGAGCGGTCCGGTGCTCGGCGACTTCGCCTGGGCGCCGCCGCTGCCGGCCGGGGAGACGTTCCTGCAGGCGGCCGACCGCTCGCCGGGCCGGTTGCGCATCGGCCGGTACCTCGAGTCCCCGCTGTCCGGTGTGGAACTGGAGCCGGAGATCGTCGCGGCCTTCGAGGACGCCGGGAAGCTGCTGGAGAGCCTTGGCCACGACGTCGAGGACGTGCCGCGCGGGCTCGTTGGCCCCGAGGTCCTGCCGTCCTTCGAGCGGGTGTGGGCGCTGTCGGGCACCCTGCTGCCGGTTCCGCCGGACCGGGTCGGCGAGCTGCGCCCGCTCACGCGGGAGCTGCGCGCCCGCGGGTTGGCGATGTCGGCGCAGGCGGCGATGGAGTCGCTGACCGCGCTGCGGCTGTTCGCGCGCAGGTTCCTGCAGGCCACCGCTGCCTACGACGTCCTGCTGGCACCCGTCGTGACCATGACCCCGCGTCCGGTGGGCTGGTTCGACGCCGACGGCGACGGCGCGGAGGACTTCGAGCGGAACAAGCGGTACGCCGCGTTCACGGCGCTCTTCAACGTCACCGGCCAGCCCGCGGTGAGCCTGCCGCTGCACTGGACGGACGGCGGACTGCCGGTCGGGACGATGCTCGTGGGGCGTCCGGCGGACGAGGTCACGCTGCTCGCGTTGTCCGCGCAGGTCGAGGCTGCGCGGCCGTGGGTGAACCGCCACCCCGCAGGATGGGACTACACCCGTTGATCCTGCGGCCGGACCGGTAAGTTGTCGCCCGTGAACGTGGCCGAGACCCTCCTCGTCTTCGTCGGCGCCCCGCTGGCCGTCGTCCTCGTCCTTGCGGCGCTGATCTTCCTCCCGGGCGGGCGCAAGCGTCCCCGGTACAGGTCAGGGCAGCCGTGGCCGCACGAGGCTGTCTGGTACGAGCCGCATCCCGAGGGTCCGGCCGGCGGCCACGGCGGCGGCTACGGCGCGGGCGTCCCCGGTCAGGGAACCCTGGCCGTGGGGTCGTCGGTCTACGGCGAACCGACCGACGGGCACGGCTCCGGATCGCACGGCGCCACGACCGCTGCTGCTCCGCCGGCCCCCAGGGGCGCCGGCGGTCCGCTCGGCGGCGCCCGCGGGACCTGGTGAGCCGGCCGTGACCGCACCGACCCACTCCGACGTTCCCACGACTGACGCCCCGGGAGGCCGGCGATGACCCGCGCGCTCGAAGCCGAGTCCCACGACACGGCCACCGACCAGACCGCCCCAGCCCGGACGGACGAGGGCAGTTCCCTCGACCGCATCTTCACGTGGCAGGAGCTGGCCCGCCTCGACGAGGCGCTGACCATGTCCTCCCGCGAGACCGGGCTGCGCTTCACGCTCTACATCGGCGATCTCGGCAAGCGCACCCGCGTCACCGCCGAGGAGCTGCACGCGCGCTCCGGTACGAACCCGTCGGAGGCGGTGCTGCTCGCGGTCTCGCCGGGGCAGCGGGTCGTCGAGGTCGTCACCGGTGCGACCGCGGCCCGCCGCATGCCCGACCGCGCCTGCGCGCTCGCCGTCCTGTCGATGACGGGCTCCTTCGCCGCGGGCGACCTCGTCGGCGGCATCGTGAACGGTCTGCGCCAGCTCTCCGACCAGGCCGGCCACCCGGCGTCCCTGCGCCGCCCTCACTGAAGAAGGACACCCCGTCCACCCCACCCTTCGCACGCTCAGGGCGGAACCCGGGACGGGGCCGAACCGCTGCCCATGTTCCGATCGGGGAGCCTCCGGCCCCCGCGATCGGCCCACAACCGTCGGCGGATAGGCCCGGGGCTACCGCAGGTTCGCGTCGGCGTCCCGTTCCCGGGCGCGCAGCGCCCGGGCGACGCCGTCCCGACCCTCGAAGACCAGCCGGCGCAGCGGTGCCGGGTGGTTGCCGTCCGCGAGCCAGGCGTCCGCCGCCACGATGGTGCGCGGCTCGACCACCGGCGGGAACAGGTACTGCACCGCGTTCTTGGCGATCTCCCCGGGGCGGCGCTCCCACAGCGGGCGGATGTCGGCGAAGTAGCGGTCGACGTAGCCGGCGGTGAGCTCGCGCTGGGCCGGGTGCCAGAAACCCGAGAGCAGCGCCTCGTGCACCGCGTTCGGGACCTCGTCGTCGTGGCAGGCCCGCTGCCAGGTCTCCTCCTTCGACTCCGCGGTCGGGCGGAGGGCGCGCGCCGTGGCGGCCCGTCGGATGCCGGTGGCGGTCGCGTCCCGCTCCAGCTCCGCGTCGATCTCCGGGTCGCCGGCCGCGCCGATCGCGACCAGCCCGGAGAGGAACGCCCAGCGCGCGTCGGTGTCCACCTCCAGGCCCTCGAACGTGCGTGAGCCGTCGAGCAGGCCGCGCAGGACGGCGGCGTGCTCGTCCGTGCGGGCCGCGCTCGCGAAGGTGCGCGACCACTGCAGCTGGCTGTCGCTGCCGGCCGGTGCGCTCTCCAGCGCCGCGAGGGCGTGGTCGGCCAGCTGCGTCCAGCCCGTCGGCGCCCAGGTGGGGTCCGCGTAGGAGTTCAGCGCGGTCTGCACCCGGGCCAGCAGGGCCTGGACGACGCTGATCTCGGTCTCGGCGTCGACCCCGGCCAGCACCAGCTGGACCCACTCGCGGGCGGGGAGCTCGGCGTCGCGGGTCATGTCCCACGCGGCCGACCAGCACAGCGCCCGGGCGAGCGGGTCCGGGATGGCGCCGATCCGCGTGCGCAGCGTGCTCAACGAGCGCTCGTCGAGCCGCAGCTTGGCGTAGGTGAGGTCGTCGTCGTTGACCAGCACGAGGTCGGCGACCGGGTGACCGATCAGCTCGGGCACCTCGGTGCGGGCACCGGCGACGTCGAGCTCGACGCGCGAGCTGCGCGTCAGCCCGTCGGGACCCTCGCTGTAGAGGCCGACGGCGAGGCGGTGGTTGCGCAGCACGGGGTGCTCGGCGACGGCGGTCTGCTCGATCGCGAAGCTCGCGTACCGGCCGTCGTTGGTCAGCTCGAAGACCGGCCGCAGCGTGTTGACCTGGCTGGTCTTCAGCCACTGCTCGACCCACTCCGACAGGTCGCGCCCGGAGCTCTCCTCCAGCGGCGCGAGCAGGTCGGCCAGCGCGGTGTTGCCGTACTCGTGACGGCGGAAGTAGCGCTGGACACCGGCGAGGAACTCGTCGCGGCCGACGTAGGCCACGAGCTGCTTGAGCACCGAGGCGCCCTTGGCGTAGGTGATGCCGTCGAAGTTCACCTCGACCGCGGCGACGTCGGGGATGTCGGCGGCGATCGGGTGGGTCGAGGGCAGCTGGTCCTGCGCGTACGCCCAGGCCTTCTCGGTGTTGGCGAACGTCGTCCAGGCGGTCGTGTACTCGGTCGCCTCCGCCTGGCAGAGGGTGCTGATGTAGGTCGCGAAGGACTCGTTGAGCCACAGGTCGTCCCACCAGCGCATGGTCACCAGGTCGCCGAACCACATGTGCGCCAGCTCGTGCAGCACGGTCTCGGCGCGGCGCTCGTAGCGCGCCCGGCTGACCTTCGAGCGGAAGACGTAGTCCTCGAGGAAGGTCACCGCGCCGGCGTTCTCCATCGCCCCGGCGTTGAACTCCGGCACGAACAGCTGGTCGTACTTGTCGAAGGGGTACGGGTAGTCGAAGACCCGGTGGAAGAAGTCGAAGCCCTGCTTGGTGACCCGGAACAGCTCCTCGGCGTCGAGGAACTTCGCCAGCGACGCCCGGCAGTAGAGGCCGAGCGGGATGCCGTCGTGGGAATCGGTGACCCTGGCGTAGGGCCCGGCGATCAGGGCGACCAGGTAGGTCGAGATCCGCTTGGTCGGCGCGAAGTGGGCCAGCTGGGAGCCGGCGGGGCCGGCCTCGATCGTGCGGCCGCCGGTGTTGGACACGACCTGCCAGTCGAACGGCGCGACCACGTGCAGCGTGAAGGCCGCCTTGAGGTCGGGCTGGTCGAAGCAGGTGAACATCCGCTTGGCGTCGGCCGGCTCGAACTGGGTGTAGAGGTAGACCTGCCCGTCCTCGGGGTCGGCGAAGCGGTGCAGGCCCTCGCCGGTGTTGGAGTACCGGCAGTCGGCGACGACGACGAGGGTGTTCTGCTCGGCCAGCCCGGGCAGCGGCAGGCCGCCGGCCTCGGTGTAGGTGCTCACGTCCAGCTCGGTGCCGTTGAGCGTGGCCGAGTGGACCGTCTCGGCGACGAGGTCGATGAACGTGTCCGCGCCCGGACGGCGACTGGAGAACTCCACGGTCGTCGTCGAGCGGAACGTGTTCTCGCCGGGGTGCCCGGCGCCGTCGGTCACGTCCAGGTGGATGTCGTAGCTCTGCACGGCGAGCAGTTCGGCGCGCGCGGCGGCGTCGGTGCGGGTCAGGTTGGGAACGGCCACCCGGCCAGCTTTCCATGCACGGGCGACAGGTCCGGCGGCACGCCGGGACGGGCGTTGGTTGCGCGAGGGAACAAGTCGTCGCCGATCCGGATTGTTGGGGGCAGCAGGTGCGGCAGGACGACGCCGTGCCCACGAGAGACGCGAGGAGCCCCCGATGACCGAGGCAGTGCAGAGCGCCCCCACCAGGGCCCGCGTGGACTTCTGGTTCGACCCGCTGTGCCCGTGGGCCTGGCTGACCAGCCGGTGGGTCCTCGAGGCGGCGAAGGTGCGCGACATCGACCTGCACTGGCACGTCATGTCGCTCGCCGTCCTCAACCGCGGGCGCGACCTGCCCGAGGAGTACCAGAAGATGATGGAGCAGGCGATCGGCCCCGTCCGCGTCGCCATCGCCGCGGCCGAGAAGCACGGCGACGAGGTCCTCGGCGACCTCTACACCGCGATGGGCACCCTGCGGCACCACGAGAAGCTGGAGCTCGACGAGCTGATCGCGCCCGCCCTCGAGCGGGTCGGGCTGCCCGCCGAGCTCGCCGAGGCCGCGACCTCGACCGAGTACGACGAGGCCCTCGAGAAGAGCCACCACGCGGGCATGGACCCGGTCGGCGACGACGTCGGCACGCCGGTCATGCACATCGACGGCGTCGCGTTCTTCGGCCCGGTGATCAGCAGGGTGCCGACCGGTGAGGACGCCGGCAAGGCCTTCGACGGCGCCGTCCTGCTCGCCAACCTCCCCGACTTCTGGGAGCTCAAGCGCACCCGGCTCTCGGGCCCGGACATGGACTCCGTGCCCGCGGACACCCTGGAGCTCACCTCGCGCCGCTGAGCCTCCGCGTCAGCCGGGGGGCCTGCTGCTCCCCGCCGGGTCGGCGCTGTCGGCCGGCGCCGGCGGCTGCGGCGGGATCTCCGGCGCCGCCGCGACAGCCACCACCCCGGGCGTGACGTCGGTGGCCAGGTCCTCGTGCCGGATGTTCAGCCCGACGAGGGTGACGACCGTGACCACCGCCAGCATCCAGGCGGCGACGATGAACGCCCGCGACGTCCCGTAGGTCTGGGCCTCCAGGGCCACCTGCTGGAGTTGTGCCTGGGTCGGCGGTCCGCCGAGGGCGGCCAGCAGTTCGGGCGTGCGCTGGGTGATCGCATTGGCGAACACCGTCCCCAGGACCGCGATGCCCACGGCGCCGCCGACCTGCTGCACCGTGTTGAGCACGGCTGAGCCCACACCGGCGTCCGCCGGGTCGACCCGGCTCACCGCGGTGAGCGTCAGCGGTACGAAGATCAACCCCATCCCGACGGCCTGGACGACGACCCACGGCAGGACGCCGCCGGCGTAGCTCGAGTCGACGTCGAGGCGGCTGTAGCCCCACATGGCAAGGACGGCCAGTGCTCCGCCGGCTGCGACGATCCAGCGGGGGTCGACGCGGGAGACGAGCGCCGAGGCGATCTGGGCGGCGACGACGATGCCCACGGTGAACGGCAGGAACGCGAAGCCGGACTCCAGCGGGCTGTAGCCGAGCACCTGCTGCACGAACAGCGACAGGAACAGGAACATCGCGAAGAGGGCCGCGCCGACGACCCCCATCACACCGAAGCTCACCGCGCGGGTCCGGTCCGTGATGATCCGGATGGGCAGCAGGGCGTGTGGGGAGCGGACCTCGATCACGAAGAACGCGGCGATCAGCAGGACGGCGGCGATCAGCGGGATGAGGACCAGGTCGTCGGACCACTCCTGGGGCAGGCCCGTATCGGCGTCTGTCTGTGCCTTGCGGTTCAGGCCGTAGACCAGGGCTGCGAGCCCCAGTGTCGCCGTCAGCGCCCCGGGCAGGTCCCAGCGGCCGCGCTGCGGCGCGGACTCGGCCAGGAACCGTGGTGCCAGGACGGCGACCAGCAGCCCGATCGGCACGTTGATCAGCATCGTCCAGCGCCACGACGCCTCCGTGAGGGCGCCACCGAGGATGAGCCCGACCGCCGCGCCGGCACCCGACATGGCCGCGTAGACGGCGAACGCCCGGTTTCTCGGCGGGCCGGCCGGGAACGTCGTGGTGACCAGTGCGAGCGCCGTCGGGGACGCGGCGGCCGCACCGCCGCCCTGCAGGACCCGGGCGGCCAGCAGCTGCCACTGTTCCTGGGCGATGCCGGCCAGCAGGGAGCCCAGGGAGAACAGCAGCACGCCCCAGATGAAGACCCGCCGTCTGCCCAGCAGGTCGCCCAGCCGCCCACCGAGCAGCAGCAGCCCGCCGAAGGCGATCGCGTACGCGGTCACCACCCACGTGAGGTCGGCATCGGAGACGGCCAGGTCCTCCTGGAGCCGGGGGAGCGCGATGTTCACGACCGACCCGTCCAGCACGACCATGAGCTGGGCCGTGCTGATCAGGACGAGGGCGACCCACAGCGGCCGGCCTCCGGGACCGGTCCGTCGGCCGCCGTCCGTCGCCGCCGCGGCGTCGGGTTGCTCGGCCGGTGGCCGCGGGTCCGGACCCGGGGCCGGTGGCCGCGGGTCCGGACCCGGCGGGTGATCGGTGGCCATGGGTCCTCCTCGTGAGACCGCGCGGGACGCTAGTCACGGAGACGGAGCAGCGGGTGCGTCCGTGACATCACGGAGGGGCCACCACCGGCGCGTGCTCCGTGCCTGCGACCGGCCGGTCACCCGTCGTTGCACCACGCCGGGACCAAGGTCCCGGACGGCGTGCGGCATGCTGTCGCGGTGCCGCACCCCGTCCGTCAGCGCATCCTGATCACCGGCGCCAGCTCCGGCCTCGGCGAGGGCATGGCGCGCCGGTTCGCCGCCATGGGCCGCGACCTCGCGCTCGCCGCCCGTCGCACCGACCGGCTCGAGGCGCTGCAGGAGGAACTGCTCGCCGCCCATCCCGGTATCCGCGTCGAGATCGCCGCGATGGACGTCGACGACCCCGAGTCGGTCGCGACCGTCGTCCCCGAGCTGGTCGCCCGGCTGGGCGGGCTGGACCGGTTCGTGGTCAACGCCGGCATCGGCAAGGGCGCGTCCATCGGCACCGGCACGGCGTGGGCCAACCGCGCCGTCCTGCACACCAACGTCCTGGGCGCGCACGCGCAGTGCGAGGCCGCCATGGAGGTCTTCCGCGCACAGGGCGCCGGACATCTCGTGCTGATCTCGTCGGTGGCGAGCATCCGCGGGATGAAGGAGACCAGGACGGCGTACGGGGCGAGCAAGGCCGCGGTCAACGCGCTGGCCGAGGGGATCCGCTCCGACGTCTGGGGCACCGGCATCACCGTGACGACGATCCTGCCGGGCTACATCGCCACCGACATCAACGTCGGCCGCCGCGGCCCGTTCACCGTCGACCTCGACACGGGCGTCGACGCCCTCACCGCCGCGGTCGAGCGGGAGCCGGTGCGCGCCTTCGTCCCGGCCTGGCCGTGGCGCCCGATCGCCCGGCTCCTCCGCGT
>NZ_SPQM01000157.1 GCF_004570345.1 Blastococcus sp. CT_GayMR20 | reverse complement strand
GCGGCGGGGCCCTGTAGGGGACCGAACTGCTAGGTCGGGTCGGGGTCCCGCGGGCCCTGCCGGGGTCCGGCGGTCGCATCGCCGGCCACGTTGTCCGCGTACGGGGTGTGGCCCTTGCCCGCGTGCGCCTCGACCTGCAGCCGCTCGAGCAGGTGCGGGTAGTGCGCCTCGAACGCCGGCCGCTCCGACCGGATCTTCGGGATCTCGGTGAAGTTGTGCCGCGGCGGAGGCGACGAGGTCGCCCACTCCAGCGAGTTGCCGTGACCCCACGGGTCGTCCCGCAGCGCGAGCTGCCCGTACTTCCACGAGTGCACGACGTTGTAGAGGAACGGGATGATCGACGCTCCCAGCACGAACGAGAAGATCGTCGAGATCGTGTTCAGCGTGGTGAACGTGTCGGTCGGCAGGTAGTCCACGTACCGGCGCGGCATGCCCTCGTTGCCCAGCCAGTGCTGGATCAGGAACGTGCCGTGGAAGCCGATGAAGGTCATCCAGAACTGCAGCTTGCCGATCTTCTCGTCGAGCATCCGGCCGCACATCTTCGGGAACCAGAACGCGATACCGGCATTCGCCGCGAACACGACGGTGCCGAATACCACGTAGTGGAAGTGCGCGACGACGAAGTAGGAGTCGTTGAGGTGCCAGTCCAGCGGCGGGCTGGCCAGCAGGACGCCGGTCAGACCACCGAGCAGGAAGGTGACCATGAAGCCGATCGACCACAGCATCGGCGTCTCGAACGTCAGCTGGCCCCGCCACATCGTGCCGATCCAGTTGAAGAACTTCAGCCCGGTCGGCACCGCGATCAGGTAGGTCAGGAATGCGAAGAACGGCAGCAGCACCGCGCCGGTCGCGTACATGTGGTGCGCCCAGACGGCCAGCGACAGGAAGCCGATCATCATGGTCGCGCCGACCATGCCCTTGTAGCCGAACAAGGGCTTGCGGCTGAACACCGGGATGATTTCGGTGATGATGCCGAAGAAGGGCAGCGCGATGATGTAGACCTCGGGGTGCCCGAAGAACCAGAAGAGGTGCTGCCACAGCATCGGCCCGCCCATCTCGTCGGAGTAGACGAGAGCGCCGAGGTTGCGGTCGGCCAGCAGCCCGAACAGGGCGGCAGTCAGGATCGGGAACGCCAGCAGGACGAGCACGCTGGTGATCAGCGCGTTCCAGACGAAGATCGGCATCCGGAACATCGTCATGCCGGGCGCGCGCAGGCAGACGATCGTGGTGATGAAGTTGACGCCGCCGAGGATGGTGCCGAGACCGCTGACGGCCAGGCCCCCCACCCACAGGTTCCCGCCGGGGCCCGGGGAGTGCACCCCCGTCGACAGCGGCGTGTAGGCGGTCCAGCCGAAGTCCGCGGCACCGCCCGGGGTGAGGAAACCTGCCACCACCATCAGGCTGCCGAAGAGGAAGAGCCAGAACGACAGCGCGTTCAGCCGCGGGAACGCGACGTCCGGCGATCCGATCTGGATCGGCATGATCAGGTTGCCGAAGGCGAAGAACAGCGGCGTCGCGAACATCAGCAGCATGAGCGTGCCGTGCATGGTGAACAGCTGGTTGTACTGCTCCGGCGACAGGAACTGCAGCCCCGGCCGGCCCAGCTCGGCGCGCATCAGCATGGCCATCAGGCCGCCGAGGATGAAGAACGCGAACGAGGCCGTCAGGTACATCAGGCCGATCGTCTTGTGATCGGTCGTGCGCAGGACGTTCGACAGTCTCGAACCCTTGACCACCACGCGCGCCGGACTCGGCCGGCTGATGATCGGCTGCGGTGCGATGGCGGTCATGAGACGCCCCCCGGCTCGGCGCGCTGCGGGCGCGCCCACGGATGACTCACCAGGCGGGTTCTCCACCCGGCATGGTCATCGTGGCGCATCATCGCCCGCAGGGAAACCGGAGAGCGCGGGACGAGCGGGTCAGCCCGCGGTCAGCCAGGCGGTGACGTCGACGGCGAGCCCGTCCGGCGCGTCCGGGTCGGCGACGACCCAGGCGTCCTCCCGGTGCTGACCGGAGCCGAGCCAGCGGCGGATCTGCCGGTCGAACCCGTGGCGGGACCGGGTGCCGGGCGAGCCGGCCGGGCCGAGGAACGTCACGTCGGACTCGGTGTCGTCGTCGTAGCGCAGGACCACCCGGCAGCGCGCGCGCCGGTGGCGGGCCGGCGGAACGGCCTCCCGGACGACGGCGCTGGCCGCACCGGCCGCCTCGGCGAACTCGGCGGCAGCTGAGCGCAGGCGGGCGACGAACTCCTGCGCCGCGTCCGGCTGGAGGGATTGCGGCTCAGGGGCGGTTGGGGCCTCGGTCGCGACGGTGGCCACCGGGACCACCTCGGCCGGCGGCGGTACCAGCTGGGCCGGCGGTGTCACCGCGGCCGTCGGGTCGTCGTCCTCGGAGAGGTCGACCTGGAACCGCTCCGTGGCCGGGCCGCCGTCGTCGAGCTCCGAGAGGTCCAGCTCGAGCCGCTCGGTGACCGGGCCGTCGAGGTCGTCGTCGTGGGCGGCCGCATCGGGCTGAGCGGTCCGTTCGGGACTCGGGCGCGGAACCGGGGGCAGGCGTCGGCGCCCGGTGGCGTGCATGGTCTCCATGGTGCCGACGAGTGTTGCCCGGCAGCCGCGGCGTGTCGCGCGCGGCGCGCCGGGCTGGGACGGGTGGGTCAGACGGTAGAACCCGGTGTGCCGGTACCCATCTGCACGTCCAGGGGCACGTCCACGGTCACGACCGCCGATGCCTTCGCGTTCCGGCGCGTCCGCTTCTCCACGTACCGCGCCAGCTGCGAGAGCAGCACGTTGATCACGATGTAGATGAGTCCGGCGGCCACGTACAGCTGGAACGTGTACTGGTTGCCGAAGCTCACCGAGAAGAACTCGACCAGGCTGCGGGCGCCTCGCAGGAGCTCGAAGTACCCGATGATGAAGCCGAGCGAGCTGTCCTTGAGCAGCACCACGAGCTGGGCGATCAGGACCGGCAGCATGCGGCGGGTGGCCTGGGGCAGCAGGATCAGCACCATCACCTGCGACTTGCGCATGCCGATCCCGTAGGCGGCCTCGCTCTGGCCCTTGTCGATCGACAGGATGCCGGCCCGGAAGATCTCGGCCAGCACCGCGGAGTTGTAGAGGACGAGCCCGCCCGTGAGGGCCTGGTAGGCCGACAGCTCGATGCCGTACTTCGGCAGCAGGAAGTACAGCGCGAAGATGACGACCAGCAGCGGGACGGCGCGGAAGAACTCGATGTAGACGCCGACGACCCAGCGGACGGCGCGGTGGTCGGACAGTCGCCCCACCGCCAGCAGCAGCCCCACGAGCGTGGCCAGGACCATGCCGACGACGGCGACCTGCAGGGTGTTGACCAGCGCGCGGCCGAGTGTCTGCGGAACACCTGTCCGGGGGTCGAACAGGACGGCCCAGCGCTGGCTCTCCAGCTGGCCGTTGCCGCCGAGGCGGATCAGCACGACGGCGAGGATCCCGAGGATCAGCAGCGCGCCGATGCCCGTCCCGATCCGGATGCGGGCGCGTGACCTGGGGCCGGGGATGTCGAACAGCACGGGAGTGGTCATCGCAGGATCGCCACCCGGCGCTCGATGCGGTTCACGCCGTAGGCCAGCGGCAGCGTGATGAGCATGTAGGCGATGACGACACCGATGAGCACGGCGGTGAGCTCGCCGGCGTCGGCGTTGACCAGGCGGGGGAGGAGCGAGCTCAGCTCGCTGGTGGCGAAGCCGGCCGCGATCGAGCTGTTCTTCACCATCGCGATGAACACGTTGCCCAGCGGCGGTACGACGGTCCGGAACGCCTGCGGCAGCACCACCTCACGCAGCGACTGCCCGAAGGTGAGCCCGATCGCCCGGGACGCCTCGGCCTGCCCGGCGGAGACCGCGTTGATGCCGGAGCGCAGCGCCTCGCAGACGAACGCGGCGGTGTAGAGGCCCAGGGACAGCACGGCGCCGGTGAAGAAGCCCAGGATGAAGTCGATCTGCGGCAGGCCGAAGATCATGAAGAAGAACACCACGGTCAGTGGCGTGTTGCGGAACACCTCGACGTAGAAGGTGGCCAGCCCGCGCAGCGGCGGGATCGGGCTGACGCGCGCCGCCGCCAGCAGGGTGCCCAGCACGAGCGCGAGCAGCCCGGCGAGGAAGCTGAGCCACAGCGTGGTGAGGAAGGCATCCCACAGCAGCGAGAAGTTGTCGATCAGGAACTGCACCGCGGCGCCTCTCGGTGTCCGGGACGGCGGGGCGCCGCCGGGTGGGGTTCACCCGGCGGCCCCCCGGTGGATCAGTACCGGTCGACGGACGGCGGCTCGGGGGCCTCGGTGCCGCTGATCGCCCCTGCGGTGTCGTCCCACGCGGCCTCCCACGAGCCGTCCTCGAAGGACTCCTCCAGGACGTCGTTGATGAAGTCGCGGAACTGGTCGTCGCCCTTGGGCACACCGATGCCGTAGGGCTCGGTGGTGAACGGGTTGCCGACCAGTTCGAACGCCCCGTCGCTGCCGGCCACCAGGCCGGTCAGGATGACGTTGTCGGTGGTGACGGCGTCGACCTGCCCGGCGGCCAGCGCGTCGGCGCACTTGGAGTAGACGTCGAAGAGCGTCAGCGTGGCCTGGGGGTAGTTGTCCCGGATGTTCTGGGCCGGCGTCGAGCCCTCGACCGAGCAGACGTTCTTGCCCGCCAGGTCGTCCGGCCCCTCGATGCCCTCGGGGTTCCCCTCCGGCACCATGATGTCCTGGCCGGCCTCGTAGTAGGGGCCGGCGAAGTCGATGAGCTGCTTGCGGGCGTCGTTGATCGTGTAGGTGGCGACGACCATGTCGACCTGGCCGTTCTGGAGGAACGGCTCGCGGTTGGCCGACACCGTCTCCACCCACTCGATGTCCTCGGCGGCGATGCCGAGCTTCGCGGCGATGATCGTGGCGATCTCGACGTCGAAGCCCTCGGGGTCCTGGGTGTTCGGGTTCAGCAGACCGAAGCCCGGCTGGTCGAACTTCGTGCCGATCGTGATGGTGCCCGCCTCGTTCAGCTCGGCCATCGTCGTCCCGGCCTCGAACTCGACGTCCTCCTGGACCTCGGCGGTGTTCTCGGCCTGGTCCTCGGCCTGGTTGCCTGCCTCGCTGCCACCGCAGGCGGCGAGCATGAGGCCGGCGGCTGCCAGTGAAGCGGCGTACCGGGTGATGCGCATGGGCGGTCCTTCCATCGAACGGTCAGTGGTTGAGGATCTTGGACAGGAAGTTCTTGGCCCGGTCGGACGTCGGGTTGTTGAAGAAGGTCTCGGGGTCGGCCGTCTCGACGATCCGGCCGCCGTCCATGAAGACCACCCGGTTGGCCGCCTTGCGGGCGAAGCCCATCTCGTGGGTGACGACGATCATCGTCATGCCGTCGCGGGCGAGACCGACCATGACGTCGAGGACCTCGCTGATCATCTCGGGGTCCAGCGCCGACGTCGGCTCGTCGAAGAGCATGACCTTGGGGTCCATGGCCAGCGCGCGGGCGATCGCCACGCGCTGCTGCTGTCCGCCGGACAGCTGAGCCGGGTACTTGTCGGCCTGGGCGCTGACACCGACCCGGTCGAGCAGTTCGCGCGCCCGCTTCTCCGCCTCCGCCTTCGACTTCCCGCGGACCTTGATCGGCCCGAGGGTGACGTTCTGCAGGATGGTCTTGTGCGCGAAGAGGTTGAAGCTCTGGAAGACCATGCCGACGTCGCTGCGCAGGCGGGCGAGCTGCTTGCCCTCGGCGGGGAGCCGCTCCCCGTCGATGGCGATCTCGCCCTTCTCGATGGACTCGAGACGGTTGATCGTGCGGCACAGCGTCGACTTGCCCGAGCCCGACGGCCCGATGACGACGACGACCTCACCCCGCGCGATCTCCAGGTCGATGTCCTGCAGGACGTGCAGTTCGCCGAACCACTTGTTGACGCCGGACAGGCGGACGAGTGGCTCTCCGTTCTGACGACTGGTCACCTTGGCGACCCTAAGGGCCATCGGACACGGTGAGTGATCGTCGTGATCACGAAGGCGTAACGAAGCGGTCCCGGTGCAGGCATCGCGCCCGGTCCCGGCGGGTAGGCGGGGCAGGTCAGGTCATGCCTGCGACGACGGAGGACACGGAGATGACGACGAGCGACAGGTCCCGCCAGGACGACGCAGGGGACGAGGCGGAGGAGGCAGTCGATCCGACGGCGGACGACTCCGTCCTCGCCGACACCCCCGACACGACCACGGGCAAGGAGCACCTGCTGCAGAACGACGAGGGGACCCCGGGGCCAGGCGTCTGACCGAGGGGTCAGCTGCGGGCGACGGAGAGGACGTCGCCGGGCTGGCAGCCGAGCACGTCGCAGATCGCCGTCAGAGTCGAGAACCGCACCGCCCGGGCGCGGTCGTTCTTCAGGATCGACAGGTTGACCACCGACACCCCGACCCGGTCGGCGAGCTCGGTCAGCGTCATGCCGCGCTCCTCGAGGAGGCGGTCGAGGTGACAGACCACCCGGTGCGGCGCCAAATCCTCGGTCTCGGGCGTGCTCGTGCGTGGGCTCACACGAGGCCCTCGACGTCGTCATCGAGGGCGCCGCCCCGCCGGAACGCCTCGGCGAAGGCCATGACGATGGCGGCGAAGAGCAGCGGGTTGAACGTCAGGTCGGCGATGACCATGACGAACGGCGAGTCCGGTCCCAGCAGGTCGAGGTGGCCGAGCACCACGTTGGCGGCGAGGTTGCCGACGATCGGCGCCAGGAGGCCCCCGCCGACGATCGCGACGGCCAGGCCGGTGAGCCGGCCGGGGTTGCGCCGGTCGAACGGCTGCCCGGCGCGGATGCTGCGCAGGACCAGCGCGAGGCACCAGGCGCCGCCGGCGACGGACAGGAAGAGGAGCGAGGTCGCCGCCTGGGAGAGCAGCCGCAGCTCGCCCGGCAGCTCGGCCGCCGAGAGTTCGAACGCCTCCGCCGAGTAGGTGACGGAGGCGCCCTCGGGGAGGCGGGGGATGTCCAGGGCCTCATCGACCCGGTCGGCGGTCTCGCCGGCCAGGGTGACCGGCACAGCAGCGCCCGGTTCGGTGAGCTGCTGCAGCGGGATGGCCACTGCCAGCACCACCGCGACGACTGCGAGCGCCATCAGCAGCCAGGTCACCGCATTGATGCTGCCGCGGCCGATCAGCGGCTTCGCCGGGGACGTCATGCAACGCAACATAACGGCTGTCGTTGGTATCGTCAATCGATATGCCCATGGGCGCGCCGTACTCTCGCACCCGTCATGGGAACTCAGCCGGAGGCACCGTCGCGCACCTACCTGGTGCGTACGTACGGGTGCCAGATGAACGTGCACGACTCCGAGCGCCTGTCCGGCCTGCTCGAGGAGGCGGGCTACACCGCTGCGCCCGAGGGGACCGACGCGGACGTCGTCGTCCTCAACACCTGTGCGGTGCGCGAGAACGCCGACAACCGCCTGTACGGCAACCTCGGGCACCTGCGGCCGGTGAAGGACGCCCGTCCCGGCATGCAGATCGCCGTCGGCGGCTGCCTGGCGCAGAAGGACCGCGGCGAGATCGTCCGGCGCGCCCCGTGGGTCGACGTCGTCTTCGGGACGCACAACGTGGGCTCGCTGCCTGCCCTGCTCGACCGGGCCCGGCACAACGCCGAGGCCCAAGTGGAGATCGTGGAGTCCCTCGAGGTCTTCCCGTCGACGCTGCCGGCCAAGCGGGACTCCGCCTACTCCGGGTGGGTCTCGATCAGCGTGGGGTGCAACAACACCTGCACGTTCTGCATCGTCCCGTCGCTGCGCGGCACCGAGAAGGACCGCCGGCCCGGCGAGATCCTGGCCGAGGTGCAGGCGCTGGTCGACCAGGGCGTCCTCGAGGTGACCCTGCTGGGCCAGAACGTCAACGCCTACGGCGTCGAGTTCCGCGACCGCGGCGCTTTCGGCGACCTGCTCCGGGCCACCGGCCGCATCGAGGGGCTCGAGCGGGTGCGGTTCACCAGCCCGCACCCCCGCGAGTTCACCGACGACGTCATCGCCGCGATGGCCGAGACGCCGGTGGTCTGCCACCAGCTGCACATGCCGTTGCAGTCGGGCTCCGACGACGTGCTGCGCCGCATGCGCCGCGGCTACCGGCAGGAGCGCTACCTCGGGATCATCGACCGCGTCCGCGCCGCGATGCCCGACGCCGCGATCACCACCGACATCATCGTGGGCTTCCCGGGCGAGACCGAGGCGGACTTCCAGCAGACCCTCGACGTCGTCCGGGCGGCCCGCTTCTCCAGCGCCTTCACCTTCCAGTACTCGAAGCGCCCGGGGACGCCGGCGGCCGAGATGGACGGCCAGGTCCCCAAGGACGTCGTCCAGGAGCGGTACCTGCGGCTCACCGCCCTGCAGGACGAGATCAGCTGGGGCGAGAACAGGAAGCTCGTCGGCAGGAAGGCCGAGCTGCTCGTGGCGGCGGGGGAGGGCAGCAAGGACGCCGCGACCGGCCGGCTGTCCGGCCGGGCACGTGACGGCCGCCTGGTGCACTTCACGGCGGCGGATGGCGTCCGGCCTGGCGACGTCGTCGAGACGGTGGTGACCGACGCCAAGCCGCACTTCCTCGTCGCCGATGGTGCGCTGCTGTCGCACCGCCGCACCCGCGCCGGTGACGCGAGCGCGGCCGGCGTCCGGCCGACCACGCCGGGGGTCTCGCTCGGCATGCCCCGGATCGGCGTCCCGGCGCCGCTCGCCCCCGTCGGGGACTGCTGAACGCTAGCGGCGGGAGGCGGACTTCTCCGCCTCTGCCAGCCACTCCCGGCGGGTCGCGAGATTGGCCCGCGCCTCGGCGATCCGCCTGGCGTCCCCGGCCGCCTCGGCCTTGGCCAGCTGCTCCTCGGCCTTGGTGACCGCGGAGCGCATCGACGTGACCATCGGGTTCTCCGGGGCGCTGCGGGCACGCGTGGTGTCGGCCGCGCCGCGCACCTTCTGCTCCACGGCCTGCATGCGGTCCTCCAGAGAGCGCATCGCCCCCCGCGGGACGTGCCCGATCGCGTCGTAGCGCTCCTGGATCCTGCGCAGTGCGTTCTGCGCGCCCTTGAGGTCCGTCGTCGGGTCGAGCTTCTCGGCCTCGGCGAGGAGCTCCTCCTTCTGCTGCTGGTTGGCGTGCTCCTCGGAGTTCCGCTTCTTGTCCGACTCCGTGCGGGCGGTGAAGAAGACGTCCTGCGCGGCGCGGAACTGCTTCCAGAGGTCGTCGTCGCCCTCGCGACCGGTGCGGGGCACGGCCTTCCAGCGATCCATGAGTGAGCGCATCGCCGCGCTCGTCGGCCCCCAGTCGGTGGAAGTCGCGAGCTTCTCGGCCTCCTTGATGAGCTCCTGCTTCGCGGCGCGCGCCTCGGTGCGCTGGGCGTCCAGGGAAGCGAAGTGCGCCCCCCGCCGCCGGCCGAACGCGTCACGCGCAGCGGCGAACCGTGTCCACAGCGCCTCGTCGGTCTTGCGGTCGATGCCGCGGATCGTCTTCCACTCCTCGACGATCGCCTTCAGCCGGTCTCCGGCGGCCTTCCACGAGGTCGACTCCGCCGCGATCTGCTCCGCCTCGGCGGCGAGCGCCTCCTTGCGGGCGACCTGCCCGGCGCGGGCCGCCTGCTTCTCCGCGCGCGACTCGGCCGCGGCGGAGTCGGCGGTGTCGACCATGGCGCGGGCCCGCGCGGCCAGGCCGTCGAGGTCGCCGACCGCGGCGGCGGTGGGGATGGTCTCTGCCAGCCCCTGGGCCTTGTTCTTGATCTCGCCCGGATTGCCGGTGTGCGCCTTGAGCCGCGCCTCCAGAAGTGCGACCTCGGTGGCGAGGTCGTCGTAGCGCCGTCCGTAATGAGCCAGCCCGGCCTCGGGCTCACCGGCCTGCCAGGAGCCGACGGCGCGCTCGCCGTCGGCCGTGCGCACGTAGACGGTGCCCTCCTCGTCCACCCGGCCCCACGCGCTGGGGTCGCTCGGCGGCGGGAGGACGGGCTCGACGGGTGCCGCAGCCGGGGCCGGGGCGTGCACCGGGGACGGCGCGGGCGTCGGCCGGGGGACGGGGCGGGGGACGGGCCGGGGGGCCGGAGCGGGCGCTGCTGCGTCGGCGGCGAGCCCCTGGACA
>NZ_SPQM01000156.1 GCF_004570345.1 Blastococcus sp. CT_GayMR20 | reverse complement strand
GGCCGCCCTGATTTCCCCGGAATCCCGGGGGCTGCCCGGGCCCGTCCCCGGGTGTTCGGCTCAAGGGAACCCCCTGGTGAGCCGATGAGAAGAGTGCACTTCCCCCCTTTCTGCCTGCCCCACCCGCCCACCAAGGGCCCCCACCGAGCAAGAGGACCGAACCGTGATCCGTGTGACGCGCCTGAACGGTGAGCAGTTCGCGCTCAACCCCGACCTGATCGAGCGGGTCGAGGCGCACCCCGACACGGTCGCCTTCCTGGTGGACGGCACCAAGTACGTGGTGAAGGAGTCCGTGGACGAGGTGCTCCGGGAGATCCGCGAGTTCCGCGCCGGGATCCTCGCCACGTCCTACGAGATGGACCGCGGGGAGTACCGCGCGGTGACGACGGACGACGGCCGCTCCGACCCGCACCACGGCGTCACGGCCGTGTCCTCGGTCGTGCCGTTCCCGAGCCGAGAGGAGCGCTGATCCGTGGATCCGGCCACTCTCATCGGGATCGCGCTCGCGGTCGTCTCGCTGCTGGCGCTGATGATCATGGAGGGTTCGAGCCCCCTGGCGATCATCCTGCTGCCCCCGCTCATCCTCGTCTTCGGCGGCACGTTCGGCGCCGCGATCGCCGGCTCCGCCATGGCCGACGTCAAGAAGATCGGCGCCTGGTTCAAGATGGCCTTGCTGCCGGCGAAGGTGCCGCCGGTCAGCGACCGCATCGCCACCCTGGTCGCCCTCGCCGAGAAGGCCCGCAAGGAGGGCCTGCTCGCCCTCGAGGCCCAGGTCAAGGACATCGACGACCCGTTCCTCAAGCGCGGCCTGCAGATGGGCATCGACGGCACCGACCCCGAGGAGCTGCGTACCGTCCTCGAGGGCGAGATCACCGCGAAGAAGGGCGAGGACAAGGTCGCCGCCAAGTTCTTCACGGGCATGGGCGGCTACGCGCCGACCATCGGCATCATCGGGACGGTCGTCGGCCTGATCCACGTGCTGGAGAACCTGTCCAGCCCCGAGTCGCTCGGCCCGCTCATCGCCAGCGCGTTCGTCGCCACCCTCTGGGGTGTGCTCACCGCCAACTTCTTCTGGCTGCCGATGGCCGCCAAGATCACCCGCATCAGCGAGTTGCAGGCCGCCCAGATGGAGCTGCTGGTCGAGGGCATCACCGAGATCCAGGCCGGCACCAGCCCGCGTGCCGTCCGCCAGAAGCTGACCGCCCTCGTGCCGCCCAGTGAGGTAGCCCGGGAGGCGGCATGAGCACCGCCCCGAATCCGCGGCGCAAGCGGCCGAAGAAGCACGAGGAAGAAGAGCACGAGAACCACGAGCGGTGGCTGGTGTCCTACGCCGACATGGTCACCCTCCTGATGTGCCTCTTCATCGTGCTCTTCGCGATGAGCCAGGTCGACAAGGCGAAGTTCGCCGCGCTGGCCAGCGGCCTGTCCGCGAGCTTCGGCGCGCCGATCAGCGTGCTGCCGGGGACGACGCCCGAGGGCTCGGTCCTCGAGGACCTGCCCGGTGCCGTCGACATCGCCTCCGCCATCCCGCCGGACCCGTCCGTCCAGGACGCCCAGGTGGACGCCGCTGCAGCCGCCGCAGCCGCGGAGCGCGCCAAGCGGGTGGCGTCCGAGGCCGCGGCCGCGTACGACGACATGTCCGAGGCCCGCGAGCAGATCGACGCCGCCCTCGCGGCGGCCGGGTTCGCGGGTGCGGCCCGGTACGAGATCGACGAGCGCGGCCTGGTGGTGCACATCGTCGCCGACGCCGTCCTCTTCGACGCCGAGGAGGCCGTCCTCCGGCCGGAGGGCCGGGCGATCCTCGACGCCGTCGCCCCGACCCTGATCGGGCTGCCGAACGTGCTGCGGGTCGAGGGTCACGCCAACCACCTCCCGGTGACCGCCGGCGGTGGCTGGCCGTCGAACTGGGAGCTGTCGGGCTACCGCGCGAGCACGGTCCTCCGCCACCTCGCCGGCGACGGGGTGCCCGAGCCGCGCATGTCGGCGACCGGCTACTCCTCGACCCGGCCGCTCGTGCCCGAGTCCGACCCGACGGCGCTGTCGGTCAACCGGCGCGTCGACATCGTCGTCCTGTCCACCGCCTCGGCAGAGGCCAACGCGCTGCTGCCGGGCATCGAAGCCGCCAACCAGGAGGCCCACCCATGAGCACCAAAGAGAAGACCGACGAGACCGACGAGGCGACCGCCGGGGGAGGCAGGAAGAAGCTGCTCCTGCTCGTCCTCGTCATCCTGCTCGCCGCCGGTGGCGCCGCCTACTTCTTCCTGTTCAGCGGCTCGGGCGAGGCCGAGGCAGCTGCACCGGAACACGGCGGATACGTCGCGCTGGAGCCGATCGCCGTCAACCTCGCCGGGGGTGGATACCTGAAGGTAGGGGTCACACTCGAGATCACCGCGGAGGCCGCCGGCGGCGGTCACGGCGGCGACGGGGTCGACGGCTCCAAGGCCCTGGACCTGGTCATCTCCACGTTCTCGCAGGCCGCCCCCGCTGACGTCGTGGGCGCGCGCGAGGCGCTCAAGCAGGCGCTCAAGGCGAAGATCATCGAGGCGTACACCGACCACGAGGTCCCGATGGTGATGGACATCTACTACAACGAGTACGTCACGCAGTAGCACCGCTCCCGGCGGTGGCCGGGCCCCGGACTCCGGGGCCCGGCCATCGTCACGTCGGGGGCACACTCCGCACCACCCGTCACATCTCCCACCGAGGAGCGGTCGCGCTCCGGCGCCGCCGGTCAGGGTCCCCCCGGCGTCCGCCGATGAGGTGAGACGTGACCTCCCCCGAGACCGGACCGGCCCCCAGCGAGGCCGGTCCTCCGTCAGAGGACGCGTCACCGCTCGCCGCCGCCGCTCCCCCGGCCGCCGCACCGCCCGCCGCAGCAGCCCCGGCCGCGCCGTCCCCGGCCGGTCCGCCTGCCCCGGCGAACGGCGCCGGTTCGGGAGCCCGCAGCCGCCGCGGTGAAGCGCGTACCTACGACTTCCGCCGGCCCACCAAGCTCTCCCGTGACCACGTCCGGGTCCTGCAGGTCGCGCAGGAGGGCTTCGCCCGCCAGGCGACGACGATCCTCACGACGTTCCTCCGCGCCGGGGCACGGCTCGAGCTCGTCGGCATCGAGCAGTACTCCTACGACGACTACCTGGTGACGCTGCCGAACCCGGTCTTCCTGACCACGTTCACGCTGGAGCCGCTCGCCGGCAAGGGACTGCTCGCCTACCCGCTGGACATGGCGATGGCGATCGTCGACCACATGCTCGGCGGCTCGGGCAACGCGGAGCAGCCGAACCGGCCGATGACGGCGATGGAGACAGCCATCACCAACCACCTGCTGGGCCGGCTGCTGGACGAGTTCGCCACCTCGTTCGCGACGATCACGGAGATCCAGCCGGCGCTCAACGGCTTCGAGTACAACCCGCAGCTGGCCCAGGCGGCCTCGGGCTCGGACACCGTCATGGTGGCCACCTTCTCGATGGCCGTCGGCACCCGCGAGGGACAGGCCACCCTGGTCCTGCCGTTCTCCTCGTTCGCGCAGGCGCTGAACAACGCCGCCTCGCCGCAGCTGTCGGAGACCGCGCTCGCCAAGCGCCGGCGCGCCGCCGAGGCCCTGACGGCCCGGCTCAACCTCGTGCCGGTCGACGTGAGCGTCCGGTTCGCGCCGCTGACGGTGTCCTCGGCCGACCTGCTCTCCCTCGCCGTCGGTGACGTCCTCCTCCTGCGCCATCCACCGGATGCGCCGCTGGAGGTCACCACCAACGACGTGACGTTCGCCTACGCGATCGCCAGCAACCACCGGCGCCGCCTGGCCGCCGCGATCGTCCCCACCCCGCACGCCGCTGCCGCGAAGGAAACCGCATGACCGCCGCCCGCACCGACTCGTCGCAGGACTCCCAGACCGTCTCCGCGGTGGTCACGGCGGCCGCCCGCGCCGCCGCCTCCCTGGTGCCGGCCACGATCGAGCTCGTCCCCGGGGCCCCGGTCAGCGACCCCGACCACGTCCCCCTGCCGCCCACGGCCGCGACGGCGGTCTCGGCCGGGCTCTCCGGCGAGGTCAGCGGCGACATCGTCCTCGTGGTCTCCGCCGAGGTGGTCGAGGCCCTGGCCAACTCCCCCGTCGGCAAGATGGACGTCGCCGCCGCGCTCCGGCCCGCCCTCGAGGCCGCGGCCGCCACGCTCGGGCGGGTGCGCGTCGCCTCCGAGCGCACCGAGGAACCGCTGTCGGCCCTCGACGGGCTGCGCGACAAGGGCATGTTCGTCGCCGTCCCCCTGATGGCCGGCACCGAGCACCAGGCGACCTTCGCGCTGCAGGTGACCCTGCCCGCGACGCACACCCAGCGCGGCAGCCTGGACCTCCTGCGGCACGTGGCGATGGAGGTGACCGTCGAGATCGGCCGCACCCGGATGACCGTCCAGGAGCTGCTCTCGCTGCACCCAGGCGAGGTCGTGGAGCTCGACCGCGCGGCCAGCGCGCCCGCGGACCTGCTGGTGAACGGCACGCTCATCGCCCGCGGCGAGGTCGTCGTCGTCGACGAGGACTTCGGCCTGCGGATCAGCGAGATCGTGACCGACGCCGCCGCTGCCGAGCTCGGGCGGGCTTCCGCATGACCTGGATGATCATCCGGCTCGTCCTGTCGCTGGTCTTCATCGGCGCGGTGCTGCTGTTCGCGGCGCGGGTCGCCAAGAAGCGCGGCCTCGGCCAGGGCAACGGCCTCATCGAGGTCGTCGCCCGCCAGCGCATGGGCCGCACCAGCACGGTCAACGTCATCCGCATCGCCGACGCGGTGCTGGTGGTCGGGGCCACCGAGGAGCAGGTCACCCTGCTCGCGGAGCTCGACGCCGAGGCCGTGGACGCCGCCCTGGACGAGCACCGCGCCCCGGTTCGGGTCGGCTCGGCCGAGACGGTCCGGCAGAGCCCCGCGCTGACCGCCCGTCCGACCAGCGGCGCACTGGCCGGCTCGGTCTTCGACCGCAACGGCTGGGGCAGCTTCGTCACGGAGCTCCGCGAGCGCACGGTCCGTCGGTCATGACCGCCGCCGCGCGCCCGCTCGTGGCGCCCGGGCACCCGTCGACGCGACGCCGGGCGGCCCTCGTCCTGCTGTTCGCGCTGCTGTGCACGGTGGCGGCTGTCCTGCTCGCCGGGCCGGCCTCGGCCGCCCCGACCGCGCCCACCGACCCGACGGCGCCGATCGCGCCGGTCGTCCCCGGCGACGGCAACGTCGACATCTCCATCGGCGACGGCTCGCCCAGCAGCTCGATCACCCTGATCCTCGCGATCACCGTGCTGTCGGTGGCGCCGTCCGTCCTGCTGCTGGCCACCTCGTTCACCAAGATCATCGTGGTCCTGGGCCTCACCCGGAACGCGCTCGGGCTGCCCACCTCGCCGCCGAACCAGGTGCTGACCGGCATCGCCCTGTTCCTGACGCTGTTCGTCATGGGGCCGGTGCTGTCGGACATCAACGACGTCGCCGTCCAGCCGTACATGGACGGCACGATGACGGTGTCCCAGGCCTACGACGCCGGCGTCGTCCCCCTGCGCGGGTTCCTCCTCGACAACACCCGCGAGGACGAGCTCAAGCTGATGGTCGGGCTCTCCGGCGAGGAGGCCCCGGCCGAGGCCGCCGAGGTCAGCATGACCACGCTGCTGCCGGCCTTCGTGCTGTCGGAGCTCAAGAGCGCCTTCATCATCGGCCTGGTCGTCTTCATCCCGTTCCTCGTGCTGGACATGCTGGTCAGCGCCTCGCTGATGGCGATGGGCATGATGATGGTGCCGCCGACGATCGTGTCGCTGCCGTTCAAGCTGCTGCTGTTCGTGGTGGTGGACGGCTGGGCGCTGATCACGACGGCCCTCGTGGGGTCCTACGGGGGTAGCGGCTGATGAGCGACGCCGACGTCACCCAGATCGCGGCCCAGACCATGCTGGTGGCCGCGAAGGTCGCCGCACCCGTCCTGCTGACCGCACTGCTGGTCGGTTTCCTGATCTCGCTGTTCCAGGCGGCCACCCAGATCCAGGAGCCGACGCTCTCCTTCGTCCCGAAGATGATCGCCGTCGCCATCGCGCTGCTGGTCACCGGCAACTGGGTGCTCTCCGAGCTGGTCAGCTTCACCCAGAGCCTGTTCGACTCGCTGCCCCGGCTGCTCGACCGGACCTGACGCCGATGGACCTCTCGGTCCCGGCAGTCACGCTGGCCGCGCTCCTGCTCGGGACGGCGCGCGCCACCGGGTTCGTGCTGCTGGCCCCGCCGTTCAACTCGCGCACCATCCCGGGGCCGGTCAAGGGCGCCTTCGCCCTGGCCCTGTCGCTGCTGCTCTCGACCCAGATCGCCCCCTCGCTGCCGGAGCCGACGGCGGGTTTCCTCGCCGTGGCCGCGGTGACCGAGGTCGTCATCGGCGCTGCGCTCGGGTTCGTCGTGCAGGTGCTGTTCTCCGCCGTCCAGCTGGCCGGCGACCTGCTCGACGTCACCGGCGGCTTCTCGCTGCAGCCGGCCTACGACCCGTTGTCGATGACGCAGAACTCCACCGTCGGCCGGCTGCACTACCTGCTGGCGATCACGCTGCTGTTCACCAGCGGCGGCCACCTGCTGATCGTCAAGGGCTTCGCGACGTCCTACGTCGGCCTGCCCGTGGGCGGTGACGTGCCCACCGACCAGATCGCCGCGGTGCTGATGACGGCGTTCTCGATGATGTTCCTGGCCGCGCTGCAGATCGCCGGGCCGATGGTGGCGGTGCTGCTGCTCGCCGACGTCGCGCTCGCGCTGCTGAGCCGGGCCGCGCCCGCGCTGAACATCTTCGCGTTCGGCTTCCCGGTGAAGATCCTCCTGACCCTGACCATGCTGGGACTGACGTTCCCGTTGCTCCCGCCGGCGCTCGACTCCCTGATGGAGCACGCCGCCCGGGCCATGGTCTCGCTCCGGAGCGGCTGATCCGTGGCCAAGGACGGTCCCGGTGGTGAGAAGACCGAGAAGCCGACTCCCCAGCGCCTGAAGAAGGCGCGCAAGGAGGGGCAGATCCCACGTACCCAGGAGCTGGGTACGTGGCTGGGCGTGGCGACGGCCAGCGTGCTGCTGCCCATGCTCGTGAGCAATGCGTTCGAGGAGGTGCAGCAGCTGTTCGTGCAGATCGGCTCGGTGGCGTCCAACCCCGAGCCGGCCGCGCTGTCGATCCTCCTCGGGCAGGCGCTGACGGCGTTCATGATGACCGTGCTGCCCCTGTCGCTGGCAATGATGGTCGTGGGCACCGCGGCCGCGGCCGCGCAGGGTGGCGTCACCTTCGCCACCAAGGCGATGAAGCCGACGCTGAAGAAGCTCAACCCCTTCCCCGGCATCAAGAAGATGTTCGGCACCCAGGGGCTCTGGGAGTCGGTCAAGGCCCTCATCAAGACGGCGGCCCTCGGCACGGTCGTCATCGTCACCAGCGACCGGGCGCAGGCGCTGGTCGCCTCGGCCGGCGCGCTGCCCCTGTCGGCGGTGGCCGCCACCTTCACCGACTCGGCGATCCTGATGTTCCGCGTGGTCGCGGTCACCGGCCTGGTCATCGCCGTCGCCGACTACGTCGTCGTCCGCATGAAGACGATGAAGCAGCTGAAGATGAGCAAGTACGAGATCACCCAGGAGAACAAGCAGGCCGAGGGTGACCCGCACATGAAGGCCCACCGTCGGGGGGTCCAGATGTCGATGTCGCGCAACCGCATGATGAGCGAGGTCGCCGACGCCGACGTCCTGCTGGTCAACCCGACCCACTACGCCGTGGCCCTGAAGTACGACCCGTCGAAGGGGGCGCCCCGGGTCGTCGCGAAGGGCGCCGGCGAGGTGGCGACGAAGCTGCGTGAGATCGCAGCCGAGGCGCACGTGCCGCTGGTCCAGGACATCCCGCTCACCCGGGCGCTGCACGCCTCCTGCGAGCTCGGCCAGGAGGTGCCGGCGCAGCTGTTCACCGCGGTCGCGCGGGTGCTGGCCTTCGTCATGCACCTGGGCGCGCGCGGCGTGAAGGGCGGCTTCCACCGTCCCGGCTTCGAGGCGCCGGCGGTCGACGGTCTGCCCAAGGCCGGACGGCGGCGCACGCCGGCACCCGCCTAGCGCGACCCCCGGTACCGAGGGCGCGCGGGGCTGCCGATGAGAGAGGCGTGAGCCAGCCCCTGTCCAGCGACGCCGGAGCGGGCGCGTGAAGGGCATGGGCAAGACGGCCGTGCCGATCGGCGTCGTCGCGATCGTCCTCATGCTGGTGGTGCCGCTGCCCGCGGCGCTGATCGACATGCTCCTCGCGGTCAACATCACCGCGTCGCTGCTGATCCTGCTGGTCGCGATGCAGATCAAGAAGCCGCTGGACTTCGCCGTCTTCCCGTCACTGCTCCTCGTGGCCACCCTCTTCCGGCTGTCGCTGAACGTCTCCTCGACCCGTCTGGTGCTCACCGACGGTTACGCCGGCAAGGTCATCGAGGCCTTCGGGCACTTCGTGATCGGCGGCTCGCTGGTCGTCGGTCTGGTGATCTTCCTGATCCTGACCATCGTCCAGTTCGTCGTCATCACCAACGGTGCCGGCCGCGTGGCCGAGGTCGGTGCCCGCTTCACCCTCGACGCCATGCCCGGTAAGCAGATGGCGATCGACGCCGACCTCAACGCCGGCCTGATCAACGAGGCACAGGCCCGCAGGCGCCGCCACGAGGTCACCGCGGAGGCGGACTTCTACGGCTCGATGGACGGTGCGTCCAAGTTCGTCAAGGGCGACGCCATCGCCGGCATCATCGTGACGCTGGTCAACCTGATCGGCGGCTTCGCCATCGGTGTCATGCAGCGCGGCATGGAGCCCGGCGAGGCGGTCTCCACGTTCTCGCTGCTGACCGTCGGCGACGGCCTGGTCTCCATGATCCCGGCGCTGCTGATGTCCACCGCGACCGGCATCATCGTCACCCGGTCGGCCACCGAGGGCGACATGGGGTCCGACCTGCTGGCGCAGCTCGGGCGGTTCAAGCAGCCCATGCGGATCGCCGGTGGCGCCGCGGTCGCGCTCTGCCTCATCCCCGGCCTCCCGAAGCTGCCGTTCCTGATCATCGGTGGCGCCTTCCTCTTCATGGCGTCCCGGATGACCGAGGCGCCCGTGGTCGACGACGAGGCCGAGGCCGCGGCCGCCGCGCTGGAGAACGAGCCCAAGCCGGACTCCCCCGAGGCGATCGCCGAGAAGATGCGGGTCGACCCGCTGGAGCTCGAGGTGGCCTTCGACCTGGTGGACCTGGTCGACCCCGCGCGCGGCGGCGACCTGCTCGACCGGGTGAAGGCGCTGCGCCGGAAGGTCGCCATGGACACCGGCCTGGTCATCCCGCTGGTCCGCACCCGGGACAACCTCGACCTGCCCGGCTCGCAGTACGTCATCTGGCTCAACGGCGTCCCCGCCGCCAAGGGCATCTCGCCCGCCGGCACCATCCTGGCGATCGGCGACAACCTCGACGGCATCCCTGGCAAGGCGACGCGGGAGCCGGTCTTCGGGCTGGCCGCCAAGTGGGTCCCCGTGGAGCTGCAGCGGCAGGCCGAGATGGCCGGCGCGACCGTCGTCGACCGCTCGTCGGTCATCACGACGCACCTCGCGGAGGTCGTCCGCCAGAACGCGGCCGACCTGCTCGGCCGCGAGGACGTGCGCCTGCTGGTCGAGATGGTCCGCCGGACGCACCCCGTCGTCGTCGAGGAACTGACGCCCACCCTGCTCACCCTGGGAGAGGTGCAACGCGTGTTGCACGCGTTGCTCGAAGAGGGTGTGTCGATCCGGGACCTCGTGCGCATCTTCGAGGCACTCTCTGTACGTGCGAAGACGTCCACCGATCTCGACGGTCTGGTCGAGGCGGCACGGGCGGCTCTGGGCTCGGCGATCAGCCATCCGTACGTGACGCCTGACGAGCGCCTCCACGTCTTCACCCTCGAGCCCGGGTTCGAGCAGCGGCTCCTCGAGTCGGTCCGGCAGAGCGACGCCGGGCAGGTCCTGGCGCTCGACGCGGGCGGGATCGACGCCCTGGTGCACGGCTGCAGCGGCCTGCTCGAGGAGGCCGAGAGGTCCGGCCTGTCCCCGGTCCTGGTGTGCTCGCCCCAGGTGCGCGCCGCACTCGCGCGCCTGATGCGCCAGGTCCTGCCCCGGCTTCCGGTGATCTCCTACGCGGAGGTCTCCCGGACAGCGCAGATCGAGTCGCTGGGAGTTGTGAACGGTGCCGTTGCGATCCGTTGAGGCTGCCTCGCGCGACGACGCGATCGCCGCCGCGCGCGAGCAGTTCGGTCCCCAGGCCCGGGTGGTCGGCGTCCGGCGCGTCCGCTCCGGAGGCGTGCTCGGGTTCTTCGCCACCGAGCGGTACGTCGCCGAGGTCGCGCCGGAGCCGGCCCGTCCCTCCGTCCCCGTGCCCGCCCCGGCCCGCGCGGACGACGAGGACGTCGCCCCCGCCGACTTCTCCTCGCCTCTCGCGTCGGCTGCGCCTGCCCGCGCGCGTGCCGCCGCGCCCGCGCGCAA
>NZ_SPQM01000155.1 GCF_004570345.1 Blastococcus sp. CT_GayMR20 | reverse complement strand
CTCGGCGTCGACCTGCAGGCGCTGAACTACGCCACCCTGGACGCCCTGCGGGCGTGGGCACCCGTCCTCGCGACCCCGATGGGCGCAACCCGCTACCGCTTCTCCGAGGAGCAGGGCACGCCGGCCCTACAGGTCGTCTCCCAGACAGGGACGAGCGAGGGCCTGCCGAGTCGCTACCTCAGCAGGACGCCGCCCTCCGGGTCGAAGCGACGGGTCCTGCAGACGCGGGTGCCGCGGCTCATCCGGGGCGCGTTCGACGGTCGTCTCGTGCTGCTGGTGCCCGAGGTGGCGGGTTCGGATACGACCGGCCTCACGCTCCTCCACGTGTCGACGGTCCCCAGCTCCGCGCCCGAGACCCTGTTGCGGGCCCTGCGGGTGGGCGGCCGCGAGCAGGACCTGTCGGCCGCGCTGGCCGAGCGCGGGCATTCCCTGGACCTGACCGGGCTGGGGCCGGATCCCGTCGAACTGCTGCTCACCTCCTCGGTCGAGCACCTCGTCGAGAGGCTCAGCTCCGAGCGCGCCGCGTAGACGCTCCGCACACGTCGATTCGCGGTCCGGGGAACAACCGCCACACCCGACTCGTCACCAGGAGGTACGGCCATGGGCGGTGTTCGGGGTTACCGTGCGGGTACACGTCAAGGCCCAGCAATGGCGCCGGGGGACGACGGAAGGACGGCAACGATGGACACGAAGGTGGTGGACGTCCCTGAGAAGGGACGCTTCGAGGTCAGGGTCGGCGACCGCGTCGTCGGCCTGGCCAGCTATCACGTCGACGGGACCACGATGACCCTCCCGCACACCGAGGTCGACCCCAGCATGGGCGGCCGCGGGATCGGGACGGCGCTCGTCGCAGGCGTCCTCGACGCAGCCCGGGAGCGCGGTCTGACCGTCCTCCCCTACTGCTCCTTCGTCCGGCACTACATCCAGCAGCATCCCGAGCACATCGACCTCGTCGCCCCCTCCGACCGGCCGCACTTCGGCCTGGAGACCGCGGCCCGCTGACCTGCGGGATCTGCGGGTGCCGCCCGGGCTGCCTACGCTCCGCAGGTGCCGACGTCGCTGCTGTGGTTCCGCCGCGACCTCCGCCTCTCCGACCATCCCGCCCTGCTCGCCGCGATCGACGCCGCGGGCCGGGACGGCGCCGTCCTGCCGGTCTTCGTGTTCGATCCCCGGCTCTGGGAGCCCTCGGGCGCCCCCCGCCGCCGGTTCCTGCTCGACTGCCTCGCCCACCTGCGGACGGCGACCGGTGACGCGCTCGTGCTGCGGCACGGGAGCCCCGCCGAGGTCCTGCCCGGTCTGGTCCGCGAGGTCGGCGCCACGAGCGTGCACATCTCGGCCGACGCCGGGCCGTACGGGCGGCGACGCGACGGTGCGGTCGAGCAGGCGCTCGGCGACGTCCCCCTCGTGCGGACCGGGTCCCCGTACGCCGTGACGCCAGGCCGGGTCACGAAGAGCGACGGCAGCCGGTTCACGGTCTTCACCCCGTTCGCGCGCGCCTGGCGCCACCACGGGTGGCGGGGCCCGGCCGCGAGGCCCGACGCGCCACCGTGGCTCGCCGGCGTCCCCTCCGACGACCTGCCGGCCGGACCCGACCTCGGCGGCGTACAGCTGCCGCCGGCCGGCGAGGCGGCCGCGCAGCAGGCCTGGCAGTCGTTCCGCGACGAGCGGCTGCCGGGCTACGAGGCGACCCGGAACCTGCCCGGCACCGACGGCACGAGCCGGCTGTCGGCCTACCTCAAGTACGGCTGCCTGCACCCCCGCACGCTGCTGGCGGACCTCGCCGAGGCAGACGGCGAGGCCGTCCGCCGCTACACCACCGAGCTCGCCTGGCGGGAGTTCTACGCCGACGTCGTCTGGCACCGGCCGGAGTCCACCCGGGAGGCGTTGGACCCGCGCACGGGCGCCATCGAGGTCGACGGCGGCCCGGAGGCCGACGCGCACTTCACCGCCTGGGCGCAGGGCCGCACCGGCTTCCCGATCGTCGACGCGGGGATGCGCCAGCTCCTCGGCGAGGCCTACGTGCACAACCGGGTGCGCATGGTCGTCGCGTCGTTCCTCGTCAAGGACCTGCACCTGCCGTGGCAGCGGGGGGCCCGCCACTTCCTGCAGCACCTGGTCGACGGCGACCTCGCCAGCAACAACCACGGCTGGCAGTGGGTCGCCGGCACCGGCACCGACGCCTCGCCGTACTACCGGGTCTTCAACCCGACGCGCCAGGGCAAGGAGTTCGACCCCGACGGCGCCTACGTCCGCCGCTGGGTGCCGGAACTGCGCGACGTCCCCACGAAGCTCGTGCACGAGCCGTGGCTCGCCCCGGACGGCCCGCCGCCGGGCTACCCCGAGCCGATCGTGGACCACGCGGCCGAGCGGCTGGTCGCGCTCGACCGCTACGAACAGGCCCGGTCCCGGTGACCCGGCCGGAACTCCGGAGGACCGGTGCCTGAGGGGCACACCCTGTACCGCCTGGCCCGCGAGCAGTCGGAGCTGTTCGCGGGGCGACCGGTGAACGTCACCAGTCCGCAGGGGCGCTTCGAGGCCGGCGCAGCCCTGCTCGACGGCCGGGTGCTCGAGGACGTGTCCTCCTACGGCAAGCACCTGTTCGCCGACTTCGGCGGCGACACCCTGCACGTGCACCTCGGCCTCTACGGCTCCTTCACCACCGGCACCGGGCCCCCGCCGCCGGCCAGGGGCGCGCTGCGGATGCGGTGGGAGGCCGACGGGCCGGCCGGGATCGGTGTGTGGACCGACCTGCGCGGACCGACGGCGTGCGAGGTGCTGACGGCTCCGGAGGTCCGGTCGATCCTGGCGCGCCTGGGGCCCGACCCCCTCCGCCCGCGCGCGGACGGCCGGGTCGCGCACCGGCGGATCGGCGCCAGCCGGACGGCGATCGGCGCACTGCTGATGGACCAGTCCGTGCTGGCGGGCGTCGGCAACGTCTACCGGGCCGAGCTGCTGTTCCGGCACGGGGTCTCGCCGTTCCGCCCGGGCCGGTCCGTGGACGAGGTCCTGTGGGGCAGGATGTGGGCCGACCTCGTCACCCTCATGCGCGCCGGGGTGCGGATGGGCCGGATCGTGACGACCCGTCCGGAGGACCGGTCCCGCCGCCGCGGTGCCGTACAGCGCGACGACGCGCACTACGTGTACCGGCGCACCGGGTTGCCGTGCCGGATCTGCGGGTCGGAGGTCTGCACCGACGTGATGGCGGGCAGGAACCTGTACTGGTGCCCGGTCTGCCAGGCACACTGACCGCGAGGTCACTGATGACTTCCGCTTCGGCCCACCCTGTTCGCGGCGCGCGCGTGTACCTTCGCCGCCGATGACCCGTGCGCTGCGCTCCGTGGTCGTCGTCGTCCTCACGCTGGCGGCGGCGCTCCTCGCCGCGCCCGGGATCGCGTCGGCGGCACCGACGACGGTCGGCTACGACGTGTCGTACCCGCAGTGCGGCTCCTCCCTCCCGCGCGACCGCGCTTTCGCGGTCATCGGCGTCAACGGCGGCCTGTCGACGCGGGCCAACCCCTGCCTGAGCGCCCAGCTCACCTGGGCCTGGGGCTCCTCCGGCGCTGTGCGCAGCCAGCCGGTTGCCCAGCTCTACCTGAACACCGCGAACCCCGGTCAGCTGCTCGGTCAGGTCACCACCTGGCCGAGGACCGGCGCGACCCCCTACGGCCTGTGCGACGGCACCAACTCGTCGGCGTGCTCGTGGCAGTACGGCTGGGAGCGCGCGCAGAACAGCATCGTCTCGTTCTTCACGCCCGCCGCCCGCGAGGCCCGGGTCGACGGCACCCCGGCCCGGTACACCTGGTGGCTCGACGTCGAGACGATGAACAGCTGGCAGACCGGCTCCGCCGACGCGCTGGCGCGCAACCGGGCGACGCTGGAGGGGATGACCGCCCACCTCGTCGCGAGCGGCGCCCGGGTCGGCATCTACTCGACCAACCAGCAGTGGGCGCAGATCGTCGGCTCGGTGCCGGCCACCAGCAACCTCGCCGGCCGCGACAGCTGGCTCGCGGGCTCCACCAGCCTGGACGGGGCGCGCGCCGCCTGCCGGAAGCCGCCGCTGGTCCCCGGGGGCCGCGTGACGCTGACGCAGTACGTCCAGAACAACCTGGACCGCAACTTCTCCTGCGTCTGACCTAGAGCGCGCCCTTCCCGGGCTCGCCGGCCGGGACCGCGGACAGCCGGCGGACCTCCGGGGCGGCGGCCAGCTTGCCGGCCAGGACGCCGCCCAGCGTCGTGAGCGCGTCGGCCTTCCCGTGCACCCGCAGCGCGTCGGCGTCCGCCCAGCGCTCGACCATCACGAACCCGACGTCGTCCTCGTGCACGGCGTACAGCTCGCACCCGGGTTCCGCGTGGACCGCGGGCACCGCGGCGAGCAGCGCCTCCCGGACCGCGTCCAGGTGCTCGGGCAGCGGGGTGATCGTGGCGACGACGACGACGGGCACGAGGGCCTCCTGGGACGGCGATTGCAGCGGATCGGGCCCGTGATCTGGTGCAACGGGCCCGGCGGGGTGAGGATGCCAGTCGTGTCCCTCGACGGTTCGACCTCTCCCCCGTCGGCGGACCGCCCGCTCCGCGTCGCCGTCGTGGGCGCCGGGCCGGCGGGCATCTACGCCGCCGAGGCCCTCACCCGGCAGGACGCCGTCCCGGTCGCCGTCGACCTGATCGACCGGCTGCCGACCCCATTCGGCCTGGTGCGGCACGGCATCGCGCCCGACCACCCGAAGATGCGGGCCATCCGCGACACCCTCCACCGGGCCCTCGAGGACCCGCTCGTGCGGTTCGTCGGGAACGTCGACGTCGGCGTGGACATCTCCCTCGAGGAGCTGCGCCGGCACGTCGACGCGGTCATCTACACCTACGGCGCCTCGGTCGACCGGCACCTCGGCATCGAGGGCGAGGACCTGCCCGGCAGCCTGGCCGCGACCGATCTCGTCGCCTGGTACACCGGCCACCCCGACGCCCCGCGGGAGCGCGTCGAGGCGGCGCTGGCCGGGGTTCGGTCGGTCGTCGTGGTGGGCGTCGGCAACGTGGCCCTGGACGTCGGCCGCGTCCTGGCCCGCACCGCCCCCGAGCTCGAGTCGACCGACATGCCGCAGCACGTGCTCGACGTGCTCGCCGCGATGCCGGTCGAGGAGGTCACGATCCTCGGCCGGCGCGGTCCCGCACAGGCCAGCTTCACGACCCAGGAGCTGCGCGAGCTCGGCGAGCTCGAGGGCGCGGACGTCCTGGTGGACGCGGCCGACCTCGAACTCGACCCCGGCAGCGAGGCGCGGGCGGCCACGGACCGCAACGTCACCCGCAACCTCGCGGTCCTCCGGGGTTGGGTCGACCACGAGCCCACCCCGGGCCGCGCCCGCGTGCACCTGCGGTTCTTCGGCCGGCCGGTGCGGCTCCTGGGCGAGGACCGGGTCGCGGGCGTGGAGGTCGAGCGCACCGCCGTGGACGGCGACGGCCGGGTGATGGGCACCGGCGAGCTCAGCGTGCTGCCCGCCGATCTCGTCGTCCGTTCCGTCGGTTACCGCGGGCTGCCGCTGCCCGGGCTGCCGGTGGACGAGCGCTCCGGCACCGTGCCCAACGAGGAGGGGCGCGTGCAGCGCGACGGCCGGACGTCGATCGGCGAGTACGTCGCGGGCTGGATCAAGCGGGGACCCAGCGGCGTCGTCGGCACGAACAAGCACGACGCACGCGAGACCGTCGCCGGGCTGCTCGCCGACGCCGCCGAGGGGGTGCTGCGGACGGAGGGACCGGTCGGTGACCTGGTGGAGGAGCTCATCTCCCGGGGCGCCGAGCCGGTACTGCTCGACGACTGGCGGGCGATCGACGCGGCAGAGATCGCGCTCGGCGCCACGAAGGGCCGGGCCAGGACCACGATGCACGAGCGGGAGTCGCTGCTCGCCGCCGTGCGGGCGGCCGCCGCCCGCTGATCAGCCGGCGACGGCGGCCAGCAGCTCGAGCGCGGCCGCGGCGGTGGGTGCGGCCACGAAGCGGATCTTCGTGGTGGTGTCGGGGTGCAGCACGAGCGGTTCGCCGTCCGGGGTGAGCGCGGCCCCGCCCGCGGCGAACAGCACGGCCAGCCCGCCGGCGACGTCGTGCACGCGGGTGCCGCTGCGGTCGACGTCGTGCCAGGCCGCGGCCGAGCCGTCCGCGACCAGGCACAGGTCGAGCGCGGTGCAGCCGCTGATCCGCACCCGCCGGGCCGTCGAGGGGACGACGACGGTGCCACTTCCGGGGGCGCTCGGCACCACGACGGTGCTGCCGGGCCGGGGCCGCACCGGGACGCCGTCCCGCCACGCGCCGGCGTCCTCGGCGGCTTCCCACCGGCGCCCGGAGGACAGGTCGGCGACCAGCCCCGCGACCGGCCGTCCCGCGGTGACCAGCGCGGCGGAGAAGGCCCAGGGCGGCATCCCCGCGGAGAAATTGCCGGTGCCGTCGAGCGGGTCCAGCACCATCCACGGTGCACCCTCGTCGACCGGGCGGTCCGGGCGTTCCTCGCTGAGCACCGGCACGCCGAGCTGCCGGAGCACCCCCGCCGCGGCGGCATGGGCGGCCTCGTCGGCGGCGACGACCGGGCTGCCGTCGCGCTTCGTGCGCTCCCCACCCGCGTCGCGTGCCAGGGCGACGGCGATCTCCACCCGGGTGGCGGCGAGTGCGGCGAGGTGCCGGAAGCGGTCGGTCAGCGGCGCGTCATCCGCCGGCGGGCGGACCGCCACCGACCGGCCCGTGGAGGCGTGGCACACGGAGTCGCACCCCCACGCCGCCGCGGTCGCCTGCACGCTCGGGTGCTCGAGATGGACCCCGGCACGGTGCAGCACCACGGCCTCGGCGGTCCCGTCGCCCGCCCACTGACGGCGCAGCAACGCGGCGTTGCCCGCCCCGTCGGCGAGCAGCCGGGTGCCGGGCTCGACCAGGGCGGGCGCCAGCGCCGCCGCGGGCAGGCTGAGCCGCTCCGCCGCCGCGGTCAGCCCGGCGGTGGAGACCACCGGCCGCAGCTCGGGATCACCCACTGTTGCGCAGGGCGGTCGCGATGCCGTTGATCGTCAGCTGGATGTTGCGGCGGGTGAGCTCGTCGTCGTCACCGCCGCGGCGCCGGCGCAGCATCTCCACCTGCAGGTGGTGCAGCGGCTCCAGGTACGGGAAGCGGTTGCGGATCGAGCGGGCCAGCGACGGGTTGTCGGCGAGCAGCTCGTCGTCCCCCGTGATCGCCAGCAGCATCCGGCAGGTGCGCTCGTGCTCGGCGGTGATCTGGTCGAACACCCGCGCCCGCAGGTCCTCGTCCGGCACCAGCTCCGCGTAGCGCGCGGCGAGGCCGAGGTCGGTCTTGGCCAGCACCATGCCCATGTTCGAGAGCACGGTGCGGAAGAACGGCCAGGTCCGGTGCAGCTCCTGCAGGTGGGCGAGCTTGTCGTCGTCGCCGTCGACCCATGACTCCAGTGCCGTCCCCGTGCCGAACCAGCCGGGCAGCATGATGCGTGCCTGCGACCAGCTGAACACCCACGGGATCGCGCGCAGGTCGGCGATGGAGTTGCCCGCCTTGCGCGACGGCGGCCGGCTGCCGATGTTCAGCTCGCCCAGCTCGCTGATCGGCGTCGCGGCGCGGAACCACTCCACGAAGCCGGGGGTGTCGTGCACCAGCGCCCGGTAGGCCCGCTGCGCGCGGGCGGCCAGGTCGTCGAGCAGCGCGTAGGCCGGTTCGGCGTCGTCCCCGAGCCCCTCGATGTCGAGCAGGCTCGCCTCGAGGGTGGCCGCGACGAGGGCCTCGAGGTTGCGGCGGGCGAGGTCGGGGTCGGCGTACTTGGCGGCGATGACCTCGCCCTGCTCGGTGATCCGCAGTGCCCCGGCGACGGCGCCCGGCGGTTGGGCGCGGATCGCCTCGTAGCTCGGGCCGCCCCCGCGCCCGACGGTGCCGCCCCGACCGTGGAACAGCCGCAGCCGGATGCCCTCGCTGCGGGACACCTCGACGAGGTCGAGCTCGGCCCGGTACAGCGCCCAGTTGGCGGCGAGGTAGCCGCCGTCCTTGTTGCTGTCGGAGTAGCCGAGCATGACCTCCTGGACGTCGCCCCTCGACGCCAGCAGCGCGCGGTACAGCGGCTGGTCGAGCATCGCCGACAGCGTGGTGCCGGCGGCCTTGAGGTCGTCGATGGTCTCGAAGAGCGGCGAGATGCCGACGGACGAGGTCGGCCCTGGGTGGGCGGGAGAGGACGCGGCGCCCGGGTCCAGCAGGCCGACCTCCTTGAGCAGGATCGCGACCTCGAGGACGTCGCTGACCGACTCGCACATGCTGATCACGTAGTTCGGGATGGTCCGCGGGCCGAGCAGGGCCACCTGCTCCGCGGCGGCCAGCAGGACGTCGAGCTCGCCCCGCGTCGTCTCGGAGAGCTCGGCCTCCGGCCGCACGAGGGGACGGCGCATCCTGAGCTCGCCGGACAGCAGCTCGACCCGGGCCGCCTCGTCCAGCGCGGTGTAGTCCTCGCAGACGCCGGCCCAGCTGAGCAGCTCGGCGATCACCACCTCGTGGACGGCGGAGTTCTGCCGCATGTCCAGCCCGCACAGGTGGAACCCGAAGACCTCGACGGCCTCCCGCAGCCGGCGCAGGCGGTCGTCGGCGAGGGAGCCGGCGCCGTGGGTGCGCAGCGAGGCGTCGACGACGTCGAGGTCGGCCCGCAGCTCGTCGGGCGACCCGTACGCGGGCAGCTCGTGCTCGGGGGCGGTGCCGGGCGAGCGGCCCAGCACGGCGCGGGCGGTCGCGGTCAGGCGGGCGTAGATGCCGATCAGCGCCCGGCGGTACGGCTCGTCGGCGCGGAACGGGGAGTCGTCCCGGGAGGCCTCGGCGAGGCGGTACAGCTCCGGCGTCGGCGTGACCAGCCGGTCGGACATCGACAGCTCGGCGCCGAGCGCCTGCAGCTCCGCCAGGTGGTGGCTCAGCGCGGTCTCGGCCTGCCGGCTGGTGGCGCGCTTGAGCGCGTCCGCGGTGACGAAGGGGTTGCCGTCGCGGTCGCCGCCGATCCAGCTGCCGGGCAGCAGCATCGGGCGGGAGAGCAGGCCGGCGTCGGGCCAGCGTTCGTTCAGGGCACTGCGCAGCTCGGCGTTGATGGCCGGCACGACCTCGAACAGGGAGAGGTCGTAGTAGCGCAGCGCCTCGTCGATCTCGTCCTGCAGCCGCAGGCGGGACAGCCGCAGCAGCGCCGTCTGCCAGAGGGTGAGCACCGAGCGCCACAGCTCCGCCGACCACCGGTCGTCGTCGATCTCGCCGCTGGCGGCCCGGTCCCGCTGCCGGATGAGGTCGGTGATGTGCCGCTGGACCTGCGAGATGGTCCGGCGGCGCACCTCGGTCGGGTGGGCGGTGACGACCGGGCAGACCAGGGCGCCGGTCAGCTCGCGGGCGACGGCGTCGGCCTCGAGGCCGGCCTGGTCCAGCAGCGCCATCGTGGCGGCGAGGCTGCCGGCCTGCGGCGGCGAACCCTCGCGACGGTGGAACCGGCGGCGGCGCTCGTGGTGGATGTCCTCGGCCAGGTTGGCCAGCACGGAGAAGTGGCTGAAGGCCCGGATGAGGTGGTTGGAGGAGCGGATGTCCAGGCTGGAGAGCTGCTTCGCGAGCTGGGCCCGGTCGACCTCCGAGCGGCGGATCTTGAACGCCTCGACGCGGGTGGACTCCACCCGGTCGAGCACGTCCTGCCCGGCCTGCGAGCCGATGACCTCGCCGAGGACACGACCGAGCAGGCGGATGTCGTCGCGGAGGGGCGCGTCGTCGGCGCGACCGGCCGCATCGGGATTCCCGGAGTGGCGGAGGTCGGCGACGTCCACGGTGGCTTCGGACACGGGCCGAGTATCCGGCTCCCGTGTAACGGGCACGCTACGGCCCCGTCCTTCAGCCGCGTTCGAGCTCCCGGAGGGCGTCGGCCGCAAGCTGGTCGCCGGCGGCGGCGCCGAGGCGGAACTGCTCGACGGCGCCGTCGAAGTCACCGCGCTCGGCCAGCAGGACGGCGAGGTTGTGGTGGCAGTAGGCCTCGCCCGCGGCGATCCCCCCGCGGTAGGCCTCCTCCGCCGCCTCGTCGTCCGCCATCTCGTCGGCGTAGAAGTTGCCGAGCGGCAGCCAGGCCACGGCCTCGCCCAGCTTGGCGCCCTTCTCGAGCACGAACCGGGCCTCGTCGGGGCGGCCGGTCTCGCGGAGCAGGTGGGCGAGGTCCGCGCGGGCGGCCGGGAAGTGGTCGGCCCCGATGCGCAGATCCGGCTCGAGCGAGGGGTCGAGGGTGGCGCACCACCGCCAGCAGGCGACGACGGCCGCGGCCTCCTGGTCACCCATCGCGGCGATCTCCATGGCGACGTCCATGGCTGCCTGCCGCTCACCCTGCTCGCGGAGGAGGAAGGCCAGCTGCAGCCCGCCCTCGAGGTCACCCGCCTCGACCGCGCCCCGGTAGGCGCGCATGGCGCCGGCGAGGTCGCCGAGGTCCTCGAGGACCTTGCCGAGGTTGCGCCACGCGTCGGGCTCGCCGGCGTCGAGCGCGACCTCGTAGGCCTCGAC
>NZ_SPQM01000154.1 GCF_004570345.1 Blastococcus sp. CT_GayMR20 | reverse complement strand
GCCCGGCCGGTTCCTCGCCGCCTTCGACGACGGTCGAGGCGACGTGGCCGGACTGGGTGCCGACGTCGGGCTGCTGGCCCTCGACGGCGGGACCGTGGCCCTGCTGCTCGCCGGATCCGACTCCGGGCTGCGCACCGGTCCCGACGGCGCGGTCGCGCTCGCGCTCGCCGCCACCCGCGCCTTCCACGACGTGCGGGACCAGCAGGGCGGCACCGCCTGGCGCGTCGCCGAACTGGACGAGGGACCGGCCCGGATCGCCGCCCGCCTCGGCGCGGCCGGCTCAGCGGCGGTCGCCGTCCCCTCAGCACCGGGCACCGGCCCCGCGGGCGCGGTCGCCCAGGACGACGGCCGCACCGCGGTCGTCGCCGTCGTCCCGCTGGGCCGGCTCACGGCGGCGCAGGTGGAGCTGCTCGCGCGCTCCGCCGTGGGCGACCTCCAGCTGACACCCTGGCGCAGCGTCGTCGTCCCGGATCTGCCGGACGCGTCGGCGGCGGCCGAGCTCTCGGCTGCCGGGCTCGTGCTGGACCCCGACAGCGCCTGGCTCCGGGTGACCGCGTGCGCGGGGCGGCCCGGCTGCGCGAGATCGCTGGCCGACGTGCGGGCCGACGCGTCAGCCGCGGTCACCGCCGGGACGCTGCCCGCGGCGGGTGCGCGCCAGCACTGGGCAGGTTGCGGGCGACGCTGCGGGCGCCCGTCGGGACAGGTCGTCGACGTGGTCGCCACCGGCCAGGGTTACCGGATCGGGAGCGGCACGTAGCCTCCTCGCCGATGTCCGAGCAGAGGTACGAGTACGAGAAGGACGGCGCCGAGATCTACCGGCAGTCGTTCGCCACCATCCGGGCCGAGGCCGATCTCGGCGCCCTGCCCGAGGACGTCGCCCGGGTGGCGGTGCGCATGATCCACGCCTGCGGGCAGGTCGACCTCGTGCAGGACCTGGCCTTCTCCGCAGCCGTGGTCGGACGCGCGCGCGCGGCGCTCGAACGCGGCGCGCCCGTGCTCTGCGACGCCCAGATGGTCGCCTCCGGCATCACCCGGCGCCGGCTGCCGAAGGACAACGAGGTGCTCTGCACGCTGAACGACCCGCGCACCCCCGCGCTGGCCGCCGAGCTGGGCACCACCCGCACCGCCGCAGCGCTGGAGCTCTGGGGCGACCGCCTCGACGGCGCGGTCGTCGCCATCGGCAACGCCCCCACCGCGCTCTTCCACCTGCTGGAGATGGTGGCCTCGGGAGCTCCCCGGCCGGCCGCCGTAATCGGCATCCCGGTCGGGTTCATCGGCGCCGTCGAGTCGAAGGACGCCCTCGCCGCCTCCGACCTCGACTTCCTCGTGGTCCGCGGCCGCCGGGGTGGCAGCGCGATCACCGCCGCGGCCGTGAACGCGATCGCGAGCGACGTCGAATGAGCGGGCAGCAGGCATGAGCGGCCGCCTGTACGGGGTCGGGCTCGGCCCCGGCGACCCGGAGCTGGTCACGGTGAAGGCCGCCCGGCTGATCGGCGCAGCGGACGTCGTGGCCTTCCACGCCGCGCAGCACGGCCGGTCGGTCGCCCGCGGGATCGCCGCGCCCTACCTGCGCGAGGGCCAGGTCGAGGAGCTGCTCGTCTACCCGGTCACGACCGAGAGCACGGACCACCCCGGCGGCTACCAGGGCGCCATCGACGAGTTCTACGAGGCCGCCGCCGCGCGGCTGGCCGCCCACCTGGACGCCGGGCGGAACGTCGTCGTCCTCGCCGAGGGCGATCCGTTCTTCTACGGCTCGTACATGCACATGCACAAGCGGCTCGCACACCGGTACCCGACCGAGGTCGTCCCCGGCGTGACCAGCGTCAGCGGAGCCGCGGCGGCCGTCGGACGGCCGCTGGTCGAACGCGACGAGGTGCTCACCGTCCTGCCCGGCACGCTGGGCGCCGACGAGCTCACCGAGTGGCTGTCGACGACGGACTCGGCGGCGGTGATGAAGCTCGGGCGCACGTTCCCCCAGGTCCGCGAGGCCTGCGAGCGCGCCGGTGTCCTCGACCGCGCTCTCTACGTCGAGCGCGCGACGACCGACCGGCAGCGGGCGATGCCCCTCGCCGAGGTGGATCCGGCGAGCGTCCCGTACTTCTCGCTGGCCCTGCTGCCCAGCCCGCTGACCGACGACCTGCCTCTGGCGGACCGGCACGCCGCCGGCGACCAGGCAGCCGGCGAGGTGGTCGTGGTGGGTCTCGGCCCCGGCGCGCGCCACTGGACGACGCCCGAGGCGGCCGACGCCCTCGCCACCGCCGAGGTGCTGATCGGCTACGGCCCCTACCTGGACCGGGTGCCGGTGAACCCCCGCCAGGAGCGGTTCCCGACCGACAACCGGGTCGAGGCCGAGCGGGCCGCCCACGCGCTGGCGCTCGCCCGGTCGGGACGGCGGGTGGCGGTGGTGTCCAGCGGGGATCCCGGCGTGTTCGCCATGGCCGCCGCGGTGCTGGAGGTGGCCGGGCAGCCCGAGTTCGCGGACGTCCCGGTGCGCGTGGTTCCGGGGCTCACGGCCGCGCAGGCGGTCGCGTCACGGGCCGGCGCCCCGCTCGGGCACGACTTCTGCGTCCTGTCGCTCTCCGACGTCCTCAAGCCCTGGGACGTCGTCGTCGACCGGCTGCGTCACGCGGCCGCCGCCGACCTGGTGATCGCCCTCTACAACCCCCGGTCCAAGCACCGCCCGCACCAGCTCGGCGAGGCGCAGAGGGTGCTGCTGGAGGTCCGGGTGCCGGACACCGTGGTCGTCGTCGGCCGGGACGTCGGCGGGCCCGAGGAGCAGCTGACCGTGACGACGCTGGGCGACCTGGACCCCGGGACCGTCGACATGCGCTGCCTGCTGATCATCGGCTCGTCGCGCACCCGGGTGGGCGCGGGCGGCGCCGTCTGGACGCCCAGGACCTACCCGAGCTGAGTGCGGACCCAGGCCAGGGCCTCCTCGACCGTCGCGACCGTCGGCACCCGGGGAGGGAGCGCCGGGCGCCGGACCAGCACGACCGGCAGCCCCAGCTCGCGGGCCGCGGTCAGCTTGGCCTCGGTGAGGTGCCCCCCCGAGTCCTTGGTGACGACGACGTCGACCCCGTGCTCGCGCAGCAGCGCGAGCTCGTCGGCGAGGCTGAACGGCCCGCGCTCGAGCACGACGGTGGTGCGCGCGGGCAGCGGCGGCTCCGGCGGGTCGACGGAGCGGACCACCACCTCCTGGGTCAGCCCGGCGAAGGCCGCCAGGCCGGTGCGGCCGGTGGTGAGGAAGACGTGGCCGAACCCTGCGACGGCCTCGGCCGCCTCCTCCAGCGAGCCGACCCACCGCCAGTCGTCCCCGGGTCGTGCCGTCCACCCCGGGCGCTGCAGGCGCAGCAGCGGGACGCCGGTGGCCTCCGCCGCCCGCGCCGCCGACGCGGTCATGACGTCCGCGAACGGGTGCGTCGCGTCGACCACGGCACGCACCGGGTGGGCCCGCAGCCAGTCGACCAGCCCGTCGGCGCCGCCGAAGCCCCCGATGCGCACCTCGCCCGGTGGCAGGACCGGGTCGGCGACCCGCCCGGCCAGCGAGGTGAGCACGTCGACCCCCTCGGCGACCAGCGCCGTGGCGAGCCGGCGGGCCTCCCCCGTGCCCCCGAGCACGAGGACCCGGCCGGTCACGCGCACCGGCCAGGCATGCTGATCACGTGAGTCGGGACGGCGCCACGGGGCTGCGCTACGGGTGGACGACGGGCGCCTGCGCGACCGCAGCGACCACCGCTGCCTACACGGCGCTGCTCACCGGCGAGTTCCCCGATCCCGTCACGATCGACCTGCCGCGCGGCTTGCACCCGTCCTTCGCGCTCGCCACGGAGCTGCTCGCGGACGGCGCCGCCACCGTCGGCATCGTCAAGGACGCGGGAGACGACCCCGACGTCACGCACGGGGCGCTCGTCTCGGCGAGGGTGACGCCCGGCGAGCCCGGCACGGGGGTCACCTTCCGCGCCGGGCCCGGCGTCGGCACGGTGACCAAGCCGGGCCTGCCGCTGCCGGTCGGGGAGCCGGCCATCAACCCCATGCCGCGGCAGTTCATCCGCGAGCACGTCGCCGCGGTCGCCGCGCGGCACGGGGGCACCGGCGACGTCGTCGTCGAGCTCTCCGTCGAGCACGGCGAGGACCTGGCGCGGAAGACCTGGAACCCGCGCCTCGGCATCCTCGGCGGGCTGTCGATCCTCGGCACCACCGGCGTCGTCGTCCCCTACTCGTGCTCGTCGTGGATCGACTCCATCCGCCGCGGCATCGACGTCGCCCGGGCGGCCGGCCACGAGCACGTGGCCGGGTGCACCGGCTCGACCAGCGAGCGGGTGGTCACCGAGCTCCACGGCCTGCCCGAGGACGCGCTGCTCGACATGGGCGACTTCGCCGGCGCCGTGCTGAAGTACCTCCGTCGGCACCCGGTCCCGCGGCTGACGATCGCCGGGGGCATCGGCAAGCTGGCCAAGCTGGCCGACGGGCACCTCGACCTGCACTCGGGCCGCTCCCAGGTGTCGACGGAGTCGCTGGCGGCCATGGTGCGCGCGGCCGGTGGCTCGCCGGCGCTGGTGGACGGCGTCCGGGCGGCCAACACCGCGCTCGACGCCTTGCAGCAGTGCCAGGCCGCCGGATTGCCGCTCGGTGACCTGGTCGCGGTCGATGCCCGGGACACCGCGATCGGCGTCCTCCGCGGCGCCCCGGTGGAGGTGGACGTCGTGGTCATCGACCGCGGCGGCACCGTGGTGGGCCGCGCCTAGCGGCATCGGGTCGTCGAGTAGAGGTGGCTGTCGGGGAACTGACCCGCGGTGAGCACGGCCCCGACGATCACCACGGCGGTCCGCTTCACGCCCGCCTCCTCCACCTGCTCCGCGATGTCGGCCAGGGTGCCGCGCAGGACCAGCTCGTCGTCCCGGCTGGCCCGGGCGACGACCGCCACCGGGCAGTCGGCGCCGTAGTGCGGCAGCAGCTCGGGCACCAGCTCGGTGATCCGCTGCACCGCGAGGTGAAGGACCAGCGTCGCCCGCGAGGCGCCCAACGTGGCGAGATCCTCCCCCGGCGGCATCGGCGTGGAGCGGGCCGACGTCCGGGTGAGGATCACCGTCTGGCCGACCCCCGGCACCGTCAGCTCGCGCTTGAGCGACGCGGCGGCCGCAGCGAACGCCGGGACGCCGGGCACGACCTCGTAGGGCACTCCCTCGGCGTCCAGCCGGCGCATCTGCTCGGCCATGGCGCTGTAGATCGACGGGTCGCCGGAGTGCAGCCGGGAGACGTCGAGCCCGGCCTCGTGCGCCGCGACCAGTTCGGCGGTGATCCGGTCGAGGTCCAGGTCGGCGGTGTCGACCAGGCGGGCACCGGGAGGAGTGGAGTCGAGCAGCTCGCGCGGCACGAGAGCACCGGCATAGAGGCAGACCGGCGTGGTGGCGATGAGGCGGGCGGCCCGGACGGTGACCAGGTCCGGGGCGCCCGGACCGGCCCCGATGAAGTGCACGGTCATGCCGCTACCGAACCACGGAGAAGATCGTGACCGGCATGGCCGGCCTCCAGCCGGTGAACGAGCCGACCGGCTGTGCGCGCTGCACGCCGATCCGCACCAGCTCGCCACCGACGCGCGCGAACCAGCCCGCCAGCACCGCCTCGCTCTCGACGGTGACCGCGTTGGCCACGAGCCGCCCGCCGGCCGGCAGCGACGCCCAGCACGTCTCGAGCAGCGACGGGGCCGTCGCCCCACCGCCCACGAAGACGGCGTCCGGGGCGGGCAGCCCGTCCAGCGCATCGGGTGCGCGCCCCTCCACGACGCGCAGGCCGGGAACCCCGAGGCGGGCGGCGTTCCGAGCGATGCGGCGAACCCGGTCCGGGTGGCCCTCGACCGCGATCGCCCGGCACGACGGATGGGTGCGCATCCACTCGATGCCGATCGACCCGGCACCGGCGCCGACGTCCCAGAGCAGTTGCCCGGGCAGGGGCACGAGCTGGGCCAGGGTCACGGCACGGATCTCCCGCTTGGTCAGCTGGCCGTCGTCCTCGAACGCGTCGTCGGGCAGACCCGGCACGGTCGGCAGCGCGACCGTCCCGGCGTCGGCGACGGCCTCGACGGCGGTCACGACCAGCGGGTCGACGACCCTGTGCGGCCACTCCGCGGCGGAGCCGGTCAGCACGTGCTCCGCGTTCCCGCCGAGCTGTGCCAGCGCGGTGACGTGGCTGGCGCCGTAGCCGAGCCGGGTGCACAGGGCGGCGACCCCCGCCGGCGTGCCGCCGTCGGAGCCGAGCACGAGCAGCCGCCGCCCGGGCGACACGTGCGGAGCCACCAGGTCCGGCGAGCGGCCCACGACGGTGACGACGGCGGTCTCCTCGACTGCCCAGCCCAGCCGTGCACAGGCCAGGCTGACGGAGGAGGGATGCGGGATGACGTGGACCGAGCCCGGCCCGTGCAACCGCACCAGGGAGGCGCCGACCCCGGACAGCATCGGGTCGCCGCTGGCCAGGACGACGACCCGGGAGCCGGGGTGCGCGTCCGGCAGGCCGGCCAGCGCCGGGCCCATCGGCGTGGGCCACGGCACCCGCTCCGCCGGCACGTCGCCCGGGACCAACCCCAGCTGCCGGGCGCTGCCACGCAACACCTGGGCGTCCTCGATCGCGCACCGGGCGGTCGGCGACAGGCCGTCCCACCCGTCGGCGCCGATGCCCACGACGGTCACCGGCGCCGCTCCGTCCCGCTCGTCGCCTCGCACGACGGGCGATCCTAGGCACCGGGCCCCGGAGGCCGGTTGACACGATGAGCCCGATGGACACTCCGATCGCGACCGGCCTGGCCCTGGGCACCGTCGCCGACCTGCTGCTCGCCGACCCCCGCCACCACCACCCCGTGGCCGCGTTCGGCGCGGTCGCCGGCGCGCTCGAGAATCGGATCTGGCGGGACTCCCGGGCCGTCGGGATCGTCCACGCCGTCGGGCTGGTCGGCGCGGCGTCCGGGCTCGGTCTGCTGCTGGACCGGGGCACGCGGCGGCGCCCGGTGACCCGGACCCTCACCGCTGCCGCGGCCACCTGGGCGGTGCTCGGTGGCACGTCGCTCGGCAGGGCGGCCGGGCGCATGCGCGGCGCGCTGGAGGCCGGTGACGTCGAGGCAGGCCGGGCGGCGCTGCCGGCGCTGGCGGGCCGGGACCCGAGCGCCCTGGGGGCGGACGGGCTGGCCCGGGCGACCGTGGAGTCGGTCGCCGAGAACACCTCGGACGCGGCGGTCGCGCCGCTCTTCTGGGGTGCGGTGGCAGGGCTCCCGGGGCTGCTCGGCTACCGGGCGGTGAACACGCTCGACGCCATGGTCGGCCATCGGTCGCCGCGTTACGAGCGCTTCGGCTGGGCAGCGGCCCGACTCGACGACGTCGCCAACTGGGTGCCGGCCCGGCTCACCGCCGCGCTGATCGTCGCGTGCGCGCCGGCCACCGGCGGATCGGCCGGCGGGGCGCTGCGCACCTGGTTCCGCGACGGCGCACACCACCCGAGCCCCAACTCCGGCCGGTGCGAGGCAGCGATGGCCGGGGCACTGGGGGTGCGGCTGGGCGGGCGCAACGTCTACGGATCCCGGGTGGAGGTCCGCCCGGCCCTGGGGTCCGGTCCTGCGCCCACGCCCGCCGACATCGGCCCGGCCGTCCGGCTCTCCCGCGCGGTGTGGGTGGGCGCCGCGGCCCTCGCGGTGGCCGCCCGCCTGACCCGGCTGCGCCCGTGAGCGGGGCCCTCCTGGTCGCCGGCACCACATCGGACGCCGGCAAGTCGATCGTCACAGCGGGCATCTGCCGCTGGCTGGTGCGCCAGGGCGTCTCGGTGGCGCCGTTCAAGGCGCAGAACATGAGCAACAACTCCATGGTCACCGCCGGCGGCGCCGAGATCGGGCGCGCCCAGGCCATGCAGGCGGCCGCCGCGCGAGTGGAGCCAGAGGCGGCGATGAACCCCGTGCTGTTGAAGCCAGGAGGCGACAACTCGAGCCAGGTGGTCGTGCTCGGCCGGGCGGTCACGGAGGTGACCGCGCTGTCCTACCGGCCGATGAAGGCCGCCCTGCTCGAGCAGGTCCTCGCCTCGCTGGCCGATCTGCGCTCCCGCTTCGACGTCGTGATCTGCGAGGGCGCCGGTTCGCCCACCGAGATCAACCTGCGTGGCGACGACATCGCGAACATGGGCCTGGCCACTGCCGCGCAGCTGCCGGTCGTCGTGGTCGGTGACATCGACCGCGGCGGGCTCTTCCCCGCGCTCTACGGAACGGTCGCGCTGATGCCGCCGGCCGACCAGCGCCTGGTCGCCGGATTCCTCGTCAACAAGTTCCGCGGCGACGTCCGCCTCCTCGAGCCCGGCCTCCTCGAGCTGGCCCGGCTCACCGGCCGCCCGACGCTCGGCGTGCTGCCCTGGCTCGGCGGGCTGGAGCTCGACGTCGAGGACTCCCTCGACCTGCCGACCCGCGGCACCCTCGCTGCACCGCCGCACGGCGAGGACGTGCTCCGGGTGGCGGTCGCCCGGCTCCCGCGACTGTCGAACTTCACCGACCTCGACGCCCTCGCCGCCGAACCCGGGGTCCTGGTCCGTTACGTCACCCGGCCCGAGGAGCTCGCCGACGCCGATCTGGTCGTGCTGCCCGGAACCCGGTCGACGGTCGCGGACCTCGCCTGGCTACGGGAGAGCGGTCTCGCCGAGGCGGTGCGCCGGCACGCCGCGGGGGACGGTCCCGTGCTCGGCATCTGCGGAGGGCACCAGATGCTGGCCCGGACCATCACCGACCACGTGGAGTCGCGGGTCGGCACCGTTCCCGGCCTCGCGTTGCTGCCCACCGACGTCCGCTTCGCCCCGGAGAAGACCCTGGGTCGACCCACGGGCACGGCCCTCGGGCAGCCGGTCCACGGCTACGAGATCCACCACGGGGTGGTCACCGTCGACCGGGACTCCGTCACCCCACCCGCCCAGCCGTTCCTGGACGGCGCCCGAGCGGGCTCGGTGTTCGGCACCACCTGGCACGGCGCGCTGGAGAACGACGGCTTCCGGCGCGCGTTCCTCACCGAGGTCGCCAGGATCACCGGCCGGCGGTTCGTGCCCGCCCCGGACACCGACTTCGCGCACCACCGCGAGGCGCGGCTGGACCGCCTCGGCGACCTCGTCGCCGAGCACGCCGACACCCCGGCGCTCTGGCGGCTGATCGAGGCCGGGGCCCCGCCGGACCTGCCGCTGCTCCCGCCGGGTTCCTTCGCCGGCTGACCCGGGGCTGTCGGGCCGGGGACGGGTTGTGGTTCCATGACGCCGCCACACGCGACGGCAGTGGAGGAAGCCCGGTGCGATTCCGGCGCGGTCCCGCCACTGTGAGCCGGTCCTCCGGTCAGCCAGGAACTCCCGCCGTCGCCTCCTGCCACCTCCGGGCGTGGACACCCGGGGAGAGGATGCGTGCCCCGTGCGCCGTAGTCGCGAGTGACCTACCCCTTCAGCGCCGTCGTCGGCATGGACGACATGCGGCTGGCCCTCCTGCTCAACGCCGTCTCCCCTGCCGTCGGTGGCGTGCTCGTGCGCGGCGAGAAGGGCACGGCTAAGTCGACGACGGTCCGTGCGCTCGCCGCCGTCCTCCCTCCGGTCGCCGTGGTCCCCGGCTGCCGCTTCGCCTGCCACCCCGCCGCTCCGGACGCCGCGTGCCCCGACGGTCCGCACGAGCCCACCGCGGGGGGCCCGGTCCGCCCGGCGCGGCTGGTCGAGCTGCCCGTTGGCGCCTCGGAGGACCGGGTCGTCGGTTCGCTGGACCTCGAGCGCGCGCTCACCGAGGGCGTGAAGGCGTTCGAGCCCGGTCTGCTGGCCGCCGCGAACCGTGGCGTGCTCTACGTCGACGAGGTCAACCTGCTCCACGACCACCTGGTCGACCTGCTGCTGGACGCCGCGGCGATGGGCACCGCCTACGTCGAGCGGGAGGGTGTCTCCGTCCGCCACGCCGCGCGCTTCCTGCTGGTCGGGACCATGAACCCGGAGGAGGGCGAGCTGCGGCCGCAGCTGCTCGACCGCTTCGGTCTCACCGTCGAGGTCGCCGCGCCGCGCGACCCGATCGAGCGCGCGGAGGTGGTGCGCCGGCGGTTCGCCTCCGACGCGGATCCCGCCGGCTTCGCCGCCGCCTGGTCGGCGGAGGAGACCGCGCTGGCCACCCGCATCGCCGACGCTCGCGCCCGGCTGCCGCACGTCGTCCTCGCCGACGCCGCGCTGCAGCAGGTGACCGCCGTGTGCGCCGCCTTCGACGTCGACGGCCTCCGCGCCGACCTGGTCACCGCACGCGCGGCGATCGCGCACGCCGCCTGGTCCGGCCGCGACGAGGTCACCGAGGACGACGTGCGGGTGGCCGCCCGCCTGGCCCTCCCGCACCGCCGCCGGCGCAACCCTTTCGACGCCCCCGGTCTCGACGACGACGTGCTCGACCAGGCACTGGCCGACAGCCGCCCCGAGGACGACCACCCCGAGGACGACGGCCCGGACGGCGGTGGCCCGGACGGCGGTGGCCCCGCCGGCGGGAGCCCCCCTCCCCCGCCGCCCGGCGGACCCGACTCGGGCGGCCACGAGACCGCCGGGAGCACCGACGGCCCCGCCGAGCCGACGACGGCGCCCCGCG
>NZ_SPQM01000153.1 GCF_004570345.1 Blastococcus sp. CT_GayMR20 | reverse complement strand
GGCGAGCGGCTCCCGGCGCACCCGGCGGTAGCGGCCCCGCGGACGACGGACGAGCGACGCCTCCACCCGCCGCCAGGTCTCGTCGGCGACGAAGGCGAGCCGCCGGCCGGCGAGGCTGACCTCGCGCAGCAGTTCGTCCTCGTCGGGCATGCCCAGTGCGTCGGCCACGGGCCGCTGCTCCTGGCGGACCAGCACGTCGCTCGGGCGGCCGGTGCGCCGGCGCAGCTCGTCGCGCACGTCCAGGAGGAGTGCGTAGGCCGCCTCGACCTCCGCGGCCGGCTCGTCGCCGAGCTGGGCCGCGGCGACGGCGCGGAGCACCTGCCCCTCGCGCAGCCCGCCGTAGGCCTCCTTGAGGTCTGGTTCGAGGAGGAAGGCCAGCTCGCCCACCTGTCGTGCGCGGCCGCGGCGCAGGTCGCGCAGCTGCGGCAGCAGCCGGGACGCCGACTGCCGCCAGCTGGCGAGCGTCGCCGTCCGGAGCCGGGCGGCGAGCTCGGCGTCCCCGGCGACGAGGCGGACGTCGAGGAGGCCGAGGCCGGCCTTGACGTCGGTGGAGGCCACGCCGATCGCCTCGGACACCGAGCGGACGGAGTGGTCGAGCCGGATGCCGGCGTCCCACACGGGGTACCAGAGCGCGTCGGCGATGGCGGCGATCTCGGGCCGCCCCTCGTGGACGAGGACGAGGTCGAGGTCACCGTGGGGCGGGAGCTCGCGGCGGCCGAGGCTGCCCACCGCCACCAGGGCGACGCCGGCCGTGCCGGTCTGCGGGGGTGGGCCGCCGCGGCGCGGCTTGGGCGGCGGCGTGCCGCCGACGGCGTCGGCCAGCAGCCCGCCGAGCCACGTGTCGAGCGCGTGCACGCGCTCGGCACGGGTCAGACCGGGCAGTGCGCCGAGGTCCAGCACCAGTCCCCCTCGAGGATCGATCGGAAAGGCGCCGGCCGGGGCAGCGGAAGGTCCGCGTCCCCGGCCGGCGTCGCTGGGTGCTCAGTTCAGAGCGCGTCGTCGCCGCGCTCGCCGGTGCGGACCCGGACGATCTCGTCGATCGTCGTCACCCACACCTTCCCGTCCCCGATCTGCCCCGTCGAGGCGGCCTCGACGACCGCGTCCACGACACGGGCGGCGTCGAGCTCGCTGACGACGACCTCGATCCGGACCTTCGGCACGAAGTCCACCTGGTACTCCGCACCGCGGTAGACCTCGGTGTGGCCGCGCTGGCGGCCGAAGCCCTGGACCTCGCTGACCGTGAGGCCGGCGACCCCGATCAGCTCGAGGGCGTTCTTGACGTCGTCGAGCTTGAACGGCTTGACGATGGCGGTGATGAGCTTCATGCCAGGGTCCTCTCGGTGTTACGGGCCATGCCGTCGGTGGATGTGGCACGTGCCTGGCCGGCCAGTGGTGCAGTGGAACCGCTGCTGCCGAGCGAGGCGAAGTCGTAGCCCGACTCCGCGTGGACGACGTTGTCGATGCCGGTGACCTCGTCCTCCTCGGTGATCCGGAAGCCGATCGTCTTCTGGATGGCCATCCCGATGACCAGCGTAAGGACGAAGGAGAACACGAGGACGGCCAGCGCACCGACGACCTGCCGCCACAGCTGGTCGACGCCGCCGCCGTAGAAGAGGCCGTCGACACCCGCGGGGGCGTCGGCCGTGGCGAGGAAGCCGATCAGGATGGTGCCGACGAGGCCGCCGACGAGGTGGACGCCGACGACGTCGAGCGAGTCGTCGTAGCCGAACCGGTACTTGAGGCCGACGGCCAGGGCGCAGAGCACGCCGGCGACGGCACCGACGACGATCGCGCCGATCGGCGAGACCGAGGAACAGGCCGGGGTGATGGCGACCAGACCCGCGACGACGCCGGAGGCGGCACCGAGCGAGGTCGAGTGGCCGTCCCGGATCTTCTCCACGAGCAGCCAGCCCAGGGTCGCGGCGGCCGTGGCGACCAGCGTGTTGACCCAGGCGACGGACGCGGTGTTGTTCGCCGCCAGCGCGGAGCCGGCGTTGAAGCCGAACCAGCCGAACCACAGCAGGCCGGCGCCGATCATGACCAGCGGCAGGTTGTGCGGCCGCATGGCCTCGCGGCCGAAGCCCCGGCGCTTGCCGAGGACCAGGGCCAGCGCGAGGCCCGCCGCACCGGCGTTGATGTGGACCGCGGTACCACCGGCGAAGTCGATGACGGCCAGGTTGTTGGCGATCCAGCCACCGACGTGGGTGACCGCACCGTCGTCGTCGGTCAGGGTGAAGTCGAAGACCCAGTGGGCGACCGGGAAGTAGACGATCGTCGCCCAGACGCCGGCGAAGACCATCCAGGAGCCGAACTTCGCCCGGTCGGCGATGGCACCGGAGATCAGCGCGACGGTGATGATCGCGAAGACTGCCTGGAAGCCGACGAAGGCCATGGCGGGCAGGCCGCCGGCCTCGCTGGTGGTGTCCTCCATCAGGCCCTTGAGCCCGAAGAACTCACCCGGGTTGCCGAGCAGGCCGGCACCGACGTCGTTGCCGAAGGCGACCGAGTAGCCGTAGATGACCCAGAGGACGCTGATCAGTGCCAGCGCCCCGAAGCTCATCATCATCATGTTCAGCACGCTCTTGGCGCGGACCATGCCGCCGTAGAAGAGCGCGAGGCCTGGGGTCATCAGCAGCACGAGCGCCGCGCTGGTGAGGATCCAGGCGGTGTCGCCGGTGTTGACCACGGCAACCTCCTGAGGGGGTCGTCGGCCTGGGGCCGGTTCGATGGGTACGGCGCCCGTGGTGCGGCGACGTCGCGGTTACGGTGCCGTCGGCGTGTTTCTGGGGCTGTCGTTGCCGCGTTTCGAAACGGTGAACTCCGGTCCGCGTGTCCGGCCGTTGCGTTCCAGTCGTGTTGCGCACGGGCACCGCGGTGGCGGTTCTCACAACCGGAGGCGCCCCGGACTGCTTGTTGCGAACAGTTCGCAGTAGTGTCGGCGTCCGTGATCTCGAGCGTGACGGTGGGCGGACCCGAGCCGGCGGCCCCGGTCGCCCCCGGCGGGCGGCTCTCCCGCCAGGAACGGCGATCGATCAGCGGGATGGCCGGCTTCGTCCTGCTGCTGCACGTCCTCGGCTGGGGCGTGCTGGTCTTCGCCGTCGCCCCCCACGACTACCAGTTGGGCAGCACCGGGGTGCTCGGGATCGGGGTGGGCCTGACCGCCTACATGCTCGGGGTGCGGCACGCCTTCGACGCCGACCACATCGCCTCGATCGACAACACCACGCGCAAGCTCGTCGGCGAGGGCAAGCCGTCGGTCAGCGCCGGCTTCTGGTTCTCCCTCGGGCACTCCTCGGTCGTCTTCGTCGCCAGCCTGCTGCTCGTCGCCGGCGTGCGCTCGGTGGCCGACGTCGTCCAGGACGGGGACTCCGACGTCGGCCAGACCCTCGCGCTGGTCGGCACGGTCGTCGCCGGCACGTTCCTCGTGCTGATCGGCCTGATGAACCTGGTGGCGGCCGTCGGCATCGCCCGGGTGTTCCGGCGGATGCGCACGGGCGAGTTCGACGAGGCCGAGCTCGAGCGGCACCTGCACAACCGCGGCTTCCTCGCCCGGATCCTGGGCCGGGTCACCCGGCGGGTCAGCAAGCCCTGGCACCTGTACCCCGTGGGCCTGCTCATGGGGCTGGGCTTCGACACCGCGACCCAGGTCGCCCTGCTCGTGCTCGCCGCCGGCTCGGCCGCCTTCGTCCTGCCCTGGTACGCGATCCTCGTGCTGCCGGTCCTCTTCGCCGCCGGCATGAGCCTGTTCGACACCGCGGACGGCGTCCTGATGTCGCGGGCCTACGGCTGGGCGTTCCTCAAGCCGATCCGCAAGGTCTTCTACAACCTGACCGTCACGCTGCTGTCGGTCACCGTCGCCCTGGTCATCGGCGTCCTCGTGCTCAGCGGCCTGCTCGTCGAGCGCCTGGGCATCGAGTCCGGGCCCCTCACCTGGGTCGCCTCGCTGGACCTCGAGTTCGTCGGCTTCGCCATCGTGGGGCTCTTCGTCGTGACCTGGGGCCTGGCTCTGGCGGTGTGGCGGTTCGGCCGCATCGAGGAGCGCTGGGCGAAGCCCTAGTCCGCTCCCCCGACCAGCGCTCAGTCCTCCCCGCCCACCAGCCCCTCGGCGAACGCTCGGGGCTCGAACGGCGCCAGGTCGTCCGCGCCCTCCCCCAGCCCGATGAGCTTCACCGGGATGCCGAGCTCGCGCTGCACGGACACGACGATCCCGCCCTTGGCGGTGCCGTCGAGCTTGGTGAGGACGATTCCGGTGACGTCGACGGCCTCGGTGAAGACCCGTGCCTGCACGACGCCGTTCTGGCCGGTGGTCGCGTCGAGGACCAGCAGCACCTCGGTGACCGGCGCCAGCTTCTCCACGACCCGCTTGACCTTGCCGAGCTCGTCCATCAGGCCGGCCTTCGTGTGCAGCCGGCCGGCGGTGTCGATGACCACCGTGTCCACCTCGGCCTCCATGCCGGTCCGCACCGCCTCGAAGGCCACGGACGCCGGGTCGCCACCCTCCCTGCCGCGGACGGTGAGCACGCCGACCCGCTCACCCCAGGTCTCGAGCTGGTCGGCCGCCGCGGCGCGGAAGGTGTCGGCGGCACCGAGGACGACGCTCTTGCCGTCGCCGACGAGGACGCGCGCGAGCTTGCCGACGGTCGTCGTCTTGCCTGCGCCGTTGACCCCGACGACGAGACCCACGCCCGGGAGCCCGTCGTGGCGGTCGAGGTGGAGGCTGCGGTCGAGGTCCGGCCCCAGGACGGCGGTGAGCTCCTCGATCAGCAGCTCGCGCAGCTGCGCCCCGGAGGCGGTGGCGAGGACCATCGACTTCGTCCGCAGTCGCTCCACGATCTGCGTGGTCGCCGCCACGCCGACGTCGGCGGCGAGGAGGAGCTCCTCGACCTCCTCCCAGTCGGCCTCGGTCAGCTTCTCGCGGGCGAGGACGGTGAGCAGGCCGCGACCGAGCGAGGACTGCGAGCGGGCCAGCCGCGACCGCAGCCGGACCAGCCGGCCGGCCGAGGGGGGCGGCGTCTCGAAGACCAGGCCCGGCTCGGGCTCGGCCGGCGGGAGCTCGACCTCCGGGGCGGCGGTCTCGGGCGGCAACCCCAGCCCCGAGGCGGTGGCACCTGCCGGCCGGGTCTCCTCGTCCGGGGGCGACGGCCGCGGGCGGGTGAGGGTCGTGCCGCCGATGGCGTCGTCGTCCAGCCGGGTGGTCCGCCGTCCCCGGCCGACCAGCAGGCCGACCCCGGCGATCAGGGCGACGACGAGGATCGCGATCGCGATCAGCACGAATTCCATGCCTGAAGTCTCGCAGGCGGCTTTCAGGTTGGTGGGACAGTCTGGAGCACATGTCCCTCCCTGGCCGCGACGATCCGGTCCTCCTGCTCGGCCCGCTTCTGCGGCACGTCGACCCTGTCTCGGCCACCGTCTGGGTCGAGACCGACCGGCCGTGCCAGGTCGAGGTGCTGGGCCGGCGGGTGCACACCTTCTGCGTCGGCGGGCACCACTACGCCCTGGTCGTCGTGGAGGACCTGGAGCCGGGCAGCGTCACGCCGTACGACGTCCGCCTCGACCGCGTCCAGGTCTGGCCGCCGGCGGAGTCCGCGTTCCCGCCCAGCCGGATCCGCACGCCCGGCGGGGACCACACCTTCCGGATCGCCTTCGGGTCCTGCCGCTACGCGACCCCGAGCACCGTCGAGCCCGACGCAGGCATTCCGCCGGACGCACTCGACTCCTACGCCGCGCGCATCGCCCGCAGGCCGGAGGACGAGTGGCCCGACGCGCTGGTGCTGCTCGGCGACCAGGTCTACGCCGACGAGCTGACGACGGGGACGCGCTCGTGGCTGCACCTCCGTCGCGGCGGCAGGACGCCGGTCGCCCCCGCGATGGACCAGCAGGTCGCCGACTTCGAGGAGTACACCCGGCTCTACGCCGAGTCCTGGAGCGACCCCCAGGTGCGGTGGCTGCTGTCGACGGTCCCGTCGTCGATGATCTTCGACGACCACGAGATGATCGACGACTGGAACACGTCGGCCCAATGGCGTCGGGAGACCACCGGTCAGGACTGGTGGCGACACCGCATCAGCGGCGGCCTGGTGAGTTACTGGGTCTACCAGCACCTGGGCAACCTGAGCCCCCAGGAGCTGGCGGACAACAAGACCTGGCAGGCGATCCGCGGACTCGGCGAGGAGACCGACGACGCCGAGCCGATCCTGCGCGAGATGGCCGAGGCCGCCGACACCGAGCCGGCGAGCATCCGCTGGAGCTTCGTCCGCCACTGGGGCAACGCGCGGCTGATCATGATCGACAGCCGGGCCGGCCGGGTGCTGGAGGAGCAGAACCGCCGGATGCTGGACGACGCCGAGTTCGACTGGGTCGAGGCAGCCATGCGCCGGTCGGTCGAAGAGGGTGTCGAGCACCTGATCGTCGGGACGTCGCTGCCCTGGCTGCTGCCGCACGCGATCCACAACATCGAGCGGTGGAACGAGACCCTCAACGTGCGGCACGAGAACCGGTGGCGGGGGCGGTTCGCGGAGAAGGTGCGGCAGGCCGCCGACCTGGAGCACTGGGCAGCGTTCGGCGACTCCTTCGAGCGGCTGGGACGCGCGCTGACCGGCGTCGCCCGCGGGGACCACGGCCCGGCGCCGGCAACCGCGCTGGTGCTGTCCGGCGACGTCCACCACGCCTACGCCGCCGAGCTCGTCCAGCCGGGGGGCCTCGACGCCCGGGTGCACCAGCTGACGGTGTCGCCGCTGCACAACCAGGCGCCGCACCCCATCCGGATCGGCTTCCGGATCGGCTGGAGCCGGTGGGCGAGGAGGCTGACGGAGACCCTGGCGAGGAGTGCGAAGGCCGAGCCGAACGAGTTCCGGTGGCAGAAGCAGGCCGGGCCCTTCTTCGGAAACCAGATCGGCGAGCTCGTGCTGTCCGGCCGGGAGGCGCGGTTCCAGCTGTCGGTGACCGACCTCGGCCAGGAGGAGCTGCGGGGAGTGCTGGACATGTCCCTCGCGGGGGCCTGACAGGCTGGCGGCATGACTGGTGCCCAGGAGATGCGGCCGGCACCCGGCCCCGACCAGCCGCCCATCCCGGTGCGGCTGATCACGTTCAACACCCACCACGGCGTGGGTGGGGACGAGCGGCACGACCTGCCCCGGCTGGCCCGGCTCCTGCACTCGGTGGACGCCGACGTGATCTGCCTGCAGGAGGTCGACCGGTACTTCGGCGAGCGCAGCGAGGACGTCGACCAGGCGCTGCTGCTCTCCCGTGCGCTGGACATGCAGCTGGCGTGGGGGCCGGCGATCGACAACCCCCGTCAGGGCGACGGGCCGGACCGCCGTCAGTACGGCAACGCGCTGCTGTCGCGGCTGCCGATCCTGGTCAGTGACGTGCACCGGCTGCCTGGTGCCGGGGAGCCGCGCAGTGCCCTTCGCACGATGCTCGAACTCGACGGCGGGACCCTGTGGGTCACCAACACCCACCTGAGCACGGGCGAGCCGGCCCGGCGGGCCGAGCAGGTGGCGACGCTGGCCGCGCTGCACACCGACTCCATGGAGGCCGGTGTGCTGGTGGGCGACTTCAATGCCCGCCCCGAGGCGCCCGAGCTGGCCGCGCTGCGGGGGCGGTTCGCCGACTCGTGGGACCTGGCCGAGGACCGCGACGACCAGGCGGGCTGGCGGTTCTGGCAGCGCGACGAGGGGCTTACGCACCCCGCGCACGCGCCGCACCGCCGGATCGACCAGGTCTGGGTCTCCGACGGGGTCGCCGTCGCCGGCGCGCGGGTGCTGGACTCCGAGGGAGCCTCGGACCACCTGCCGCTGATGGTGGACCTGCTTGTGCGGTCCGGGGTGTAGCGGACCGTTAGCGAACGCTGTCCGTCTGCACGCGCACCCGTTCGGACGCCCAGAACGGCAGCGGCTCGTCGTCGGAGTAGATCTCCAGGCCGGCCAGGCGCCCGTGCTCGACGAAGAGCAGGACGCCGCCGATGGCCTCGCCGCTCGCGTCGAGGACCGTGCCCTCGATCGGCACGGGACCGGCGGCGGAGGAGACCGGGAGGCCGGCCGGCACGTGGAGGTCGATCATCCCGCAGCCGCACTCGCAGCCGGACGACGCCGTCGCGTGCTCCACCTGCGCCCGCAGTTCCGCGACGCCGTCGAACTCATGGTCGAGCAGCGAGTCGAGCAGCGACCGCTCCGTCCGGCTCAGGGGACGGCGCGTGGGGTCGGAGCTCACCGGTCCATCGTCGTGCAGATCGGCCAGCGCGGCATCACGCGGTCTCGAGCTCCCGCAGCCGCTGGCTGATCACGCCGGTGATGCCGTCGCCGCGCATGCTGACGCCGTAGAGGGCGTCGGCGATCTCCATCGTCCGCTTCTGGTGCGTGATGATGATCAGCTGCGACGTCGAGCGGAGCTGCTCGACGAGGGTGAGCAGCCGGCCGAGGTTGACGTCGTCCAGGGCGGCCTCGACCTCGTCGAGGACGTAGAACGGCGACGGACGGGCGCGGAAGATCGCGACCAGCAGCGCGACGGCGGTCAGGGACCGCTCTCCGCCGGAGAGCAGGGACAGCCGCTTGACCTTCTTGCCCGGCGGTCGCGCCTCGACCTCGATGCCGGTCGTGAGCAGGTCGTCGGGCTCGGTCAGCACCAGCTTGCCGTGGCCGCCGGGGAACAGCGTGGCGAAGACTCCCTCGAACTCCCGCTGCACGTCGGCGAAGGCCGCGGCGAAGACGTCGTGGATCCGCTCGTCCACCTCGCGGACGACGGTCAGCAGATCGCGGCGGGTGGACTTGAGGTCCTCGAGCTGGGTGGCGAGGAAGCCGTGCCGCTCCTCGAGCGCGGCGAACTCCTCCAGCGCGAGCGGGTTCACCTTGCCGAGGGTGGCGAGGTCGCGCTCTGCCTTCGCCGCCCGCCGTTCCTGCAGCGCGCGGTCGTAGGGCACCGGTTCCGGCTCCCGGTCCCCGGTGGCCTCGGCGGCAGCGACCTGGTCGGGGGTCGGCGGCACCAGCGCCGAGGGGCCGTACTCGGCGAGCAGGGTGGGCAGGTTGACGCCGTACTCCTCGGCCGCGCGGGCCTCCAGCGCCTCGATGCGGTACCGCTGCTCGGCGCGGGCGACCTCGTCGCGGTGCACCTCGTCGGTGAGGCGGTCGAGGTCCGCGGTGGCCGCGCGCACGCGGGCGCGGACCTCGAGCAGCTCGGCCTCCGACGAGCTCCGGGCTGACGCGAGGGCGTCCCGCTCGGCAGCCGCCCTGGCGAGCGAGGTCGCGAGCGCGGCGAGCGCCTTCTCCGCATCGGCCCGCACCCGCGCCGCGACGGCGGCGCCGCGCTCCCGTTCCGCCCGCAGGACCGCCGCCCGCTCGCGGGCGGCCCGCTCCTGGCGGGCCTGCCGACGCAGCGACTCGGCCCGCCCGTGCAGGGCGCGAGCACGTTCCTCGGCCGTGCGGACGGCGAGCCGGGCCTCGGTCTCGGCCTGCCGGGCGGCGGTGACCTCGGCGCGCAGCCGGTCCCGGACCTCGGTGGACGGCTCCTCCTCCACCGGGGCGGCCTCGGCGTCGGCGAGCCGCTGCTCGAGTCCGGCGAGGGCGGCGAGGACCTGCTCGAGGTCGTTCTCCGCACGGACCCGCGCCGCGACGTGCCGCTCCGCCTCGGCGGCCGCCGAACGGGCCGCGGCACCGAGCTCTGCCAGCTCCGCCGCGACCGCCGACCGCGAACGGTCGGAGGCCTGACGGGCCGCGAGAGCGGCATCGACGTCGGCAGAACGAGCGCCCGCAGCGTCGCGAGCCGCCGCGAGCCGGTCGGCGAGCTCGCCCGCCCGGCTCACCGCGCCGGCGAGTTCCGCCTCCGCCTCGTCGACCCGCGCCCGCACGACCAGGTTGGACGGCGCCTCGCTCTGGCCGCCCACGGCCCAGTCGGCGCCGACCAGGTCACCGGCGGCGGTCACGGCGCGCACCCGGGGGTGGGTCCGGACCAGCGACACGGCGGCGTCGAGGTCCGGCACGACCGCGACCCGTTCGAGGGCGCGGGCCATGGCGGGCTGCAGCTCGACCGGCGCGTCGACGCCGTCCAGCGCCCAGCGGAGGCCCTCGGGGAGCACCGGCCAGCCGTCCCGCGGCACGGGCGGCAGCCCCCCGGTCACGAGGAGCCCGGCCCGGCCGCCGTCGGCGTCCTTGAGGTGGGCCAGTGCGGCCGCGGCCTCCGCGACTCCGGAGACGACGACCGCGTCGGCCATGCCACCCAGGGCGGCCGCGACCGCGACCTCGTCCCCCGAACGGACTGTCAGCCGGTCGGCCAGCGGCCCCACGACCCCGGACAGATCCGCGCCGAGGAGGGCGGCGGCGCCGTCGACGGGTGTGAGCCCCTGCGCCAGGGCGTCACGGCGTGCCTGCCACGACGCCCGGTCGCGCTCTGCGGCCCGCTCGGCCTCGGTCAGTTCGCTCACCAGGCGGGCCGCGGCCGTGTGGGCGGCGACGGCGTCCTCGTGCGCGGTGACCAGCGCTGCGTCGCCGTCCTCGGCGTCGGAGAGCTGCTCGCGGCGGTCGGCGGCCTCCCCGGCGGCGAGCGCGAGGCGGGCGATCTCCGCCTCCCCGGCGGCGGCCCGCGACCGGGCGGCGGCGAA
>NZ_SPQM01000152.1 GCF_004570345.1 Blastococcus sp. CT_GayMR20 | reverse complement strand
TCCTCGACATCGGCGGCGGCTCGCTGGAGATCGCGTGCGGCGTCGACGAGGACCCTGACGTCGCCCTGTCGCTCCCGCTCGGGGCCGGGCGGATGACGCGGCGCTTCCTGCCGGAGGCCCAGGTCGGCGGACGGCCGGACCTGGCCGCGCTCGGAAAGCTGAGCTCCCACGCCGAGGAGCTCCTCTCCCCGGCGGCGAAGAAGATCGAGAAGCTCGGGCCGCCCGACCTCGTGGCCGCCACCAGCAAGACCTTCCGCACGCTGGCCCGTCTCACCGGCGCCGCCCCCTACTCGGCCGGCCTGCAGGTGCCGCGGGAGCTCAGTCTCGACGGGCTGGAGCAGCTGGTGGGCTTCGTGTCCCGGATCGAGTCCTCGGCACTGGCCGAGCTGCGCGGGGTGTCACCCGACCGCGCGCACCAGGTTCCCGCGGGCGCGGTCGTGGCTGCCGCAGCGATGCGGTCACTGGACGTAACGTTCGTGCGGATCTGTCCGTGGGCGCTGCGCGAGGGTGTCATCCTGCGCAGGCTGGACTCGTTGGGAGGGGCGTGATGGCCGATCCGGACTGGAACCCGGACACGGGAGGCCGATCGCTCGCCGAGATCCTCCGCGAGGCGGGCATCGAGTCCGCGAACCGGGCTGCCCGCCGCCGCTCCTGGGACGACCCGGAGGAGACGGGCATCCGCCAGCGGCGCGCCGAGGCCGCCGCCTCGGGACGTCCCGAGCTGGGACGGCGCAAGAGCGACCGGTCCGCCGACGAGGCGCCGCCGGTCGAGCGCCGGGCCGCGCCGCGCGCCGGTTCGGAGCGGCGTCCGGCCGCCGATCCGCGGGACGTACGCCGGGCCGAGGGCGGTCCGTCGACGGCGGCCATCCCAGGGCTGCGGCCGGACCGCAAGCCCGGTGTGCCCGTCGTCGGGACGATGCCCAGCGGCCCCGTGCAGACGCGCCGCGCCGCCGACCCCCCCGCCCAGCGCACGGCCTCGCGCGCCCCGGTCGAGTCGCACCCGTCGACCGGCCCCATCCCCGTCGTGCGGGCCGACCAGATCGGCGACCTGGACGACGACCTCGACGCCACCCCGCAGGAGAGCGCCCTCGCGTGGCTGCGCTTCCTCGGCGAGCTGGTCATCGCGCTGGCCGCCGGCGTGGGTGTGTACTTCGCCGCCACCCTGCTCTGGGAGAACGTCCCCTACCTCGCCGTCCTCCTGGCGCCCCTCGCGGTCACGGGGCTGGTGGGCGGGGTGGGCCTGTGGCGGCAGCGGCAGGGGCGGGAACCCGTCGGCGCCCGCCTCCTGACGGTCCTCGTGTTCGCCGGGACGCTGCTCACCATCGCACCGGCCGCGGGGCTCCTCGCCGGCTCCTGACGGGCCGGCTCAGCCCTCGTCGTCGTCGCCGACCGCGACGTCCTCCTCGCCGCGGGCGAACTGCTCGACGATCGCCGCGGTGAAGGCGTCGAGGTCGTCGGGCTTGCGGCTGGTGGTCAGGTTGCCGTCGACGACGACCTCCTCGTCCACCCAGTCCGCGCCCGCGTTGCGCAGGTCGGTCTGCAGCGAGGGCCACGACGTCATGCGGCGGCCCTTGACCACGCCGGCCTCGATGAGCACCCAGGGCGCGTGGCAGATGGCGGCGACCGGCTTGCCGGCGTCGAAGAACGACGTCACGAACGCGACGGCGTCGGCGTCGGCCCGCACGAAGTCGCCGTTGATGACGCCGCCGGGGAGGACGAGGGCCGCGTAGACGTCCGGGTCCGCGGTGCTGACGAGGGCGTCCACCTTCTTCGTGTCGGCCTTGTCGATGTGGTCGTAGGCGGTGATCGAGCCGCTCTCCAGGGACACCAGCTCCGGCTCGGCGCCCGCCTCCTCGAGGGCCTGCCACGGCCGGTCGAGCTCGATCTGCTCGACACCGTCCGTGGCCAGCACCGCCACCTTCATCCCGTCAAGTTCTCCTGCCATGCAGCCGCCGCTACCCGTGGCCCCACCGGGGCACACACCGGCGCACTACGGTTCCGGACGTGTTCGTGCGGACCCGCCCGTCGACGGCCGACCCGGTCGAGGTCGTCCGTGGGCTCGTTGCGGACGGGTGCGCGGTGGCCTTCGAGCAGCTGCCCGGGGACGACGTGGCGGCCCGGCTCACCGACAGCGGCTTGGCACCGCACTGCGAGGTGACGCTGGACGTGGACCGGCTGGGGCCCGCCCTGGTGCGCGATCTCGTGGCCGCGTCCGGCATGCCCGTCGCGTTGTCCGGCCCCGCCGCGGCGGTGGACGGCCTCGCCCGCGACCTGCCGGGCGTGCGCGTCGTCGTCCGGGCGGAGGAGCCGCTCGCGGAGGCGCGCTGCCGGACCCTCAGCGACCGGCGGGTGCGGCTGGTCGCGGGCCGCCGCGCCGCCGACCGCACCTTCGTCCGCTGCCTCACCATCCTGATGGCCGGCGACGGCCATGCAGGCATCGCGGCGTCCTCGCCGCGACTGATCGCCATCGCCGGTGAGCGGGCGGCCTGGAACGGCCGCTCGCCCGACAGCTGGGAGCACGTCTTGCCCTATCGAGTCCGGACCGAGGAACAGCAGCGGCTCGTGGCCGGCGGCTACGCCGTCCGTGTCGTCCTGACCGCCGGCCGCACCGGCGGCGGCCGGTGACCGCCACCGGCCGCCGCGGCCTGGCGATCATCGGCGGCGGGAAGATCGGCGAGGCGCTGCTGTCCGGGCTGATCCGGCGCGGCGGCACGGACGGGCTGCTGGTGTGCGAGCGCAGCCCGGAGCGGGCCGCGCAGCTGGCCGAGAAGTACGGCGTCGGTGCCGTCGGGCTGGGCGAGGCCGCTGCGCAGGCGCGGGTCCTCCTGCTCGCGGTCAAGCCGCAGGACATCGACGTCCTCCTGCAGGCCCTCGCCGAGCACGTCGACGCGGCGCACCTCGTCATCTCCGTCGCGGCCGGCGTGCCCACCCGGCGGATCGAGGCCGCCCTGCCCGCCGGTGTGCCGGTCGTGCGCGTCATGCCGAACACGCCGGCCCTGGTGGACGAGGGCATGAGCGTGCTGTCCGCGGGGGCGCACGCGGAGGAGGCCGACCTCGACGAGGCCGAGGCGCTGCTCGCCGCCGTGGGCCAGGTGCGGCGGGTGCCGGAGAGCCAGCAGGACGCGGTCACCGCACTGTCGGGCAGCGGCCCGGCGTACTTCTTCTACCTCGTCGAGGCCATGGTGGACGCCGGCATCCTGCTCGGACTGCCGCGCGCGCTGGCCGCCGACCTGATCGTGCAGACGGCCCTGGGCGCCGCGGTGATGATGCGCGACTCGGGGGAGCACCCGGTGCAGCTGCGCGAGGCGGTCAGCAGCCCCGGGGGGACGACGATCGCCGCCGTCCGCGAGCTCGAGCGGCACGGGGTGCGCGCGGCGCTGATGGCCGCGATCGAGGCTGCCTACGCCCGCTCGGTGGAGCTCGGCGGGGACAAGGGCTGACGCGCGGGGGCTGTGGGGCGAGTGGGTCCCGTGCGTCCGGCAGCCGGGCACCGTAACCCACATGTCGACAGATCTCCAGCACTGTCCGTCATCGGATCGTGACGGTGTCGCGAAACTCGCCGCACAACAGTTCTCCGGGGTTTCATAGGTGTACTTCTGCCGAGGACGGACCGGTCCGCCTGTTCGATTCAACCATCGCACCAGTCACGTCTGTCCCCTTACTCTCTGTACCAGCGCATGCGTGTTCAGTTGCCGGTGGGGAAGCCGGCGCCACGACGTGAGCTAGGTCCGGAGACGAAGACATGACCATGCCCCAGCGTTCAGCAGTCCCCGCCATGGCCCGCCCCGGTGTGCCCGGCCCGCGTCCGATCGGCCGCCCGATGGCCGCCACGATGGCCCGCCCCGTCGGCGCCCCGCACCCGGCCGCCATGCCCGTCGGCCGCCCCAGCGTCCCCGCCCCCCGCGCCGCCGTGACCTTCCTGACCGTGGCCGAGGTCGCCGCGATGATGCGCGTCTCGAAGATGACCGTGTACCGCCTCGTCCACGCCGGCGAGCTCTCCGCCGTCCGCGTGGGCCGTTCCTTCCGCGTCCCGGAGCGCGCCGTGCAGGACTACCTGCGCGACGCGTACACCGACATCGCCTGAGAGACCGAAGGCGACAACGTCGTCGCCCGATCGCTGTGTCGCGCCGAGTGGGCCCTGGAGGGGTTCGCGCAGGCGCGAGGGGCCGGCTCCGCCCGACAGGAGCCGGCACGGGCCGCGGTGTCGCCCGGAGGGCGACCGTGTCGTCGCCGCGGGGCGGCCGGTACGCTCGGTCGCCGGATGACACCGGGCAGCCCCTCAGGGGGCCCGGGGGTCGCGGTCGAGCTGATCACCAACAAGACGACGTCGGGAGCACCACGTGGGTTCGGTCATCAAGAAGCGGCGCAAGCGGATGGCGAAGAAGAAGCACCGCAAGCTGCTGAAGAAGACGCGCGTTCAGCGTCGCAACAAGAAGTGAGCTGACGCTCGTGCCGCCTGCGGTCGTCCTCGTCACCGGTGTCAGCCGGTGGCTGGGTGGTGCGCTGGCGGCCGAGCTCGCGGCCGACCCGTCCATCGCGCGGGTCATCGGCGTGGACACGGTCCCGCCGTCGCAGGAGATGCTCCGCCGGCTCGGGCGCACCGAGTTCGTGCGCGCCGACATCCGCAACCCGCTGATCGGCAAGGTCATCACGGCGGCGTCGGTGGACACGGTCGTGCACATGAACATCAGCTCCACCCCCGCCGGTTCAGGTGGGCGGGGGCCGATGAAGGAACTCAACGTCATCGGCACGATGCAGCTGCTGGCCGCCTGCCAGCGGGCGCCGTCGGTGCGGCGCTTCGTGCTCAAGTCGACGAGCGCCGTGTACGGCGCCTCCTCCCGCGACCCCGCGGTCTTCACCGAGGCGATGCAGGCCAGGGCCGTGCCCTCCGGCGGCTTCGCCAAGGACAGCCTCGACATCGAGGGCTACGTGCGTGCCTTCGCGCGGCGCCGTCCCGACGTGGACGTCGCGGTGCTGCGCTTCACCAACTTCATCGGCCCGCGGATCGACTCGCTGCTGACCGGGTTCTTCCGGATGCCCGTCGTCCCCACCGCACTCGGCTACGACGCCCGCGTGCAGCTGCTGCACGAGGACGACGCCCTGGCGGTGCTGACCCGCGCCACCACCGGTGACTTCCTGGGCACGGTCAACGTCGGCGGCCGCGGCACGCTGCTGCTCTCCCAGGCGATCCGTCGGCTCGGCCGGTTCGAGGTGCCCATCCCCTCGCCGGCCCTGAGCTCGGTCGGCCGGTTCTCGCGCCGCTTCGGCTTCGTGGACTACTCGCCGGAGCAGATGCGGTTCCTCAACTTCGGCCGCGTCGTCGACACGACCGTCCTGCGCGAGGACTTCGGCTACACCCCCCGCTACACGACGGAGGCCGCGTTGGCGGACTACGCCCGCACCGTGCCACCGGTGCTGTCGCCCAAGCTCGTCGACTCTGTGGCGGGCCGGGTCCGGTCGATCCTGGAACGGGCCGGCGACACCGCGTCCGCGGTCGGCGACCGGCTGCGGCCGGCCCCGCCGACGCCGGGTCTGCGGGCGGTGCGCGATGCCTGAGGCCCGCGTCATCCAGCTGCGTCCCGATGACGACGACGCCTACGTCCCCCCGGCGGCGCCCCCCGGCTGGGAGGAGCAGCTCGCAGGTGGGCTGGAGTTCCTCCGCCGCCGCGTGACCGGCGACTACTCCACCGACGAGTTCGGCTTCGACCCCGACCTCACCGACCACCTCCTGCTCCCGATCCTGCGGCCGCTGTACGAGCGGTGGTTCCGCGTCGAGAGCCAGGGGCTGGAGCACGTCCCCTCCGACGGGGGCGCGCTGGTCGTGGCCAACCACTCGGGCACCATCCCCGTCGACGCGCTGATGACCACCGTCGCGCTGCACGACGACCACCCGGCCCGGCGCCGGCTCCGCCTGCTGGGCGCCGACCTGGTGTTCGACCTGCCGTTGATCGGCTCGATGTCGCGCAAGATGGGCACCACGCTGGCCTGCAACGAGGACGCCGAGCGGCTGCTCCGCACCGGCGAGCTGGTCGGCGTCTTCCCCGAGGGCTTCAAGGGGATCGGCAAGCCGTTCCGCGAGCGTTACACCCTGCAGCGGTTCGGCCGCGGGGGTTTCGTCACAGCGGCTCTGCGCACCGGCGTCCCGATCATCCCGTGCGCCATCGTCGGCGCCGAGGAGATCTACCCGATGATCGGCAACGCGAAGACGGCGGCCCGCCTCCTGGGACTGCCGTACCTGCCGATCACGCCGACCTTCCCGGTGCTCGGCCCGCTGGGGCTGGTGCCGCTGCCGTCGAAGTGGCTGATCGCCTTCGGGGAGCCGATCGAGACGGCGTCCTACGGGCCGGCCGCGGCCGAGGACCCGATGCTCGTGTTCAACCTGACCGACCAGGTGCGCGAGACCATCCAGCACTCGCTCTACCAGCTGCTCCTGCAGCGGAAGAGCGTGTTCGGCTAGAACGGGAACTTGTTGCGCCTCCGCAGCGCCAGCGCGCCGCCCACCAGGCCGCCGGACAGCGCCGCGGCGGCGACCGTCGGGACGCCGATCTTCGCGGCCTTGCGGCCGGTGCGGAAGTCGCGGATGGTCCAGCCGCGCGCCCGGGCGATCGCCCGTAGCTCGGTGTCGGGGTTGACCGCGACGGCGCCGCCGCAGAGGGACAGCATCGGCAGGTCGTTGGCCGAGTCGCTGTAGGCCGTGCACCGCGCCAGGTCGAGGCACTCCCGCTCGGCCAGAGCCAGGACCGCCTCCGCTTTGGCCGGGCCGTGCATGAGCTCGCCGACCAGGCGCCCGGTGTACTTGCCGTCGACCACCTCCGACACGGTGCCGAGGGCCCCGGTCAGCCCCAGCCGGTGCGCGATGATGCTGGCCAGCTCGATCGGAGTGGCGGTCACCAGCCACACCCGCTGGCCGGCGTCGAGGTGCTGCTGGGCCAGCGCCCGGGTCCCGGCCCAGATGCGGTCGGCCATCAGCTCGTCGTAGATCTCCTCGCCGGCCGCCACGATCTCCGACACGGACCGGCCCGCGACGAACGCCAGCGCGTTCTCGCGGATGGTGTGCATGTCGTCCGGGTTGCCCTCGTTGCCGCCGATGCGGAACTTCGCCTGCTGCCACACGAAGCCGGCCATGTCCCGGGTCGTGAAGTACTTCCGGGCGGCCAGCCCACGGGCGAACCAGAAGAGGGAGGCGCCCATCATCATCGTGTTGTCGACGTCGAAGAACGCCGCACCCGTCAGGTCCGGGTGGATGGTGGGCGGGCCGGCGACCTCCGCGGCAGCGGCCGACGCGGCACCGGCGACATGCGCGCGGGTCTCCTCGTCCACGTCCGCGACCGCACGCCCGGACCGTCGTCCGAGCAGGGTCAGTCGGGCCACGGTCCGACCCTAGCGGGGCGTTCGATCGCCGTTCGGCCGCGGTCGGGCGGTCAGCAGGTGCCGATCGCCGGCAGCGGCGGGAGGCAGAGGTTCACCGACGGCAGCGGGAGGCCGGAGGACGGCGAGCCGGCGCTGGACGAGCCCTGCGCGCCGCTCGTGCCGGGCAGCGGCAGCTGCAGCGAGGGCACCGGCAGCGTGGGCACCGGCAGCGAGGGGACGGGGATCGGGAGGCTGCCCGTCGGCACCTCGACACCGCCGCCGGTGCCGCCGGAGCTCTCCGATCCGCCACCCCCGCCTGTCGTCCCGCCCGGGTCCGGGACACCGCCCGGGAGGGGAACCGTGCCCGGGGGAAGGGTCGCGGTCGGAGCGCCGGGGACCGGGGCGGGGGTCGTGCCCGTCCCGCCCGCACTCGGCGGAGTCGCCGCCTGCTCGGGGACGCACAGTCCCGGGATCGGGCCGAGGGCGTCGGCGCCGTTGACCGACGGGCCATCGGCGCACCCGAGCGCCGGCCGCAGCCCGGTCACGCGCGTGCTGATGTCCGACAGCAGCGCCAGCGAGGACGCCGCCTCGTCCGCGGCCTCGGCCGGCAGCCGGGGCGCCAGCGCGGTCAGCCGGGTCGACTGCCCCGTGGACCAGGTGGCGAGGTCCTCGAGCGGTCCTGCGTCACCGGTGGTCACGGCGCGCTCGGTGAGCCACGCGGCGCCCTGCGTCGTCTGGTCGTCCATGGTCCGCAGCGTGTCCAGCACGAGCACCGGGTCGGCACCGGCCGCCACGACGGTGCCTTCCGCAGGACCGGCGGGAGCCAGCGGCAATGCCGTCGGGCCGTCGTCCACCAGTTCCTCGAGCTCGACGAGCCGCGTGCTCGCGAAGTCCAGCAGCGTCTGACCGCGGGTGTCGCCGGCCAGTGCCAGCTGCGTCTGCTCGGTGCCGCGCTTGAGTCCGTAGAGGACGTCGCCGGGTTGCGCGTCGGTCGACACGGCCACCAGGGTCGCCGTCGCCGTGACCGCCATCGCCGCACCGGCCAGGCCGGCCGTCAGCCGGGCGCGCCAGCGGGCGGGCGGGGCGTCGGCCGCGCGGGCGGCCAGCAGGCGCCTGAAGCCGGTGACCGGCTCCGGGGCAGGCGTCCGGACGGCGGCCATGGCCACCAGCCGGGCCCGCGTCGCCGCGCGGAAGGCAGGATCGGGCTCGCCGTCGAGCTGCGGCGCGAGCTCGTGCAGCCGCGCGACGACGGCCTCCTCGCGGTCTCGCACGCTCATGCCCTGCCTCCGGTCCCCGTGGTGGCGAGAGAGCCCACGAGCCCCGACATGGTCTCTGCACCTCGCTGCACCCCACCCAACGAGGGGGCACGGTATTCGGTTACGGCCCCGACGATCCCCGTTCCGGTCATCGCAGACCGTCCGGCAGCATGCCCGCCAGGCGACGGACGGCGCGGTGCTGCAGCGCCTTGATGGCGCCGTCCTTCTTGCCCATGATCTCGGCCGTCTCCGACACCGAGAGGCCGTGGATGAAGCGCAGCACGATGCACTCCTGCTGCTCGCTGCCCAGCTGCTGCACGCACGCGAGCAGCTCCCGGTTGGACAGGTGCTGGACGACCGCGTCCTCGGGTCCGTCGGTCGCCTGGTCGGCGTCGCGCATGTCGGCGGTCGCGACCTCGAGCCGGTAGCGACTGCTCTTCACGTGGTCCAGGACGATGTTGCGGGCGATCGTGACCAGCCAGGCGCCGACGTCGCGGCCCTGGAACGACAGCGAGTCGATGCGGCGCAGCGCCCGCACGAAGGTCTCGCTCGTGACGTCCTCGGCCGTCGCCCGGTCACCGACCCGGTGGTAGACGTACCGGTGGACCATCGTCACGTAGTGGTCGTAGAGCTCCCCGAACGCCTCGGCGTCCCCGTCCTGGGCGCGGCGCACCAGCGCCCAGACGTCCACGCCGTCGGGGTCGGGGGGAACGGCGAAGTTCGGCTCCTCGGCCGGCTCCTGCGGGGCCGGCTCCGCCACGGCGGGCGCGGGCGCGGGGGACGGCCGGGGAAAGGGCACCGGTCTCCGCCCGGGCGCCGGCGACGGCGGGGCCTGGGCGGCCTCCCGCTCGGCGTCCAGGGGGTGGGCCATGCGGGCGATCGACCTCCTCGTCAGCCCGCGGACCTGGACGTCTTCCCCCTGCGCGCCCGGCGGGGAACGGGCGCGCGTGCTGCGGGTCTCGCCCCATGGTGACAACATCGCCCCAGCCCGTCCACGCGAGCCTGCCCGGATGCACCCGTCGGTGCGCGTCGGTGGTCAGCACTGCAGCAGCTCCAACGGAGGAGATGTGGAAGAGGTAGGCACGTCGCTGGCCGCGCTGGTGCGCGCCGCGGCACGGCGCCGCCCCGATGCCCCCGCGGTCGTCGCCGGCGACCGGCGACTGAGCTGGGCCGAGCTCGACGCTGCCGTCGACCGGGCGGCGGCCGGTTTCGCGGCCCACGGGCTCGCGGCGGGCGACCGCGTCGCCGTCCAGTTGCCGAACGGGCTGGACTGGCTGCGCGCCTCCCTCGGCGCGCTGCGGGCGGGGCTGGTCGTGGTCCCAGTGAACACCGCCTACACCGATCCCGAACTCGAGTACGTGCTCGGCGACTCCGGAGCCGCCCTGCTCGTCACCGCCGCCGACCGGGCGCCGGTGGGCGGCGTCCCCGTCTGCGCCGGTCCGCCGGATGCCGACGGGCCGGCGCCCGAGCCGCCCGACGAGCCCACGGCACCGTCCTTCCTCGCGTACACGAGCGGGACGACGGGCCGCCCCCGAGGCGCGATCCTCACCGCCGCGGCGCTGCGGGCGAACCAGGAGCAGTGCCTCGCCATGACGCCCCCGCCGGTGCGCGAGGACGACCGCGTGCTCCTGGTCCTGCCGCTGTTCCACGTCTACGGGCTCAACGCCGGGTTCGGGCTGGTCGCCGCCACGGGCGCGTGCGCGGTGCTGCAGGAGACCTTCGACCCCGTCGTCTCGCTCACGGTGATGGCCGACGAGCAGGTGACCGCGGTGCCCGGCGCCCCGCCGATGTACCAGGCGTGGCTGGCGGCCGCGGACGCTCTCGGCAACGACGCCGCCCTGCGCCGCGGGTTCGCGGCCATGCGCATGGCGTCCTCGGGTGCCGCGCCCCTGCCCGAGGACATCTGGCGGGCGATGCGCGACCGCGCCGCCGTCACCGTCTGGGAGGGCTACGGGCTCACCGAGGCCTCCCCCGTGGTCGCCAGCACCCTGGCCACCGGCCGGGCCAAGCCCAACTGCATCGGCGGGCCGCTGCCGGGGGTGGAGCTGGAGCTCCGGGACACGGCGACCACC
>NZ_SPQM01000151.1 GCF_004570345.1 Blastococcus sp. CT_GayMR20 | reverse complement strand
CCCAGGAGTTCTGGGCGGTCTCCCGGACAAAAACGGTGAGGGGGTCCACCGGTGGCCTGCCGAGCTGGTTGCGGATGCCCTCCGATGCGATGGCGCCGGTCGGCGGGAACGGCTGGGACCACCACCGTAGGCCTGCAGACCGGCGGCGACGGTGGGGTCGTGCGCCAGGAGTGCGGCGATCGCGGCGTCGGGCAGCTCGCGGAAGTAGTGGCCTTTCCAGTAGCGGCGCTGCGCGTGTTCCTGGAGGTCGTCGTCGCGGCACTGCAGGTCGAGGTAGCTCAGTTCGACGACGCGCCGGGCGATGGGCTCGCCGAGGGCCTGCAGCGCCCGTGCGTGCTGCCGGCCTCCCTCGGAGTCGCCGATCCACACGAACCCGAGCGTCGCGATGCCGCCGGCGACCGTGGCGGTGTAGGTCGCCCGGCGCGGTGCGTCCCCGCTCAGGTCCCGCCAGCGGGCGGTCGGCGCCAGGGCCTCGGAGACGGGGAAGTCGAGTTCGACCGACAGTGCCCGGGTGCCGGAGCGGTGCAGTCGGAACTCGAACTGCGTCACCACACCGAAGTTGCCGCCGCCGCCGCGCAGACCCCAGAACAGCTCGGCGTTCTCCTCGGCCGATGACCGGACGACGTCGCCGGTGGCGGTGACGACCTCGCAGGACAGCAGGTTGTCGCAGGCCAGGCCGTGTTCCCTGGCGAGCCATCCCATGCCGCCGCCGAGGGTCAGGCCGCCGACTCCGGTGTGGGAGACGTTGCCTGCGGTCGTGGCCAGCCCGTGCGGCTGGCTGGCAGCGTCGAGCGCGCCGAGCAGGGCGCCGCCCTGGACCCACGCGCGCTGCCGCTCCGGATCGATGCGGACGCCGTTCATGGGAGAGAGGTCGATCATCAGCCCGCCCTCGGGCACGGCATGACCGGCGACGCCGTGCCCGCCGCATCGGACGCCGATCTCGAGGCCCTCGGCCCGCGCCAGCAGGATCGCCGTCGCGACGTCCGATGCCGTCCGGCAGCGCACGACCAGCGCTGGGCGCCGGTCCACCATCGCGTTCCACACGCGCCGTGCGGCGTCATACCTGGCGTCTCCTGGACGCAGCAACTCCGGGCCTGGCATGGCGCTACTCCCTCGGCTGGACACACTCGACGTGGTCGACCGTTCCCATTGCCGGAACTCATCGGTCCCCGCAGCGGCGCGCGACCGATGAGAATGCCCGGTGACCCGGGTCCTCCTCATCAGGCCCCGATCACCGGGCAGGCCGCACCGATGGAGGAGCACGGATGTCACGGACCCGGATCCACAACCTGGCCATCTCGCTCGACGGCTTCGCCACCGGGGAGCCGCAGTCCGCCGAGGCACCCTTCGGCCATGCCGGCGAGCGCCTGCACGAATGGATGTTCGGCACCCGGTTCTGGGCGGTGCAGGCGGGCGGGGCGGACACGGGGGGATCGGAAGGCGTCGACAACGCGTTCGCGGAGCGGCACAGCATCGGCTTCGGAGCCGAGATCATGGGCGCCAACAAGTTCGGCCCGCCGGGCTGGCAGGACGACCCGGACTGGAAGGGCTGGTGGGGGCCGAACCCGCCGTTCCACACACCGACCTTCGTGCTCACCCACCGCCCGCGGCCCCCGATGGAGATGGAGGGCGGCACCACGTTCCACTTCCTCGACGCTTCGCCGTCCGACGCACTCGGGACCGCCCGCTCAGCCGCCCATGGCCAGGACGTCCGGATCGGCGGTGGCCCCACGGTCGTGCGCGACTTCCTCGCCGCCGGGCTCGTCGACCAGGCGCATCTGGTCCAGGTGCCCATCCTGCTCGGCCGCGGGGTCCGGGTCTGGGACGGCCTGGAGGGCCTCGAGGACTCCTACGACGTCGAAGTCGTGGCGTCTCCGAGCGGCGTCGTCCACCTCACGTTCACACGCAAGATCGGCTCGTCGTAGCAGCGCCCCGCCGCCAGTGGGTGCCGGCGAACCCCGTGAGGCGGGTAGCGGTCGGTCCATGCCCAGGACGAAGTCGGAGAGCGGCTTGGGGTAGCGGCCAGGAAGCCCTGGAACCGGCCGGCGTCAGGGCACGAGGATGGCGCGGCCGCGGACCTTGCCGGCGTCGAGGTCGTGCAGGGCGTCGACCGCCTTGTCCAGCGGGTACTTCTGCGTGTGCAAGGTGACCCTGCCCGCCTGCGCGAGCACCATGAGCTCGGCCAGGTCGGGGTAGGTGCCGACGATGTTGCCGACGATGCTCCGTTCTGTGGAGATGATCTCCAGTGTCGGGATGCGCAGTTCGCCGCCGTAGCCGATGACGAAGTAGGAGCCGCCCGGCGCGGTCATCTGCCAGCCGTCCATCTCCGCGCCGTCCTCCGCGACGTAGTCGAAGACGACGTGCGCGCCGGTCCCGCCGGTGAGGTCCCTGACCGACTCGACCTGGTTGCCGTCGGCGAGCACCGTCTCGTCCGCCCCGACCTGCTCGGCGAGCCGCACCGCGTCGGCGTTGCGGTCGACGACGACGATGCGCGCGGCGGTCAGGGCCCGGAGGCACTGGATGCCGATGTGCCCGAGCCCGCCGGCACCCTGCACGACGGCGGTGGTGCCGGGGTGCAGCAGCGGCACGGCCTTGCGGACGGCGTGGTACGCGGTGATCCCGGCGTCGGCGAGCGCCGCGACGTCGGCGGGGTCGGTATCCGGGTCGAGCTGCACGCAGGCGCGGGCGGAGGTGCGCATGTACTCGGCCATGCCGCCGTCGTCGTCGGAGAGGCCCGGGAAGAACCCGTCCACGCAGTGCATGTCGTCACCGGCCCGGCAGGCCAGGCACAGGCCGCAGCTCGGCTGCGGGTGCAGGATCACCGTGTCGCCGACCGAGACGTTGGTGACGCCCTCGCCCACGGCGTGGACCCAGCCGGCGTTCTCGTGCCCGAGCACGTAGGGCAACCGAGGGTTCTGCGCGGCCTCCCACTGCCCCTCGACGATGTGCAGGTCGGTGCGGCAGACCCCGGCACCGCCGATCTTGACGACGACGTCCAGCGGGCTCCTGATCTGCGGTTCCGGGATCTCGTCGATCGACGGGTCCTGGTGGTAGCGGTGCAGGCGGACAGCTCTCATCGGACGCTTCTCCCGGAGCTTGGCGCGACCGCCGTCCGTCCCGTTCCGACGAGCGGCGACGACGGCTCACCCTCGTCCCGCACCGCAGCCCGGCGCAAGGTGCGCGCGTCCGGCATCCCGACCGAGCGTGGTCATGCATGCGTGGCTGCCCCACGGGGAGTCGCGGGGGCGCGGCCGAACGGTGTGGGTCCGGCCGGTGTGGGGGGCCAGCGTCCTGGGCAGAACCTCCTCGTGGTGGCTCTCGAGGTCGAGCCCGCACCCGTCCGTCCCGCCCGCCAGGGGCAGGGACCGGTCTGGGACGACGGGGCCGGCGAGTTGCTGTGGGTGGACGCCGCCGGCTGGATCAGATGGGCCCAGGTCGGTCCGGCCGGTGCGGTGCGCGACCTGGCGGTGCGGCCGGTCGGCGAACCCGTGGGCGCCGTCGCCCTCACGACGGCCCCGGGTTGGCTGCTGGCGGCCGGGAGCGGCTTCCGCCGGCTGTCCCCCGACGGGGAGGTCGGCGTCCTGCTGGACCTGGACGGGCCGGGCCGGATGTGCGGCGGCGCGTGCGACCGCGCCGGCCGGTTCCTCGCCGGGGTGACGGGCCTGCCCGAGACACGCGGCGTGGGAGCCGTGCACCGGGTCGACGTCGACGGCGTGGTCAGCATCGCGCTGGCCGATCTCGAGGAGCCGGCCGCGATCGCCTGGTCGCCGGACGACGACGTCCTGTACCTCGCCGACTCGGGCGCACGCACGGTGACCGCCTACGACTACGACCCGGATCTGGGCACGGCGGACCGGCCGCGGGTCCTGCTCGACTTCCCGATGGATGAGCCGGCCATTCCCTCCGGCCTGACCGTCGACGGGGCAGGACACCTCTGGGTCTCGCTGACCGGAGGCGGGCAGGTGCGCAGGTACAGCTCCGCAGGACGGCCGGAGGAGGTGCTGCGCGTGCCGGCGACGCAGCCGACCGGGTGCACGTTCGTCGGTCCTGCTCTGGACGTCCTGGTCGTGACGACGGCGGTCGAGGGGCTGTCGGACGTGGACCGGGCGGTCCAGCCCGATGCCGGCCGGCTGTTCACCGCGCACGTGCCCGACGTGGCGGGCCGGGGCACCTTCCGGTACCGGGGCCCGTTGAGGGGCCTGACCGCAGCGTGACCCGGCGACCCCGGCAGACCGCAACCGTCCCCGTCCTACGGCAGGGCGGCGCCCCGGTGTCGGCCCACATGTCACGGCACCGGTGTCGAGAGCCGGTTACGCGGTGACCGACCTGCCGGCGCCCGGGGAACAGGTGCTGGCAGCCGGGGAGGTGCCGGGCTACCTGGGGCCGGTCGCCGCCCTGGTGGTCGCCGCCGCGGTGATCGGGTACCTGACGGCGCGGGTCCGCGTGGTGCCGATCGTGGGGTTCCTGGTCGCCGGGGTCCTGCTCGGCCCCGCCCAGTTGGGCGTCGTCGAGAACAGCGAGACCGTCCAGGCCGCCGCCGACATCGGGGTCATCCTGCTGCTGTTCACGATCGGCATCGAGTTCTCGCTCGAGCGCCTGGCGCAGGTCTGGGCCTGGATCGCGGTCGCTGGCGGGCTTCAACTTGTGTTGGCCACCGGCACGGGCCTGCTCCTGACGCTCGCCCTCGGGGGCGACTGGCGCAACGGGGTCTTCACCGGGTTCCTGATCTCGCTGTCCTCGACGGCCATCGTGCTCAAACTGCTCGGGGACCGCCGGGACACGTCGACCGTGCGGGGGCGGCTGTCGGTGGCCGTGCTGATCAGCCAGGACCTCGCCGTCGTCGGGATGGTGCTCGTCGTCCCGCTGCTCGGCCCGAGTCCGGGCGAGGGCGAGACTGGCTGGGGCTCGCTGGTGCGATCGGTCCTGACCGCCGTGGGCGTCGTCGTCGCCGTCCTCCTGGTGGCCCGGCGGGTGACGCCCCCGCTGCTCGACGTGGTGGCCCGCACCTGTCTGCCCGAGGTCTTCCTGCTCGCGGTCGTCGCCGTCTGCTTCGGCACGGCCTACCTCACCGCGCTGGCCGGGGTGAGCGTCTCGCTGGGCGCCTTCCTCGCCGGCCTGGTCGTCAGCGAGAGCCAGGCAAGCACCCACGTCCTCGCCGAGGTGCTGCCACTGCAGATCATCTTCAGCGCCGTGTTCTTCGTCTCCGTGGGGATGCTCCTCGATCTCGGCTTCGTCATGGACAACGCCGTCCTGGTGGTGGGTGCGGCGCTCGTGGTGCTCGTGGCCAAGGCGATGACCGCTGGGGCGGCCGCCGCGGCGGCCCGCGTGCCCGCCCGGACGGCGGCGGCCACAGGCCTGCTGCTGGCGCAGATCGGCGAGTTCTCCTTCGTCCTGCTCACGGTGGGCACCGCCGCGGGGCTCGCCCCAGCGGTCATCGCCTTGGCCACGAGCACCACGAGCGCCGCACCCACCACCAGGACGGCGTTGTCCATGACGAAGCCGAGATCGAGGAGCATCCCCACGGAGACGAAGAACACGGCGCTGAAGATGATCTGCAGTGGCAGCACCTCGGCGAGGACGTGGGTGCTTGCCTGGCTCTCGCTGACGACCAGGCCGGCGAGGAAGGCGCCCAGCGAGACGCTCACCCCGGCCAGCGCGGTGAGGTAGGCCGTGCCGAAGCAGACGGCGACGACCGCGAGCAGGAAGACCTCGGGCAGACAGGTGCGGGCCACCACGTCGAGCAGCGGGGGCGTCACCCGCCGGGCCACCAGGAGGACGGCGACGACGACGCCCACGGCGGTCAGGACCGATCGCACCAGCGAGCCCCAGCCAGTCTCGCCCTCGCCCGGACTCGGGCCGAGCAGCGGGACGACGAGCACCATCCCGACGACGGCGAGGTCCTGGCTGATCAGCACGGCCACCGACAGCCGCCCCCGCACGGTCGACGTGTCCCGGCGGTCCCCGAGCAGTTTGAGCACGATGGCCGTCGAGGACAGCGAGATCAGGAACCCGGTGAAGACCCCGTTGCGCCAGTCGCCCCCGAGGGCGAGCGTCAGGAGCAGGCCCGTGCCGGTGGCCAACACAAGTTGAAGCCCGCCAGCGACCGCGATCCAGGCCCAGACCTGCGCCAGGCGCTCGAGCGAGAACTCGATGCCGATCGTGAACAGCAGCAGGATGACCCCGATGTCGGCGGCGGCCTGGACGGTCTCGCTGTTCTCGACGACGCCCAACTGGGCGGGGCCGAGCAGGACCCCGGCGACCAGGAACCCCACGATCGGCACCACGCGGACCCGCGCCGTCAGGTACCCGATCACCGCGGCGGCGACCACCAGGGCGGCGACCGGCCCCAGGTAGCCCGGCACCTCCCCGGCTGCCAGCACCTGTTCCCCGGGCGCCGGCAGGTCGGTCACCGCGTAACCGGCTCTCGACACCGGTGCCGTGACATGTGGGCCGACACCGGGGCGCCGCCCTGCCGTAGGACGGGGACGGTTGCGGTCTGCCGGGGTCGCCGGGTCACGCTGCGGTCAGGCCCCTCAACGGGCCCCGGTACCGGAAGGTGCCCCGGCCCGCCACGTCGGGCACGTGCGCGGTGAACAGCCGGCCGGCATCGGGCTGGACCGCCCGGTCCACGTCCGACAGCCCCTCGACCGCCGTCGTCACGACCAGGACGTCCAGAGCAGGACCGACGAACGTGCACCCGGTCGGCTGCGTCGCCGGCACGCGCAGCACCTCCTCCGGCCGTCCTGCGGAGCTGTACCTGCGCACCTGCCCGCCTCCGGTCAGCGAGACCCAGAGGTGTCCTGCCCCGTCGACGGTCAGGCCGGAGGGAATGGCCGGCTCATCCATCGGGAAGTCGAGCAGGACCCGCGGCCGGTCCGCCGTGCCCAGATCCGGGTCGTAGTCGTAGGCGGTCACCGTGCGTGCGCCCGAGTCGGCGAGGTACAGGACGTCGTCGTCCGGCGACCAGGCGATCGCGGCCGGCTCCTCGAGATCGGCCAGCGCGATGCTGACCACGCCGTCGACGTCGACCCGGTGCACGGCTCCCACGCCGCGTGTCTCGGGCAGGCCCGTCACCCCGGCGAGGAACCGGCCGGCGCGGTCGCACGCGCCGCCGCACATCCGGCCCGGCCCGTCCAGGTCCAGCAGGACGCCGACCTCCCCGTCGGGGGACAGCCGGCGGAAGCCGCTCCCGGCCGCCAGCAGCCAACCCGGGGCCGTCGTGAGGGCGACGGCGCCCACGGGTTCGCCGACCGGCCGCACCGCCAGGTCGCGCACCGCACCGGCCGGACCGACCTGGGCCCATCTGATCCAGCCGGCGGCGTCCACCCACAGCAACTCGCCGGCCCCGTCGTCCCAGACCGGTCCCTGCCCCTGGCGGGCGGGACGGACGGGTGCGGGCTCGACCTCGAGAGCCACCACGAGGAGGTTCTGCCCAGGACGCTGGCCCCCCACACCGGCCGGACCCACACCGTTCGGCCGCGCCCCCGCGACTCCCCGTGGGGCAGCCACGCATGCATGACCACGCTCGGTCGGGATGCCGGACGCGCGCACCTTGCGCCGGGCTGCGGTGCGGGACGAGGGTGAGCCGTCGTCGCCGCTCGTCGGAACGGGACGGACGGCGGTCGCGCCAAGCTCCGGGAGAAGCGTCCGATGAGAGCTGTCCGCCTGCACCGCTACCACCAGGACCCGTCGATCGACGAGATCCCGGAACCGCAGATCAGGAGCCCGCTGGACGTCGTCGTCAAGATCGGCGGTGCCGGGGTCTGCCGCACCGACCTGCACATCGTCGAGGGGCAGTGGGAGGCCGCGCAGAACCCTCGGTTGCCCTACGTGCTCGGGCACGAGAACGCCGGCTGGGTCCACGCCGTGGGCGAGGGCGTCACCAACGTCTCGGTCGGCGACACGGTGATCCTGCACCCGCAGCCGAGCTGCGGCCTGTGCCTGGCCTGCCGGGCCGGTGACGACATGCACTGCGTGGACGGGTTCTTCCCGGGCCTCTCCGACGACGACGGCGGCATGGCCGAGTACATGCGCACCTCCGCCCGCGCCTGCGTGCAGCTCGACCCGGATACCGACCCCGCCGACGTCGCGGCGCTCGCCGACGCCGGGATCACCGCGTACCACGCCGTCCGCAAGGCCGTGCCGCTGCTGCACCCCGGCACCACCGCCGTCGTGCAGGGTGCCGGCGGGCTCGGGCACATCGGCATCCAGTGCCTCCGGGCCCTGACCGCCGCGCGCATCGTCGTCGTCGACCGCAACGCCGACGCGGTGCGGCTCGCCGAGCAGGTCGGGGCGGACGAGACGGTGCTCGCCGACGGCAACCAGGTCGAGTCGGTCAGGGACCTCACCGGCGGGACCGGCGCGCACGTCGTCTTCGACTACGTCGCGGAGGACGGCGCGGAGATGGACGGCTGGCAGATGACCGCGCCGGGCGGCTCCTACTTCGTCATCGGCTACGGCGGCGAACTGCGCATCCCGACACTGGAGATCATCTCCACAGAACGGAGCATCGTCGGCAACATCGTCGGCACCTACCCCGACCTGGCCGAGCTCATGGTGCTCGCGCAGGCGGGCAGGGTCACCTTGCACACGCAGAAGTACCCGCTGGACAAGGCGGTCGACGCCCTGCACGACCTCGACGCCGGCAAGGTCCGCGGCCGCGCCATCCTCGTGCCCTGACGCCGGCCGGTTCCAGGGCTTCCTGGCCGCTACCCCAAGCCGCTCTCCGACTTCGTCCTGGGCATGGACCGACCGCTACCCGCCTCACGGGGTTCGCCGGCACCCACTGGCGGCGGGGCGCTGCTACGACGAGCCGATCTTGCGTGTGAACGTGAGGTGGACGACGCCGCTCGGAGACGCCACGACTTCGACGTCGTAGGAGTCCTCGAGGCCCTCCAGGCCGTCCCAGACCCGGACCCCGCGGCCGAGCAGGATGGGCACCTGGACCAGATGCGCCTGGTCGACGAGCCCGGCGGCGAGGAAGTCGCGCACGACCGTGGGGCCACCGCCGATCCGGACGTCCTGGCCATGGGCGGCTGAGCGGGCGGTCCCGAGTGCGTCGGACGGCGAAGCGTCGAGGAAGTGGAACGTGGTGCCGCCCTCCATCTCCATCGGGGGCCGCGGGCGGTGGGTGAGCACGAAGGTCGGTGTGTGGAACGGCGGGTTCGGCCCCCACCAGCCCTTCCAGTCCGGGTCGTCCTGCCAGCCCGGCGGGCCGAACTTGTTGGCGCCCATGATCTCGGCTCCGAAGCCGATGCTGTGCCGCTCCGCGAACGCGTTGTCGACGCCTTCCGATCCCCCCGTGTCCGCCCCGCCCGCCTGCACCGCCCAGAACCGGGTGCCGAACATCCATTCGTGCAGGCGCTCGCCGGCATGGCCGAAGGGTGCCTCGGCGGACTGCGGCTCCCCGGTGGCGAAGCCGTCGAGCGAGATGGCCAGGTTGTGGATCCGGGTCCGTGACATCCGTGCTCCTCCATCGGTGCGGCCTGCCCGGTGATCGGGGCCTGATGAGGAGGACCCGGGTCACCGGGCATTCTCATCGGTCGCGCGCCGCTGCGGGGACCGATGAGTTCCGGCAATGGGAACGGTCGACCACGTCGAGTGTGTCCAGCCGAGGGAGTAGCGCCATGCCAGGCCCGGAGTTGCTGCGTCCAGGAGACGCCAGGTATGACGCCGCACGGCGCGTGTGGAACGCGATGGTGGACCGGCGCCCAGCGCTGGTCGTGCGCTGCCGGACGGCATCGGACGTCGCGACGGCGATCCTGCTGGCGCGGGCCGAGGGCCTCGAGATCGGCGTCCGATGCGGCGGGCACGGCGTCGCCGGTCATGCCGTGCCCGAGGGCGGGCTGATGATCGACCTCTCTCCCATGAACGGCGTCCGCATCGATCCGGAGCGGCAGCGCGCGTGGGTCCAGGGCGGCGCCCTGCTCGGCGCGCTCGACGCTGCCAGCCAGCCGCACGGGCTGGCCACGACCGCAGGCAACGTCTCCCACACCGGAGTCGGCGGCCTGACCCTCGGCGGCGGCATGGGATGGCTCGCCAGGGAACACGGCCTGGCCTGCGACAACCTGCTGTCCTGCGAGGTCGTCACCGCCACCGGCGACGTCGTCCGGTCATCGGCCGAGGAGAACGCCGAGCTGTTCTGGGGTCTGCGCGGCGGCGGCGGCAACTTCGGTGTGGTGACGCAGTTCGAGTTCCGACTGCACCGCTCCGGCACCCGGGCACTGTCGGTCGAACTCGACTTCCCCGTCTCCGAGGCCCTGGCGCCGACCGCCCGCTGGCGGGACCTGAGCGGGGACGCACCGCGCCGGGCGACCTACACCGCCACGGTCGCCGGCGGCATCGCGACGCTCGGGTTCGTGTGGATCGGCGACTCCGAGGGAGGCCGGCAGCACGCACGGGCGCTGCAGGCCCTCGGCGAGCCCATCGCCCGGCGCGTCGTCGAACTGAGCTACCTCGACCTGCAGTGCCGCGACGACGACCTCCAGGAACACGCGCAGCGCCGCTACTGGAAAGGCCACTACTTCCGCGAGCTGCCCGACGCCGCGATCGCCGCACTCCTGGCGCACGACCCCACCGTCGCCGCCGGTCTGCAGGCCTACGGTGGTGGTCCCAGCCGTTCCCGCCGACCGGCGCCATCGCATCGGAGGGCATCCGCAACCAGCTCGGCAGGCCACCGGTGGACCCCCTCACCGTTTTTGTCCGGGAGACCGCCCAGAACTCCTGGG
>NZ_SPQM01000150.1 GCF_004570345.1 Blastococcus sp. CT_GayMR20 | reverse complement strand
CGAGGTGCCGGTGCTGTTCGACGAGACCGACGGCATCGACTTCGAGGCGGTGGCGGACACGAACCCCGACGTCATCCTCGCCGGCTACTCGGGCCTGACCCAGGAGGACTACGACACCCTCAGCGAGATCGCACCGGTCGTGGCCTACCCCGAGGCGCCGTGGGCGACGCCGTGGCGCGAGATGATCGAGATCAACGCCAAGGGCATGGGCATGGAGGACGAGGGCGAGGAGCTCGTCGCGAGGCTCGAGGGGGACATCGCCGAGGCGGTGGGGGAGTACCCCCAGCTCGAGGGCAAGGCGACCATGTTCCTGACGCACGTGGACACGACCGACCTCAGCGAGGTCAGCTTCTACACGCCGTTCGACACCCGCAGCGCCTTCTTCGAGGACCTCGGGCTGTCCACCCCTGCGAGCGTCACGGAGGCATCGACGGACCCGGAGCAGTTCTCCGGCACGGTGAGCGCCGAGCAGGTCGACGTCTTCGACGACGTGGACATCATCGTGACCTACGGCGACCAGGCGCTCGTGGACGCGCTGAACGCCGACCCGCTGCTGTCGCAGATCCCGGCCGTGAAGAGCGGCGCGATCGTCCTGCTGCCCGACACCCCCCTGGGCACCGCCGCGAACCCGACCCCGCTGGCGATCTCCTGGGTGCTCGGGGACTACGTCTCGATGCTCGCCGAGGCAGCTGACAAGGGGCGGTGACGACTGCTCCTCCCGTGCCGGCCCCGGACGCCGCCGTCGTGCGGCGCCCGGGGTCGGTCCGGCTCCTCTGGCTGCTCGCCGTCCTGGCGGTGCTCGTCGCGGTGATGACCGCCTCCGTCGCGGTGGGCTCCCGGGACGTGGGCTGGTCCGACATCGTCGCCGCCCTCGGCGGATCACCGGAGAACATCGGCCAGGCGGCCGTGACCAAGCGGATCCCCCGCACGCTCCTCGCCGTCGTCGTGGGCGCGTCGCTGGGGCTCTCCGGCGCGGTCATGCAGGGCGTCACCCGCAACCCGCTGGCCGATCCGGGCGTCCTCGGGATCAACATGGGCGCGTCGCTCGCCGTGGTCGCCGGACTGGCCTGGTTCGGGCTGTTCTCCTCCACCAGCATCATCTGGACGGCGATCACCGGTGCCGCGCTCTCGGCGGTGTTCGTGTACGCCGTCGGGTCCCTCGGGCGCGGCGGGCCCACCCCGCTCAAGCTCGCCCTGGCCGGCGCGGCCACCTCGGCCGCGCTGACGTCGTTCATCACCGCCGTCGCCCTGCCGCGCGGTGACATCGCGGAGAGCGTGCAGTCCTGGGAGATCGGCGGCGTCGGCGGCGCCACCTTCGACAGCATCGGCACGGTGCTGCCGTTCCTCGCCGTCGGGTCCGCCGTCAGCCTGCTGTCGGCTCGCAGCCTCAACTCCCTGGCGCTGGGCGACGAGCTCGCGGCCGGCCTCGGCGAGCGGGTCGCCGTCGCCAGGGGCGTCGCGGCCCTCGGCTCCGTCCTGCTCTGCGGGGCCGCGACGGCGGTCGCCGGCCCCATCGGCTTCGTCGGGCTGATCGTCCCCGACCTGTGCCGGCTGCTGGTGGGCGTGGACCACCGCTGGCTGCTGCCCTTCTCGGCGTTGACCGGCGCCTGCCTGCTGACCGCCACCGACATCCTGGGCCGGATCGTGGCCCGACCGTCGGAGATCGACGTCGGCATCGTCACCGCGCTGGTCGGCGCCCCGTTCTTCATCGCGATCGTCCGCCGGCAGAAGGTCCGGGAACTGTGACCGCCGTCGTTCCGCCGGCCCCGTCGACCGTCGAGGCCGTCGCGCGCGACCGGACCCGGCGCGCGGCCCGGCGGCGGGTGGTGATCGCAGTGCTCGCCGTGCTCGTCGTCGCGACGTTCGTGGTGTCGCTCATGGTCGGCAGGACCTTCTACCCGCCCGGGGACGTGCTGCGGGTCGTCCTCGGCCAGGACGTCTCCGGCGCCACGTTCACGGTCGGCCGGCTCCGGTTGCCGCGCGCGGTCCTCGCGGTCGTGGCGGGGCTGAGCTTCGGTCTGGCGGGCGTCACGTTCCAGACGATGCTGCGCAACCCGCTGGCCAGCCCGGACGTCATCGGCATCAGCGCCGGGGCGAGCGCCGCGGCCGCGTTCGCGATCGTCGTCCTCGGGTGGAGCGGCAGCGCCGTCTCCGTCACCGCGATCGTCGCCGCGCTCGCGGTGGCGCTGCTCGTGTACCTGCTCGCGTTCAAGGACGGCGTCGCCGGAACCCGGCTCATCCTCATCGGCATCGGTGTCGCCGCCATGTCCCGGAGCTTCATCGCCTACGTCCTGGACCAGGCCGGGGCGTGGGACTTCGCCGAGGCGCTGCGCTGGCTGACCGGCAGCCTCAACGGCAGCACGTGGGAAGCAACCGTGCCGGCCCTGGTGGCGCTGGTCGTGCTCGGGCCGGTGCTGCTGACGCAGACGCGCGAGCTCTCCGCACTGCAGCTGGGTGACGACACGGCGTCCGCCGTGGGGATCCGTGTCGAGCGCACCCGCATCGTGGCGATCGTCGCGGCGGTCGGCCTGATCGCCTTCGCCACGGCCGCGTGCGGACCGATCGCCTTCGTCTCGTTCCTCGCCGGACCCATCGCGGCCCGGATCGTGGGACCGAACGGCTCGCTGCTCGTCCCCGCCGCCCTGGTCGGGGCGCTGCTGGTGCTCGTGGCGGACCTGGTCGGCCAGTTCGCCCTCGGCACCCGGTTCCCGGTCGGCGTCGTCACCGGCGTGCTCGGGGCTCCGTACCTGATCTACCTGATCGTCCGCACCAACCGCGCCGGAGGCTCCCTGTGACCGCGACTCACCACCTTGTCGCCGAGGGCCTCACCCTCGGGTACGGCGACCGCACCGTCATCGAGGACCTCGACCTCCTGGTGCCGCCGGGCCGGATCTCCGCGATCGTCGGCGCCAATGCCTGCGGCAAGTCGACGCTGCTGCGGTCGATGACGCGGCTGCTCGCCCCGCGCGACGGCCAGGTCCTGCTCGACGGCAACGCGGTGCACCGGCTGCCGGCCAAGGAGCTCGCTCGGACGCTCGGGCTCCTGCCGCAGTCGCCCATCGCGCCCGAGGGCATCACCGTGGCCCATCTCGTCGGGCGGGGCCGCCACCCGCACCAGGGCGTGTTCACCCGGTGGAAGAGGGAGGACGACGCCGCGGTGGCGGCGGCCCTCGAGGCCACCCAGACGACGGGGCTGGCGGAGCGCGCGGTGGACGAGCTCTCCGGTGGCCAGCGCCAGCGGGTCTGGATCGCGATGGCGCTGGCCCAGCAGACCGACCTGCTCCTCCTGGACGAGCCGACCACGTTCCTCGACGTCAGCCACCAGATCGAGGTGCTCGACCTGCTGACCGACCTCAACCGCACCCGGGGGACGACGATCGTGATGGTCCTGCACGACCTCAACATGGCGGCCCGCTACGCCGACCACCTCGTCGCGCTCGCGTCGGGCCGTGTGCACGCCGTCGGCACGCCGGCGGAGGTGCTCACCGTGGACACCGTGCAGGCGGTGTTCGGGCTGGACTGCCAGGTGATCCCCGACCCGACGTCGGGGAAGCCGCTGATGCTGCCGATCGGCCGCCACCACATGTCGAGCCCGACCCCTGACCTCGTGAGCAGAAGGAGCGACGCGTGAGCGCGCCCAGCAGGAAGTCCGCCGGACAGCACGTCCTGACCGTGGAGGCCACGGAGTGGCTGGGCCCGCACCTGGTCCGCGTGGTCCTGGGCGGGGAGTCGCTGGAGGCGTTCCCCGACACCGGGTGCACCGACTCCTACGTCAAGCTGATCTTCGTCGACCCGTCGCTCGGCCACGAGCCGCCGTACGACCTGGCCGCGCTGCGGGAGGCCCTCCCGCCGGAACGTCGGCCCGTGCTGCGCACCTACACCGTGCGCCGGGTGGACCGGGCCGCGCGTCGCCTCGCCATCGACTTCGTCACCCACGGCGACACCGGCGTGGCCGCGCCCTGGGCAGCGACGGCGGAGCCCGGTGACCGGCTGGTCATCAGCGACCCCGGAGGCGGCTACGCCCCGGACCCCGACGTCGCCTGGCACGTCCTCGCCGGCGACCTGTCGGCCCTGCCGGCCATCTCCGCCGCGGTGGAGGCACTCCCTCCGGCGGCGCGGGGCGTCGTCCACCTGGAGATCGGCGACCCCGCGGACATGGTGCCCCTGCAGACCGCCTCCTCGATCGAGGTGCGGTGGCTGGTCAACCCCGACCCGACGGACACCTCGTTCCTCGCCCGCGCCGTGGACCCGGCCGGCTGGCCGGCAGAGGCGCACGAGCCGGACGGCGTGCAGGTGTTCGCCCACGGCGAGCGGGAGTCGGTCAAGGCCGTTCGCAGGGTGCTGCGCGACGTGCCGCGCGAGCGCCTGTCGATCTCCGGTTACTGGGCGCGGGGCCGCACCGAGGACGTCTTCCAGGCCGAGAAGCGCGAGCCGATCGGCCGCATCGACTAGAGCACTGCCGAAATCGCGGTTTCGGCACCCCTGCGGAGGTGCCGAAACCACGATTTCGGCACCTTCAGAGCTCCAGGGCGAGGTCCGCGCGCATGACGTCGTCCGGCGGGAGCGGCGCCGGCAGCCGGCAGTGGTCCCGGAAGACCTGGCCGATCGGCGCGAAGTCGCCGCGGCCGGGCCACTGCTCCGGCTGCCAGAGGCCCGACCGCATGAGGGACTTGGCGCACTGGAAGTAGGCGCGCTGCACGTGAAGGACGAGCACCGACCGCGGCGGCTTCCCGAACTCGGTGAGGTCCATGTCGAGGTCGTCGGGGCCGACGATGGACGCCGTCCCGAAGACACGGAGCGTCTCCTCGATCCCCGGCACCAGGAACATCAGTGCGACGCGCGGGTTGACCGCCACGTTGCGCAGGCTGTCGACGCGGTTGTTGCCCGGCCGGTCGGGCAGGGCCAGTAAGTGCTCGTCGAGGACCTTCACGAACCCCTGTTCGCCGCCCCGGGGGGAGACGTCGGGGAAGCCGTCGGCGTCGGCGGTGGCGAGCGTGGCCCAGGGGGAGAGCTCGATGAACGCACGGCAGTGGCGGTCGATCCGGTCGATCACCTTGTCGCGGACGAGCTGGGACGGACGGCGGTAACCGGGCAGGGTCTCGGGCGTGCTCACGCCCTCGACGGTATCCGGCGTGCCGCATGCCGAGGTCGGCCGTCGGGCGGCCGACCTCGGCAGCGGGGTCAGCGCAGGTCGAACCGGTCGAGGTTCATGACGCGGTCCCACGCGGCGACGAAGTCGCGCACGAACTTCTCGCCCGAGTCGCTCTGGGCGTAGACCTCGGAGATGGCCCGGAGCTGGGAGTGCGAGCCGAGGACGAGGTCGACGGCGGTCGCCGTCCACTTCACGTCCCCCGTGGCCCGGTCCCGGCCCTCGTAGACGTTCTCCTCCGCGGACTGCTTCCACTCCGTCGAGATGTCGAGCAGGTTCACGAAGAAGTCGTTCGTGAGGGACCCCGGCCGGTCGGTGAAGACGCCGTGCCGCGTCGCGCCGGCGTTGGCACCCAGGACGCGCAGGCCGCCGACCAGGACCGCCGCTTCAGGGGCTGTCAGCGACAGCATGTAGGCCCGGTCGAGCCACCGGACCTCCAGCGGCAGCTTCTCGCCGGGCCGCGAGTAGTTGCGGAACCCGTCGGCGGTCGGCTCGAGGACGCGGAACGTCTCGACGTCCGTCTGCTCCTGCGAGGCGTCCGTGCGTCCGGGGGAGAAGGGGACGGTGATGTCGTGTCCGGCGTTGCGGGCCGCCTGCTCGACGGCTGCGCAGCCCCCCAGGACGATGACGTCGGCGAGCGAGACCTTCCGGCCCTCCTGGGAGAGGTTGAACGCCTGCTGGACCTCCTCGAGGGTGCCCAGGACCGTCGCCAGCTGCTCCGGCTCGTTGGCCGCCCAGTTCCGCTGCGGCTCCAGCCGGATCCGCGCCCCGTTGGCCCCGCCCCGGAAGTCGGTGCTCCGGAAGCTGGCCGCCGACGCCCACGCCGTCGACACCAGCTGCGGGATGGACAGCCCGGAGTCGAGGATCGTGGCCTTCAGGGCCGTGATGTCGGCGTCCCCGATCAGCTCGTGGTCGACCGGGGGCACCGGGTCCTGCCACAGCTGGGGCTCCGGCACCCACGGTCCCAGGTACCGCGAGACCGGCCCCATGTCGCGGTGCAGCAGCTTGAACCAGGCCTTGGCGAAGGCCTCGGCGAACTGGTCGGGGTTCGCCAGGAAGCGCCGCCCGATCTCGTCGTAGATCGGATCGGCCCGCAGAGCCAGGTCCGTGGTGAGCATGGTCGGCTTGCGCGTCAGCTCGCTGGTCATCGGGTCGGGGATGACGTCGTCGGCGTCCTTCGCGATCCACTGCTTGGCGCCGGCCGGGCTCTCGGTCAGCTCCCACTCGAACCCGTACAGGTTCTCCAGGAAGTAGTTGCTCCACCGGTTGGGGGTCTGGGTCCAGATGACCTCGAGCCCACTGGTGATCGTGTCGTTGCCCTTGCCGCTGCCGAAGCGGTTCTTCCAGCCGAGGCCCTGCTCCTCGAGCGGGGCGCCCTCCGGCTCCGGCCCGACGTAGTCCTCGGCGCTGGCTGCTCCGTGGGTCTTGCCGAAGCTGTGCCCGCCCGCGATGAGCGCGAACGTCTCCTCGTCGTTCATCGCCATCCGGCCGAAGGTCTCCCGGATGTCCCGGGCGGCGGCGAGCGGGTCGGGGTTGCCGTTGGGGCCTTCGGGGTTGACGTAGATCAGGCCCATCTGGACGGCGCCGAGCGGACCGGAGAGCTGCCGCTCCTCACCGCTGTAGCGCTCGTCGCCGAGCCAGGTGTCCTCCGGGCCCCAGAAGATCTCCTCGGGCTCCCAGATGTCCTCCCGCCCGAAGCCGAAGCCGAACGTCGTGAACCCCATCGACTCCAGGGCGACGTTGCCGGCGAAGACGAGGAGGTCGGCCCAGGAGAGCTTCTGGCCGTACTTCTGCTTGATCGGCCACAGCAGCCGGCGGGCCTTGTCGAGGTTGGCGTTGTCGGGCCAGCTGTTGAGCGGGGCGAAGCGCTGGGCGCCCTGGCCGCCGCCACCGCGACCGTCCTCGATGCGGTACGTGCCGGCGGCGTGCCAGCTCATCCGGATGAAGAGCCCGCCGTAGTGGCCGTGGTCGGCCGGCCACCAGTCCTGCGAGGTCGTCATCAGGTCGACGAGGTCGCGCTTGAGCGCCTCGACGTCCAGACCCTGGAACGCCTCCTTGTAGCGGAACTGCCCGTCCAGCGGATTGGACCGGGACGAGTGCTGGTGCAGCACCGACAGGTCGAGCTGGTTCGGCCACCAGTCCTTGTTCGTCCTCGGCCGGTGCGGCGCCGGCTCGGGAGAGGGCATCCCCGGGTTTTCGCTCTCGCTCACGCTTCGGGTGTTCGGGTCGGTCACGACTGGCCTCTCCTGATCTCCGGTGTCTCTGACGGGCTGGTGGGGGATGGGCTGGTGGCTTCCGGGCCGGCAATGCACTGCGGGCAGCGGCCCCAGTAGATGACCTCCGCCTCGTCGACCGTGAAGCCGGCGGCGTCACTGGCCGTGAGGCAGGGCGCCTCGCCGACCGCGCAGTCGACGTCGACGATGGCGCCGCACGACCGGCAGACGACGTGGTGGTGGTTGTCACCGACCCGGGCCTCGTACCGGGCCGGCGAGCCCGTCGGCTGGATGCGGCGCACCAGCCCCGTGGCGGTCAGCGCGCGCAGCACGTCGTAGACGGCCTGGTGGGAGACCTCGCCGTAGTCGCGGCGGACCACGCCGATGATCGAGTCGGTGTCGGCGTGCGGGTGGTCGTGCACGGCGGACAGGACCGCCGTCCGGGGACGCGTCACCCGCAGGCCGGCCTCGCGCACCATGCGTTCGAGGTCCGAAGCCGTCGGCACGTCCTGCAGTCTGGTCGATTCTCTGGAACCGATCAATCGAAGGACGCAGGGCAACCGTCGGCTCTGCACAGCACGGGCACATCGGCACTGGACTTCCGGGATCCGGACCGGTGTGCTGTCCCGGCCACACCCACGGTCGGGGGCTGGGAGGTTCGGATGACGGGACGCAGTTGCTCGTGCGGGCAGCGTCTGGAGACCACCGACATCCGCGTGCTCGTCGTCGACGACCATCCGATGGTGCGCACGTCGCTGTCCGAGGTCCTGTCCGACGAGGACGGCGTCACCGTCGTCGGCGAGTGCGAGGACGGCTCGGAGGTCGTGGACGCCGTCGCCCGGCTGCGACCCGACATCGTCCTCATGGATCTCTCCATGCCGGTCATGAACGGTCTGGCGGCGACCGAGGCGCTGCGTGCCGCACAGCTGGAGCCGAGGGTCGTCGTGCTGACCGCCGAGCACGCTGCCCGGCACACCGTGGCGGCCGCGGGAGCCGACGCGCTCCTGACCAAGGACGCGCGGACGGATGCGCTGCTCCACTGCCTGCGCACCGTCATCGTCGGCTGCGGTTGCTGCCCCTACTGCCTCTGACCTGCGTCGGGCTCCTCACGCTCGGACGGCGCGGTCCATGCCGCGCTCCACGGCGTCGATCAGGCGGGGGCGGAGCTCGGCGGCGGGCACGATGGCATGCACCGAGCCGACCTCCCGGGCGCGCTCGATGTTGTGGATTCCCTCGAACTGGGCGGCCACCTCGCCGAGCTTCTCCGACCGGACGCTGGACCGCAGCGCCGCCAGCTCGACCCGGAGGTGCGCCTGGTCCACACCCTCCGCCGCCGACAGCGCGGCCTCCAGCTCGCGCACCCGCGGGTCCGATGCCGTCCGCTTGTTGACCTCGCCGGTGAACACCACCGCGGCCGCCGGCGCGCCACCGAGCACCGAGGCGTAGGAGCCCTCGACCGCGAGCACCTCCATGTTGTCGTTCAGCACGCCGGAGAACACCACGAACGCACCGCCGTGGTACCGGGAGATCACGCAGAAGACGATCGGTCCGTCGAAGTTGACGATCGCCCGCCCGATCTCCGCGCCGTACTCCAGCTGCACGTTCCGCAGCGACTCCGGTGACCCGTCGAAGCCCGACAGGTTCGCCAGCACGACCAGCGGCCGGTTGCCCGAAGCAGCGTTGATCGCCCGCGCCGCCTTCTTCGACGAGCGGGGGAACAGCGTCCCCGCCGTCCACTGGTCGGGTCCGTCCGTCGGGAAGCTGCCGCGCCGGGGGATCGGCCGGGACTCGACGCCCAGCACCGTCACCGGGTGTCCGCCGAGGTGCGCGTCCAGGACGACGGTCGTGTCGGCGTCGGCCATCCCGGCCCACCGTTCCAGGACCGGGTGGTCGAGGTCGGTCACCGCACGCATCACCGTGCGGATGTCGAACGGCTTCTTCCGGTCCGGGTTGGCGGTCGAGGAGAACACGTCACCGACCGTCGTGAACTCGCTCGACGGGTGGCTGTGCGGGTACGTCCGCACGTCCCGGTCCCGCGGGTCGGTCGTCTCCGCCGGCCGCGCCCAGCGCTCGCCCGGCGCAAGGTAGGCGTGGTCGTAGTGCTGGTACAGCAGCGAGACGGCCGCCGACAGGTTCGGCGCCCAGTACTGCGCCTGCCCGTTCGGCCCCATCACGCGGTCGTAGCCGCCGAGCCCGAAGTTGTCCTCCGCCGACACCCCGCCCGAGTAGTCCAGCGAGTGCTTCCCGGTCAGCACCATCGCGCTGTCCGGCGTCATCACCAGGATGCCCTTGGTGTGCATGAGCATCGTGGCCTCGGCGTTCCAGTACGGCTGGGCGCCCACGTTGATGCCCGCGACGACGACGTTGATCTCGCCGCCGGCCTGGGTGAACTCGATGATCCGGCGCAGCCCCTTCGCGACCGCGTCCATGTTCTCGGTGCCGCTGTCCATCGAGATCTTGGCGCCGGACGACAGGGCGAACCACTCCACCGGCAGGCCACGTTCCTCGGCCAGGTCGAGAGCGGCGACGACGAGGGCGCACTCGGGGACGGCGACGGTCCCGAGCGCCTTGGTCGGGTCGCCGAACAGGGCGACCCGCGTCATGCCCTCGCGGTAGCGCGGCGTCGGCGAGGTCACCAGCCCCACGACGATGCCCGCCGTGTTGGTGCCCGGCGGCCGGTCGACCGGCACCAGCCGGCCCGCGGCGTCCAGGTCGTGCTCGACGAACGTCCCCCCCGGCCCGGCCACCAGCGGGGCCAGCTCGTAGGGGTAGGCGAGGCCGCGGGCGCGCGACCGGAGGACCTTCTGCGTGTAGTCGTCCAGCGGCCGCATCGGCTCGGTCGGCCGGTCGGTCACCCGGAGGCCGACGCCGGTGCCCGGGGTGTTCGAGAAGCGCAGCGCCACGTCGCGCGGCTCCGCTCCCGGTTCCACCTGCAGGCGCCCCAGGATCACGATCTCGTCCAGCCCTGCCCCGATCGTGAGGGGCGCGATGGCGCGGGCCAGCGTCGCCAGCTGCGACGGGGACAGCTCGATCGACGGCCACGCGTACAGGAAGATCCGGTTGTGGTCGAGCCGCCGGCTCCCGCCCAGCGAGGCCCGCGCCCGCCGCAGGCTGTCCATGCAGGCGGTCAGCAGCCGCTCGACGGTCGGGAAGCCGATGACCTCACCCGCGGCGTTCGTCAGCGGGGTCGCGTCGCGCACCTCCGCCATCGCGATGAGCCGCTCGTCGTTCGGGTTCTCCTTCGCGACGACGTGAATCAGATACGTGTCCTCGGCCGACGGCAGGCGGCGGCCGTTGAAGTTCTTCAGCCGCCAGAGGTCCAGCCGCTGCGCGGTCAGCGGATGCATGCCCCGGATGACGTCCTCCTCGGCGAGTCCGCCGTCGGAGGGCCGGAAGGTGAGCGTCTCGA
>NZ_SPQM01000014.1 GCF_004570345.1 Blastococcus sp. CT_GayMR20 | reverse complement strand
AGCGCGTCGAGCTCCGCCAGGGTGCGTTCGCGCCGGTGGTGCCGGTCGGCCACGGCGCGCGCCGCCGCGAGTTCTGCATCGACCATGGCTGCGTCGGCGGCGGCTGCCTCGGCCGCGGCGGCGGCCGACTCGAGCCCGGCCGCGGCGGTCGCCCGGACAGCGGCGACCCACGGGGCGACAGCCCCGCCGGCCCCTCCCCCGACGAGCTCGGGGGCCAGCGCCTCGGGCACGTCGACGTCGGCCACCTGGGCCACCCGGGCCAGCAGGGTGCTCAGCCGGGCCCGCTGGACGGCGACCAGATCGCGGGCGCGGGCACGCTCGTCTGCCAGCCAGGTCTCGGCCGAGGCGAACCGGTCGACGTCGAAGAGGGTGCGGAGCAGGTCGCCACGCTGTTCCGGCTCCGCCCGCAGGAACCGCGCGAAGTCCCCCTGGGGCAGCAGCACCACCTGGCAGAACTGGTGGACGTCGAGGCCGAGGCGGGTGCGGAGGTGCTCCGACCCCTCGTCGATCCGGGTGCTCACCGGCTCCCAGCCACCCTCGGTGAGGCGCTGCACGGTGAGCTTCGCCTGCTCCGTCGTCCAGCCCTCGCCGCGCTTTTTGGGGCGCTGCTGCTCGGGACGGCGGACGACGCGCAGCCGCTCCCCGGCGAGCGTCAGCTCGCAGGAGACCTCCGTGCGGGTCGCGTCGTCGGCGTGGTCGCTGCGGAGGCGCTTCTCCTCGCCGCGGGCTCCCGGCACCGTGCCGTAGAGCGCGAAGACCACGGCGTCGAGCAGGGTCGTCTTGCCCGCGCCGGTCGGCCCCCACAGCAGGAAGAGGCCGTCCCGGCCGACGTCGTCGAAGTCGACGTGCTCGGTGCCGGCGAACGGGCCGAAGGCGGTCAGCGACAGCCGGTGCAGCCTCACGTCGCCGCCTCCACGCGGTCCGCCGCGCCGAGCGCCCGGGCGAGCAGCTCGCGCTCGGCCGGGGTGGTGCCGACGCCGCGGACGTGGCTGACGAACTCACCGGCGACGTCGAGGTCGCTGCGGCCGCGCATCCGCTCCTGGTAGCTGCGGCCGTCGGCGACCGTCCCGGTGCCGGTCCACTCCAGGTGGACGCAGTGCGGGAAGCGGGTCTGCAGCCGGCGCATCGGGTCGGCCGGGCGGATCTCGTCGGTCAGCCGGGCGGAGACGAAATGGCCCTCGAACCGGGCGTGCGCCGGGTCGGCGAGCAGGTCCGCGAGCTCGCCCACGAGGATCGTCAGCGGGCGGGGCACGGGCAGCGGCAGGGGCCGCACCTCGGCCAGACCGGACGCGTCGAGATCGACCAGCCAGACGAGCTTCTCCTGGCCGGCCTCGCCGAACGAGTACGACATGGGCGATCCGCTGTAGCGCATGCGCGGGGAGAGCGTCTGCGGACGGTGCAGGTGACCCAGGGCGACGTAGTCGACGCCGTCGAAGACCGACGCCGGGACCAGGTCGACGCCGCCGACGCAGATGTCGCGCTCGCTCTCGCTGGCGACACCGCCCCCGACGAAGGCGTGGGAGAGCACGACCGACCGGGCGCCGGGCCGGAGGAAGAGGTCGGCGCGGACGCGGTCCATCGCCGCGGCGAGCACCGCCTCGTGGCTGCGGGCGTCCTGCAGGCCCAGCTCGTGGCGGGCGACCTCCGGCTCGAGGAAGGGCAGGCCGTAGATCGCGACGTCCCCGTGATCGTCGGACAGCATCACCGGCTCGTCGAGCGTGCGCGTCGAGGCGCGGACGTGCAGGCCCGCGGCGGAGAGCAGGCCGGAGAACGTGCCCAGCCGGCGGGCGGAGTCATGGTTGCCGGGCGTCAGGACGACGGCGGCGCCGGCCTTCAGCAGCCGCCCGACGACCCGGTCGAGGACGCCGGTGGCGTCGGCCGACGGCACAGCCCGGTCGTAGACGTCACCGGCCACCACCACGACGTCCACCGACTCGGCGGCGACCACGCGAGCCAGGCCGCTCAGCACCGCCTCCTGCTCGGCGAGCAGATCGGTGCCGTGCAACGACCGACCGAGGTGCCAGTCGGAGGTGTGCAGCAGCCGCATGCCCCGGACGGTAGGTCGCGGTACCGACAGAACCGGTCCAGGCGCGCCGTGACCGATCCGTCACATCGGGACGCAGCGCGTCAGGACGGTCAGAAGCGGGTGGTGTGGTGCCCGGCCTCGTCCCCGCGGACGGAGGAGCCGTCCCCGCGGATGTAGCCCGCGCTCTCCTGCGCCCGCCGGTCGGCGTCCTCCTCGACCATGTGGTTGAGCAGTTGCTGGACGCCGTCGCTGTCGGGGATCTGCCGGAGCACCGTGGCCCCGCTGTCGCCGGCCGACTCGATCGTGAGCGTGCCGGAGTTGATGATCCGCTCCCACAGCGTCTGGGTGAACGAGACGTCGGTGATCCGCGAGAGCGCGAGGTCGCGTCCCCGTCGGGCGAGGATCCCCTCCCGGAACAGCAGCCGGTGCGTGGTGACCACGTAGTGCGTCGTCCGCCAGCGCAGCAACGGCACGAGGACGGCGAACAGCAGGAGGACGACGGCGATCGCCAGGACCAGCATCCGCAGCAGGCCCTGCTGCCGTCCGGCGGGGATCAGCGCGGTGCCGAACGAGGCGGCACCGACGACCACCAGCAGCCGGACGACCGGCCAGAAGATGGTCATCCAGTGCGGATGCAGGTGCTGGACGACGTCCTCGTCGTCGGCCAGGAGCTTCTCCGGATAGGGCATCCCGCCAGGATGACGCATGTTCCTGGTTGTGCCGCCGATCCGGGCGCCGAGGCCGAACCGGCCGTCACACCCGCCGCACGTGCCGCACGTCGCCGGACGCCAGCTCGACCGTCCCCTGCGCGGTCGCCACGACCAGCCGGCCGTCCCAGTCGACGGCCTGCGCGGTCCCCTCGAGCGTCGACCCGTCGGGGAGGCTCACGGCCACCTCGGTGCCGACGGTCGAGGACCACGCGAGGTAGTCCTGCGCGAGTCCGGACGAGACGGGGTCGCCGAGGACGTCGGTCCACCGCAGGTAGCGACGCTCCAGCGCACGGAGGAAGGCCAGCAGCAGGGGGGCGCGGTCGACCGTCGCGCCGGTGACCCGCGACAGCGACGTCCCGGTGTCCGGGAGCTCCGCAGCGGTCGTGGACACGTTGAGCCCGACCCCGACGACGACGGCGGTGCCGCTCACCTCCGCCAGGATCCCGGCCAGCTTGCGGCCGTCGGCGGCCAGCAGGTCGTTGGGCCACTTGAGGGACGGCAGCACGCCGGTCATCTCCGCGACCGACTCCGCCAGGGCCACCCCGGTGAGCAATGGGAGCCAGCCGCGCCGGGCGGCGGGGACGTCGGGACGCAGCAGCAGCGAGACGGTGAGCCCCGCGCGGGGCGGGGACGTCCACACGCGGTCGAGCCGGCCCCGGCCGGTCACCTGGTGCTCGGCGATCAGGACCGTGCCGTCGGGCGCGTCCTGACCGGCGCGGGCGAGCAGTTCGGCGTTGGTGGAGCCGATCTCGGGCACCACCTCCAGCGACCGCCAGAGGCCGCTGTTCCGGATCAGGGCGGCGGCGAGGGCCGGGCCGTCGAGGGCCGGGCGCTCCAGGTCGGACCAGCGCGAGGACGGGGCATCGGGCACGGAGCCACGCTACGGCGCGGGTCCGTGCTGACCGGCGGGTGCGTGGCCCGGGATGCACGAACAGGTGGGGCGGACACCGCCGGGATGAGGGCGTCTCGAGGCCTCGCTTACGCTACGGCGCTGTGAGCGCCGCCGAGCTGGAGAACGCCGGAGAGCACGTCCCCGGCGACATCGACATCCACACGACCGCCGGGAAGCTGGCCGACTTCGAGCGGCGCGTGGAGGAGGCGACGCACGCCGGCTCCGAGCGCGCCGTGGAGAAGCAGCACGCCGCCGGCAAGATGACCGCCCGCGAGCGGATCGAGGCCCTGCTGGACCCGGGCTCGTTCACCGAGTTCGACGAGTTCGCGCGGCACCGGTCCACCAACTTCGGGATGGAGTCCAAGCGCCCCTTCGGCGACGGCGTCGTCACCGGCTACGGGACCGTCGACGGCCGGCCGGTGGCCATCTTCTCGCAGGACGTGACCGTCTTCGGCGGCAGCCTCGGCGAGGTCTACGGCGAGAAGATCGTGAAGATCCTCGACTTCGCGGTGAAGAACGGCTGCCCGATGATCGGCATCAACGAGGGCGGCGGCGCGCGGATCCAGGAGGGCGTGGTCTCCCTCGGCCTCTACGGCGAGATCTTCCAGCGCAACGTGCACGCCTCCGGCGTCGTCCCGCAGATCTCGCTGGTGATGGGCCCAGCGGCCGGCGGGCACGTCTACTCCCCTGCGCTCACCGACTTCGTCGTCATGGTCGACAAGACCAGCCAGATGTTCATCACCGGGCCGGACGTCGTGAAGACGGTGACCGGCGAGGACGTCTCCCTCGAGGAGCTCGGCGGCGCCCGCACGCACAACACCAAGTCCGGCGTCGCCCACTACCTCGCCGAGGACGAGGCCGACGCCCTCGACTACGTCAAGGCACTGCTGTCCTACCTGCCCAGCAACAACCTCGACCCCCTCCCGGCGCTGGACGTCGCCCCGGTCGAGACAGTCCTGCCGGACGCGCTGACCGACTCCGACCTCGAGCTCGACACCTTCATCCCCGACTCCGCGAACACGCCCTACGACATGCACACCGTCATCGAGCACGTCGTCGACGACGGCGAGTTCCTCGAGGTGCAGCCGCTGTTCGCGCCGAACATCCTCATCGGCTTCGGCCGGATCGAGGGCCGGCCGGTCGGGATCGTGGCCAACCAGCCCACCCAGTTCGCCGGCACCCTCGACATCGACGCGAGCGAGAAGGCCGCGCGGTTCGTGCGCACGTGCGACGCGTTCAACGTCCCGGTGCTGACCTTCGTCGACGTCCCCGGCTTCCTGCCGGGGACGTCCCAGGAGTGGGAGGGCATCATCCGTCGCGGCGCGAAGCTGATCTACGCCTACGCCGAGGCCACGGTCCCGCTGGTCACGGTGATCACCCGCAAGGCCTACGGCGGCGCCTACGACGTCATGGGGTCCAAGCACCTCGGCGCCGACGTCAACCTCGCGTGGCCGAGCGCGCAGATCGCCGTCGTCGGGGCCCAGGGCGCGGTCGGGATCCTGTACCGCAAGGAGCTCGCCGCTGCCGACGATCCCGACACCCGGCGCGCGGAGCTGATCGCCGAGTACGAGGACACCCTGGCCAACCCCTACATCGCGGCCGACCGTGGCTACGTCGACGCGGTGATCCCGCCGTCGCACACGCGCGTGCAGGTCACCAAGGCGCTCCGGGTCCTGGCGAACAAGCGGGAGACGCTGCCGCCCAAGAAGCACGGGAACATCCCGCTGTGACCGAGGAGCCCCGTCCGCTGCTGCGGATCGTCACGGGCGAGCCCTCCGCCGAGGAGCTCGCGGCGCTGACCGTCGTCGTCGCCGCGCTCTCGCAGCGCCGCGCACGTCGCCGTCCGGCTCCCGTCGGCGCCTGGGCGTCCTACGGAGCGGCCCACCGCCGTCCCCTCCCCGTCGGTGTCGGCGGCTGGCGGGCCGCGGGAGGCGCGCGATGAGCTCCGACCGCAGGCTCGTGCTCGCTTCCGCGTCCCCGGCCCGCCTGTCGCTGCTGCGCCAGGCCGGTCTCTCCCCGGAGGTCGTGGTCAGTCAGGTCGACGAGTCGACCGTGACGGCACCGCGGGTCGCCGAGCAGGTGGCCCTCCTCGCCGCGGCCAAGGCGGCGGCGGTCGCCAAGCAGGAGACCGACGCGCTCGTCATCGGGGCGGACTCCCTGCTCGAGTTCGGCGGCAAGCCGCTCGGCAAGCCGGACGATGCCGCGCAGGCCCGTGACCGCTGGCAGCGGATGAGCGGCCGCTCCGGGATCCTGCACACCGGCCAGGCGTTGTTCGACGTCGTCGACGGGGCGGTCGTCAGCCGCGACATCGCCGTCGCGTCGACGGTCGTGTACTTCACGACGCCGACGGCGGCGGAGATCGAGGCCTACCTGGCCACCGGTGAGCCACTGGCCGTGGCCGGTGCGTTCACGCTCGACGGGCTCGGGGCCCCGTTCGTGCGCCGCGTCGAGGGCGACCCGGCCGCGGTGGTAGGCCTGTCCCTCACCGTGCTGCGCACGCAGCTGGCGAAGCGCGGTCTAGCCATCACCGACCTCTGGCGCCGCTGACCGAGGCCGTCGGCCGAGGAGCTCGGCGTCCGGCGACAGCGCCAGACAGTCGTAGTCGGCATCCGTGGACGCGATGCGCTCCCGCATCCGGTCCGCCGGGGCCGGCCGCGGGCTGTCCCATTCGGGCCGCTCCCCGACGCGGAGCAGGAACTCCTGGTAGCCGCGTTCCGTGAGCAGGTCGAGCACCGCGTCGATGCTCTCGCGGTTGACCTCGAAGAACACCAGGGGCCGGCCGTGGGTCAGCCCCCGGACGACCGCAGCCTCGTGCCCCTCGACATCGATCTTGATCAGGACGGGCCGCCCGTGCTCGCCCACCAGCGAATCCATGGTCCGCAGGGGTACACGGATGCTGGTCGTCCACTCGAGCTCGGCGCCCGCACCGACGGCGCCCCCGGTGGCGCGCGTCTCCTCGAGCGTGGCCAGTGCGTCCGCGGTCGTGCAGTAGAGCGTCGCCTCGCCGTCATGGTCCGAAAGAGCGGTCGCCACCACTGTCACGTCCCGGTCGGACCGATAACGCCGCCGCAGATGGGCGGCCAGGCGGGGCTGCGGCTCCACCGCCACCACGCGGGCGCCGCAGTCCCGGAACGCGGCGGTGAACTCACCGATGTTCGCCCCCACGTCGAAGACGAGGTCACCGGGACGGATCAGGTCCGAGAACAGGGCTCGCTGATTGCGTCTGGTGCCCACGACCTTGCGCCCGACGTTCCGGAGGTGGAAGTACACCCGCGGCGTCCGCGTGAGCAGAATCCGGTGGATGGCAAGCATCCGCGCAGGCTAGACGCGCGTGCCGCGCCGCGGTGCCCCGTCGATCATGAGGTGGGGGGCACGACCCTGTGCGGGGGGTCCCGGCAACCTGGCGGACGCCCGCGCGGGACCACTGACTACAGTCCCACCGGTCCGACTTCGAGGGAGAACGCCGGTGCAGAAGGTCCTGATCGCCAACCGCGGAGAGATCGCGGTGCGCGTGGCTCGTGCGTGCAAGGACGCCGGGCTGACCAGCGTGGCCGTCTACGCCGAGCCCGACCGCGACGCCCTGCACGTCCGCGCCGCCGACGAGGCGTTCGCCCTGGGGGGCACGACGCCCGGCGACTCCTACCTCGTCATCGAGAAGATCCTCGACGCCGCCCAGCGATCCGGCGCCGACGCGATCCACCCCGGCTACGGCTTCCTGTCCGAGAACGCCGACTTCGCCCAGGCCGTCATCGACGCCGGGCTGACGTGGATCGGTCCCTCGCCGGAGGCGATCATCGCCCTCGGGGACAAGGTGCAGGCCCGGCACATCGCGACCAAGGCCGGCGCGCCGCTCGTGCCCGGCACCAAGGACCCGGTCGGTGGGGCCGACGAGGTCGTCGCCTTCGCCGAGGAGCACGGGCTCCCCGTGGCCATCAAGGCCGCGTTCGGCGGCGGTGGGCGCGGCCTGAAGGTCGCCCGCACCAAGGAGGAGATCCCCGAGCTGTTCGACTCCGCCGTCCGTGAGGCGGTGTCGGCGTTCGGCCGCGGCGAGTGCTTCGTCGAGCGCTTCCTCGACAAGCCTCGCCACGTCGAGGCCCAGGTCCTGGCCGACACCCACGGCAACGTGGTCGTCGTCGGCACCCGCGACTGCTCGCTGCAGCGGCGCAACCAGAAGCTCGTCGAAGAAGCGCCGGCCCCGTTCCTCACCGACGACCAGCGGTCCCGCATCCACGAGTCGGCCAAGGCCATCTGCGCCGAGGCCGGCTACTACGGCGCCGGCACCGTCGAGTACCTCGTGGGCGCCGACGGCTCCATCTCCTTCCTCGAGGTGAACACCCGACTGCAGGTCGAGCACCCGGTCAGCGAGGAGACCAGCGGCATCGACCTGGTCCGCCAGCAGTTCCGCATCGCCGACGGCCTGCCGCTGGAGATCACCGAGGATCCGACGCCGCGCGGGCACAGCATCGAGTTCCGCATCAACGCCGAGGACGCCGGGCGCAACTTCATGCCCGCCCCCGGACCGGTGAACCGGCTCGAGATCCCGCAGGGGCCCGGCGTGCGCTGGGACTCGGGGGTGGAGACCGGCGGCGAGGTGGCGGGCGCCTTCGACTCGATGCTCGCCAAACTGATCGTCACGGGGGCCACCCGCGAGGAGGCCCTCCAGCGCGCCCGCCGGGCCCTGGACGAGCTGGTCGTCGAGGGCATGCCGACGGTGATCCCCTTCCACCGGGCCGTCGTCCGCGACGAGGCCTTCACCAGCGAGCCGTTCACGGTCCACACCCGGTGGATCGAGACCGAGTGGGACAACCAGGTGCCGCCCTACGACGCCGCGCCGACCGAGCCGGCCGAGGAGGCGCCCCGCCAGACCGTCGTGGTCGAGGTCGGCGGCCGACGCCTCGAGGTGTCCCTGCCCGCAGGCCTGGCCGCCGGCGGTGGCGGCCCCGCGGGCGCGACCGCCAAGCCGCGCAGGCGCGGAGGCGGCGGCACCGGTTCGGGTGCCTCGGGCGACACCCTGACGACGCCGATGCAGGGGACGATCGTCAAGGTCGCCGTCGAGGACGGCGCCACCGTCGAGGCCGGCGACCTGATCGTCGTCCTCGAGGCGATGAAGATGGAGCAACCGATCGCCGCGCACAAGGCCGGGACGATCTCCGGCCTGAGTGCGGAGGTCGGCGCCGCGGTCACCAGCGGCGCGGTCATCTGCACCATCTCCAACTCCGCGGAGTAGATCGCGGCCGCGGCGGCGGGCCCGATCCGCCGGGCGCGAGGGGTTCCGGGACAGGGCTTCAGTTCGGCCGCGGGACGGCCGATGTGGGTGGGACAGCACACGTCCCGAGGAGCTCCTTCGTGTCCCGCAGCATCGCATCTCCCGCCCGGCCCATCTCGACCGCTGCAGTCCTCCTGGCGGCGGCGCTGGTGGGCACGGCTGTCGGCGGCACGCCCGCCCGGGCAGAGGCTCCCGGTGGCGGCAGTGCCGCGGCCGCTCCCTCCGTCGCCCCCGATCCGGATTCGCTGACCCAGCCGGGCGGAGAGCTGAACAGCGTGTCGGCGATCGTCCTGACCGACGAGGGCGCCGAGGTGATCACCCGCACGGCCGCACCGGCCGAGTTGGACGCGGTGACCGCCGAGCTGGAGGCGCTCCCCGGTGCGATCGAGGTGGCCGTCGACGTGCCGGTCGCGCTCGCCGCCGACCCCCTCCGCTCCCAGCAGTGGGGCCTGACCGACCTGGGCATCGACCGGTTGCCCGTCGGCGCCCCCGACGGGACGGGCGTCGTCGTCGCCGTCCTGGACACCGGTGTCATGGCCGGCCACGAGGACCTCTCCGGCCGGGTGCTGTGCGGCCAGGGAGCCGACTTCGCGCTCGACGCGGCCACGGCCGACCCGGCCGGGGACGGCTGCGTCGACCCGAACGGCCACGGCACCCACGTCGCCGCGCAGATCTCGGCGGTGACCGGCAACGCCGCAGGTATCGACGGCATCAGCAACGCGACGGTCCTGCCCGTCCGCGTGCTCGATGCCGCCGGCAACGGGACCTCCGGAACCGTCGTACAGGGCATCACCTATGCCGTCGACAACGGCGCGGACGTCATCAACATGAGCCTGGCCGGACCGTACAGCGCGGCGTACGACGCAGCCGTGCAGTACGCCGTCGACCACGGCGTCGTGGTCGTCGCCGCGGCCGGGAACAACCGCCAGACCGGCAACGCCGTGAACTACCCTGCCGCCTCCCCGGGGGCCATCGCCGTGGCCGCCACCGACGGCAGCCGGGTCTCCGCCTCCTTCAGCTACCGCGGCCCCACCAACCTCGTCTCCGCACCTGGGGTCGACATCATCTCGGCCCAGACCGGTGGCGGTTACGCCTACATGAGCGGCACATCCATGGCCGCCCCCTACGTCGCCGGGATCCTCGCCCGCTACCGCCAGGCACATCCGGGCAGCTCGCCGGCACAGGTGCGGGCAGCCGTCGCGGCGACCGCGAACGACCTGGAGACGCCCGGGCGGGACAGCAGTACCGGTCACGGCCTGATCGACGTGTACGAACTGCTCGCCTCGGCGGCCCCCGGTGCGCCGGCGTCCGTGACGGCTCAGCCGGGCGTCGGCAGCGCCACCGTGTACTGGACCCCCGCAGCCGACAACGGCAGCCCGGTCAGCAGCTACCGGATCACCATCAGCCCCGGTGGCACGTCGGTGACGCACGCCGGTGCCGGACCCGCCGTGCTCTACGGGCTCGCGCCGGGCGTCGCCCACAGCTTCACCGTCACAGCCACCAACTGGGCCGGGACCGGTCCGGCCTCGCCGGCCAGTGCCTCGGTGGTCCCGCTGTACGCCGACGGGGTGCGGCGGTACGTCACCAAGGTCTACGGCGACCTGTTCCAACGGACCCCGGACGCGATCGGGTTGAACGACTGGACGAGCTCGCTCACCCGGGGGACGCCCTACGGGGCGGTCGCCAACGGCATCACCTACAGCCGGGAGTTCCGGAGCCGCCTCATCACGGGCTCCTACCAGCGCTACCTGAGCCGCGTGCCGGACGCGCCCGGCCTCGAGGGCTGGCTGACCGAGATGGACCGCGGGCTGCACATCGAGCAGATGCAGGCCGGCTTCATCTCGTCGATGGAGTTCTACCTGCAGTCCGGCGCGAACGACCGGCAGTGGGTCGCCAACCTGTACCGGACCGTGCTGAAGCGGCCGGCGGCGCCCAGCGAGGTCGACTTCTGGTCGGCGCAGATCCGCGCCGGCGCCAGTCACCGCGGCGTGGCCCTCGGCTTCCTGTACTCGACCGAGTACCTCCAGTCGGTGGTCGACGGCTACTACCGCACCCTCCTGCAACGCGGCATCGACCCCTCGGGCATCTCCACCTGGGTGACGGCGATCCAACGGGGTGCACGCGACGAGGAGATCATCGCCTTCATCGTCTCCAGCGCCGAGTACCGGATGAAGGTCTGACGCAGGTAGGCCCGAGCCCGCTCAGCGAGCGCGGAGCGTCCTGCCCCTGAGCCGCTGGACCAGGAGCAGCGTCGTGGCCGCCAGCACTGTGGCGGCGCCCGCCGCAAGGAGGCCGTTGCCGTGGCCGCTGCTCGTGGCCGCGGACTCCAGAGCCGAGGCGGCACGCAGGAGCGGGGCCCCCTCCTGGGGCGCCCCTACGAGGCCGGCCGCGTCGGCCGCCTGAGGTGCAGCGGCCGGGCCGGCTGCGGGCATGACGGTGCCGGTCGCCGTCCCGGCCGGGCGGGCGGCCACGCTCGGGCCGTTCGGCGGGGTGGGCGTGACGGTCAGGACCGCGCCCGCAGCGGACAGGCTCTCCACCACGACCGTGAAGTCGCCGCCGGAGACCGGCAGGGATGCACCGACGGGCAGCGCCGAGGCGAAGTCCCCGTCCCAGGCGGCCGCCGCAACCGGGGTGCCGTCCAGGAGCACGGACGTGTCGGGGAACCCCTCGGCGCGGCGCAGCAGCACGCCGGTCTCCAGCCGGTACCGGTTGGCCGCCGTCCCGAGCCAGGCGTCGCGGCCCGTGGCCGTCCGGTACTCGAGCCAGTAGTCGACGCCCTCGGCGTCGGTGAGTCGCAGGGCACGCACCGCGGCGCGGGTGGAGAACGGCGCGAGCGTGACCCTGGTGGCGTTGCCCGCCGTCGTCAACGTCTGCTGCTCGGAGCCCGGCAGCACGCCCAGCCGACTGGCCTGCGGCGCGTTCAGCGAGCCGAGCTGGGACCACGAGACGCCCATGACGTCGTAGAGGTCGCGGTAGGCCGCGGTGCGGCAGGACGCCGACTCGACCGCCGCGTCGCACTGGCGGCCCGAGGAGTGGCCCAGCCCGAAGTTGTGCCCCAGCTCGTGGACGATCACCGAGGTCACGGTGTCCCGCACGTACAGCCGACCGCCCGAGGTCGGGGACGATCCGACCTCCGCCAGCGCGTAGTTGCAGGCCGTGGCCGCACTGCTGACGTAGAGCATGAGGTGCCGACCCGGGCCGGGGACGAAGCCCACCGTTCCGGCCACCTCGGTCCACAGTGCCGTCGGGTCCGCACACCCGGCCACCGGCGTGACCCAGTCGGGCACGGCGGTCGTGACGCCGACCTGGATCGCGCCGTTGCTCTGCTCGTACCAGAAGTCCGCTACCGGCCCGTCGACGGCGTCGACCAGCTGCTGTGCGCTGACGCTGTCCCTGCCGACGCCGTCCGGGTTCACGCGGACGACCGTCACCTGGTTGGTGAGCCCGGCCGGGTTGCGCAGGACCGGGGGAACCGGGGCCCGGGCGACGATCTGCGCGGACTCCACGTCGTGCAGGGGGTCCTCGGTGTCGTCCTCGGCGTCCGGGGCGACGGTGACCTGCAGGGTGGTCCCGGTAGGGATGCCCTCGACGTCCTCGGTGGGGATGCGGACGGCGTCCCCCTCGGCCGTCTGCAGCCAGCTGATCGGCGCCTCAGCCTCGTGGTCGGCCTCGTGGTCCGCCTCGTGGCTCTCGGGCCAGGCCTGCACGAGCTGCCCGACGACCGTGCCGCTGACCGGGGCCTCCGCGTGCGCCACGCCGCCCGGGATGGTGACCGCCGCCACGGCGGAGGCCACCGCGAGTGAGCGCAGCAGACGACGGGAGGGGGCGACGGCGCACCGGACAGAAGGCATCCACTGTTCCATCGGCGGCCCCGACGCCCATCGGCACCGCGACACCGATATTGAGCGGAACGCTCGTCACAGTGGACTCATCCACCGCGCGGCCCACAGGGGACACGCGGAACCGGCCTCAGGCGAGGTGGTCGGCGCCCATCAGGCGTCGCCCGGCCTCGGTGATCGAGCCGGACAGCGAGGGGTAGATCGCGAACGTCTGCGCCAGGTCGGCGACCGTCAGGCCCTTCGTGACGGCGAGCGAGATCGGCAGGACGAGCTCCGAGGCGCCCGGTGAGACGACGACGCCTCCCATGATCACACCGGTGGAGCGCCGGGCGAAGAGCTTGACGAAGCCGTCGTGCAGGTCGCTCATCTTGGCCCGGGCGTTCGTGGCCAGCGGCAGGCGGAGCACCTCGATGTCGGTGTCGTCGGGCAGGCCCTTCTCCTGGACGCCGACGGTGGCGATCTCCGGGTGGGTGAAGACGTTGGCCGACACGGTCTTGAGCCGGATCGGCGCCACCGCCTCGCCCAGGGCGTGCCACATGGCGATCCGGCCCTGCATGGCGGCGACCGAGGCGAGCTGGAAGACGCCGGTGACGTCGCCGGCGGCGTAGATGCCGGGCACCGACGTCCGAGAGACCCGGTCGACGACGACGTGCCCCGACTCGGTGACCGCGACCCCGCAGTGCTCGAGGTTGAGCCCCGCCGTGTTCGGGACCGTGCCCACGGTCATCAGGGCGTGCGAGCCCTCGACGGTGCGGCCGTCGGTCAGCTCGACGAGGACGCCCTTCTCCGTGCGCTGCACCGAAGCTGCCCGGCCTCTCTCGGCGATCTTGCCGCCCCGGGACTGGAAGACCTTCTCGACCACGGCCGCGGCGTCGGCGTCCTCACCGGGGAGGACCTGGTCGCGGGAGGAGACCAGCGTGACGGGCACCCCGGCCTCCAGGTACCCGGACGCGAATTCCGCCCCGGTGACGCCGGAGCCGACGACCACGAGGTGCTCGGGCATCTCCTCCAGGTCGTAGACGTCGCGCCAGTCGAGGATGCGCTCTCCGTCGGGCTCGGCACCGGCCAGCACCCGCGGATCGGCACCGGTGGCGATGAGGACGACGTCGCTCTCCAGCTCCTCGGCGACCTGGCCCTGCGCGTCCACGACCTCGACCTCGTGCGCGGCCAGGCCGCGGATGTCGTCGGAGAGCCGCCCCTGACCGGAGAGGATCCGGACGCCCTCGTTCGCCAGGCGGGCGTGGATGTCGGCCGACTGCGCCATGGCCAGACCCTTGACGCGGTGGTTGACCGACGCCAGGTCCAGGTTGACGGTCGCCAGCTCGGCGCCCTGCAACCCGAGGACGGCGGAGTAGCGGACCGACGTCATGGCGCCGGCCGCGGCGATGAGGGTCTTGGACGGGACGCAGTCGGTCAGCACGCTGGCGCCACCGATGCCGTCCCGCTCGATGACGGTGACCTCGGCACCGAGCTGCGCGGCGACGAGCGCGGCCTCGTAGCCGGCCGGTCCGCCGCCGATGATGACGATGCGGGTCATGGGTCCTTCCCCGGTGCTGGAGCGATGTTCGCCGGTCATTCTCCCCGGTGCCGTCCGCCCGCGCTGTGACGCGCGTCCTTCGGCCTGCCGTCGACAGGGAGTTAGTGTCGGCCCGATGGGTCTCTACGCCGCGTACGGATCCAACATGGATCCCGCACAGATGCTGCGCCGCTGCCCCTCCTCGCCGCACACCGGCACCGGTTGGATCCGCGGATGGCGGCTCACCTTCGGTGCCGAGGAGTTCGGGTGGGAGGGCGCGCTCGCGACCCTCGTGCCCGACGACGAGGGCCGCGACGGCGTGTTCGTCGCCCTCTACGACCTGACCGACGCCGACGAGCGCGCGCTCGACGTCTGGGAGGGCGCCGACCACGACCTCTACCGGAAGCTGCACCTGCGGGTGCACACGCTGGCCGGCGACGTCGTGGCCTACGTCTACGTGCTAGACGCCTTCGAGGGCGGCCTGCCGTCGGCCCGGCACCTGGGCGGGATCGCCGACGCGGCCGAGGCCGCCGGTGCGCCGACCGACTACGTCACCGCCGTGCGCTCCCGGGAGTGCCGCTCCACCGGGATCTAGGTCGCCTCAGCGGGCGACGTGGAACCTCACCAGGCCGAACTCGGTCATGGCCTCGCCCAGGTAGGTCGTCCCCGCGGCGGTGAGGTACTCGGCGCAGTCGGACGTGGTCACGATCGGGAAGAGGGCAGCATCCGGATGGTCCCGGAGCACCCCCGAGGCGGTGCAGAGGACGCCGTCGGCCCCTGGCCCGTACTCCACGTCGAGCGCGTAGTTGAGGTGAGGCGGGAGGAGGAGGTAAACGTCGCCGTACCGCCCGGACAGGTCCTCGACGATCACCGTGGCGTCGTCCGGCACGTCCTCGCGCACCGCAGCGACCGCCGTGATCAGCTCATCCTGAGCGGAAGAGTAGGCGGCCCATCGCAGATATCCGGCGGCCGCGCCCAGCGCGGTTGCGACCAGCGCAACCGCGAGGAGGCCCCGTGCGACGGCCCCGCTGGCCGGGAGGCGGTCCGCCACGCTGCAGGCGACGACCCACAGGAGAACCCCCACGGGAAGGACGACACGTTCGGGATCGTTCAGGTGGAACGTGTTCGACGCGTAGGCCAGCGCCGCCAAGGGCGAGGCTGCGACGAGGCCCAGGAGGCCCCAGACCTGCCAGGGCCGGAGCCGGCCGTGCAGCCCCAGTGCGATGACGGCCACCGCCACGGCGGCCATCAGGATGAGCAGGCCTCCGCCGTGCAGCAGCAGCGTCCGGAGCACGGCGCGCACGGACGCGACCGGGTCCGTGAGCCCGCCCGACATCAACCGCGACTCGTAGGAGTCCGGCACCACCCGTGGGGCGATGATGATCGACCACACCAGGACGGCGCCCACCGCTGCGGTGGTCACGAGAACGAGCTTCGCGCCCAGTCGGGGCATCCCCTGGGACACCGCGAGCACGACCGACGCCATCACGAGAGCAGCCGCCGGCCCCTGGTACGTCAGCAGGCCGACGACGACGGCGATGACGGCCGGCACCGACCAGAGAGACCGCCCCGTCCCGAGGAAGCGGAGGGACGCTCCCAACCAGACCACGACACCGAGCACCGAGACCTGCGCCGGCATGAACCGGAGGACGTCGCCCGCGACCCACCAGGGGTGGAGGGCGATGAGGAGCCCGAGGGCCCAGCGCGTCCACCAGCACTCGACCAGCGGCCTCAGCGCCCACATCGCGACGAAGAACTGGGCTACTCCGACCGCCGCCAGCACCGCGTAGGGACCGAGGACGCCACCGTCCGACAGCACCATGCCGAGGTAGTGCGGCAGGAGGTGGAACGGGCGCCCCAGGGTAGCGGGGAGGCTGGCGTAGAGGCTCGCCAACCCGTCGGCCTCCCAGTTCGCGGCCAGGTTCCAGTCCTCGAGCATCGCCCCCTGCCACGGCCGGAAGTGCAGGCCCGCGACGGCGAGGCCGCCGAGCACGACGAGGACTCGCCGGAGCAGGACCGCCCGCGCGGGTGTCGTCGGAGCGGGCTGGTCCGCGGCGTGGAGTTCCTCGACCTGGAGATCGTTGAGCTCGCGGGACGTGAGACTGGAGGTCATCGGGAAGGCATCCTGTGAGGCTGTCGTGGGGATGGGGGACGGCAGCCGGAACGTGCACTCCGCCGGGCCGCTCGGGACGCGTAGCGGGCGATCCTCATGACGCCACGGGCTGTCGCTCCGCAACCTCGGCGAGGAAGGTCTCGTGGTCACGGATGTAGTCGTCGGCGTCGTAGGGGTCCGACGCGAGCACCAGGAGCACGGCGTCCGACGAATACCGGTACTGCGTGCCCCAGATCATCGGCGCCATGTGCAGACCGATCTCGGGCCGGTCGAGCACGAACTCCTGCCGTTCGTTGCCGTCGTCGACGACCGCGTTGACGCTTCCCTGCACGCAGACGAGGAGCTGATGGCAGCGCCGGTGGGCGTGTGCGCCCCGCACGTCCGTGGAGGGGACGCCGAACACGGTGAAGAATCGACGGGGGACGAACGGCAGCTCCCCGTCGAAGTTGGCGGCGACCAAGCTTCCGCGCAGGTCGTCCGCGCGGGTCATCCGGAGCGCCGTGACGCCCGGTACGCGGCTGACCGGCAGCCCCTGGGCCCCGCCGACCTCGACCTCGGGCTCGCCGCGGTCGGCGTCGATGTAGCCGACGATGCGAGCCGGATTGCCCACCACGATCGCGTTCGGTGGAACGTCCTTCGTCACGACGGCACCGGCGCCGACCATGGCCTGCCGGCCGATGGTGAGCCCGGGAAGTATCGTCGCGTTGGCGCCGATCGATGCGCCGACCCCCACGACGGTCTGTCCGAACGACTCCGGATAGGCCCTGCTGCGGGGGAAGGGATCGTTGGTGAAGGTGGCGTTCGGACCGACGAAGACATCGTCGGCCAGACGGACGCCGTCCCAGAGCTGGACCCCGCACTTGATCGTCACCCGGTCACCGACCACGACGTCGTTCTCGATGAACACGTTGTCGCAGACGTTGCAGTCGGCCCCGATCCGGGCGCCGGGAAGCACGTGCGCGAAGGCCCAGATCCTGGTGCCTTCGCCGATGTCGGAACTCTCGCAGAGGCCCTTGTCGTGGACGAAGTGGTTCACCGGGACATCTCCTGTGCTCGGGCGGGGGGCGTGGCGGAGGCGAAGATCAGGCGGCCGCCGAGGAAGCTCAGCGGTGCGGTGACGGCGACGGTGGCGAGGGCCAGCACGAGCGAGGACCACCGGTGCGTCGAGTCGAGCGCATGCACGACGGCGAGACCCACGCCGTACACCGCGAGGTACCAGGCGACGAAAGCGGCCATCCGCGACCACGAGCGGTCGGCTGAGAACACGTACCGGTTAGTCATCACCGTGGTGAACACGAGTCCCGCGGCGTAGACGATCGAGTACGCGAGCGACGGGTCGATCACCCGGGCGAGCACGGCCAGCAGGACGACCGTGACCGCGGTGTTCAGACCTCCGACGAGGAGGAAGCGAAGGGCCTGGCGGAGGTTGTCAGACCTCGACACGATCCCGCGCCTCGAACTGATCACGTGCCTCGGGGATCAGCGGGAGGACCGGAGCTGCCCCCGCCCGGCCGGGCCGCACCGCCGCGAAGCGCTCGTGGGACATCGACACCGCGCCCGGCCGGCCCTTGCTGTTCTCGTAGGTCCGCCAGACGTAGGAACCGACGACGCCCAGGCCGAACAGCAGCGTGAACGTGGAGAGAAGCACCACGAGCATGAGGGGCGTGTACCCGGCTTCGTCGATCAGGCCGGACATCCGGGCCACGACAAGGAACGCACCCGCGAGGACGGTGAGCACCGCTCCCACGGCGCCGATCATCGTGAGAAGCATGACCGGCACGTCGGTGAACGAGAAGACGCTGTCCAGGAAGTAGCGCATCTTGCGCTTGAGGGACCAGCCGCTCTTCCCCTCACCGCGCGGCGCACGGAGGTAGGGCACCTCGACCCGACGGAAGCCGAGCCAGTAGAGAAGCCCGACCAGGCTCGAGTGGGACTCGTCGAGCGCGACCAGCTGGTTGGCCACCTGGCGGGTGCAGCCGAAGATGTCCACGCCCCCTGCCGGCATCTCGCGGTGCACACTGCGGCGGTACATCGCCCAGAACGCTCGCGACAGGAACATGGTGGTCCGCGGGTCGTCCCGCCCGGCCCGGGTGCCGACGGCGACGTCGTACTCCCCCGTGGCGAGCAGCTGGAAGAACTCCTCGACCAGTTCCACCGGCTCTTGGAGGTCGGCGGCCATCGCGGCGACGAAGTCGCCCTCGGCGGCGGCGAAACCGGTGCGGATCGCGGCGAAGGAGCCGAAGTTCCGCGAGTGGGCGACGAGCTGGGCGTTCAGCGTGGCGGTCTCGAGGAGCCTGCGGAGGACGAGGAGCGAGCCGTCCGGTGAGCCGTCGACGACGAAGACGGCCTCCAGCGGGCCGTCGAGCCGGGTTGCCAGCTGCTCGAGACGGTCGACGAGCGCCGGGAGGGTGGCCTCGTTCCCGTACACCGGGACCACGACCGAGTAGCGGATCGCACTCATGTCACAGCTCCCGCAGCGCCGCGCAGACGCGGTCGATCTCGTCGGTGGTCAGTTCGGGGAAGCACGGCAGGCTGAGGATCTGACCGGACCGCTCCTCGGTCACCGGGAGCGACGCCCCGGCGTAGTCGGCCACGAAGGGCTGCTGCCAGTGGTCCGGGATGGGGTAGTGCACGTCGGTCTGGACGCCGGCCGCCGCCAGTGCTGCGCGCGCCGCCTCGCGGTCCTCTGCGACCAGGACGGCGAGGTGGGCGACGTGGTCGTGCCCCTCAGCCGGCAGGACGCGCACGCTGGTCCCCTCCGCTGCAGCCGCGTAGCGCGCGATCACCGAGCGGCGGGTCTCGTTCCACGAGTCGAGGTGGCCCAGCTGCACCCGCAGGAGAGCTGCCTGCATCTCGTCCAGGCGACTGTTCCGGCCGCCGTCCTCGCCGACCTCGTACTTCGCCGTCCAGCCGTACATGCGCAGCCGACGGGCGCGCTCCGCAACGTCCGCGCGGGAGGTCGTGACGGCACCGCCGTCACCGAACGCCCCGAGGTTCTTGGTCGGGTAGAAGCTGAACGCCGCGACGTCGCCGAGGCTGCCGGCACGCGCGCCTGGTGCGCCTGCACCGGCGGCCTGCGCGCAGTCCTCCAGCAGGGCGATGCCGCGGGCGCGAAGGACCTCACGGATGCCTGCGATGTCGGCCAGCCGGCCGTAGAGGTGGGTCACGACGACGACGGAGACGTCGTCGTCGAGCACCGACGCGACACTGTCGGCCGTCAGCAGCAGCGTGTCCGGGTCGACGTCGGCGTACCGGGGCCGCAGTCCCGCGCGACGGATGGCGGTCGAGCTGTACATGCCGGCGTTGGCAGCCGTCACGACGAGCGAGCCGGGCGCCGGGTCGAGCGACCTCAGCGCGATCTCGAGAGCGTCGGTGCCGTTGGCCACCCCGACGCAGTCCGCGGATCCGACGTAGGCGGCGAACTCCCGCTCGAAAGCCTGGTGCTCCGGCCCCTGGACGTACCAACCGCTGCTCAGGACGCGAGCGGCCGCAGCCTGCAACTGATCACCAAGAGCGTCGAAGCCGCGCTTGAGATCATTGAGCGGGACCGTTGGCCGGGACCGCTTGAGCGCGTTCAGCCGGGTCTCCGGGCGGCGGATTGCCGTGCTGACGCCTTCGCGTTCCAGGGCCTTCGTCATGCATCCTCCCGTGTCGATGAGCCACGAAAAGAAGTGACTGAGCGTAATAACGCGAGCACGTCCGGTGGCAATCGACACGATACCGGCGCCCCTCGGAACACGCCCGGCATGCGCAATGAGCTATGTCCAGACCACCGCTCGAGTCACACGGGTCACACCGAGAAAGGCAGTTCGCTTGCGCACCCGGCAACCATCGGGCCACCGGAGAGACGGAACCGTTCGTCCTCCGTGCGCACAACCCTACCCAAAGTGACGATCCGGTATCCCGCAGGAGAAGCGCTGGACGGCCCGTCAGTGCGTGACGATGGAGCCGCCCCCGGGGGCGGCCAAGAAGGTCGTGAGGATCTGCTGGGCGGCCAGCGCCGGCGTCAGCTCGCCCGCCAGCACCGCTTTCTCCAGCTCCGGGACGGCGGACCGCACGCCCGGGTGCAACCGCAGCTGGTGCTCCAGCGAGTCGCGGACCAGCTGCCACGTCCAACGCACCTGCTGGGTCCGGCGCCGCTCCTCGAACTCCCCGGACGCCTTCATCCGGTCCTGGTGCTCGACGAGCTTCGCCCAGACCGTGTCGAGCCCCTCGCCGGTGAGCCCAGCGCAGGTCAGGACCGGCACGTCCCAGCCACCCTCGGTGTGCCCGCGCAGCATGCGGATCGCCCCGGCCAGCTCGCGCGCCGCCTTGCGCGCGTCCGGCGCCCCCGGCCCGTCGGCCTTGTTCACCGCGATGACGTCGGCGATCTCGAGGATGCCCCGCTTGATGCCCTGCAGCTGGTCGCCGGTGCGGGCCAGGGTCAGGAAGAGGAACGAGTCGACCATCTCGGCGACGGTGACCTCCGACTGCCCGACGCCGACCGTCTCGACCAGGACGACGTCGTAGCCGGCCGCCTCGACGACGACCATCGACTCCCGCGTGGCCTGCGCGACCCCACCGAGGGTCCCGGATGTCGGCGAGGGACGGATGAACGCGTTCGCGTCGACGGCCAGCCGCGCCATCCGGGTCTTGTCCCCGAGGATCGACCCGCCCGACCGCGCCGACGATGGATCCACGGCGAGCACCGCCACCTGCGACCCGCCCGCGGTGAGGTCGACGCCGAGCTGGTCGATGAAGGTCGACTTCCCCACCCCGGGGACGCCGCTGATCCCGACCCGGCGCGCTCCCCCGGCGTGCGGCAGCAGCTCGACCAGCAGCTCCTGCGCCCGCTCGCGGTGGTCGGGCCGACGGGACTCGACCAGCGTGATCGCCCGGGCGACCGCCCGCCGGTCCCCGGCGAGCACCCCTTCCGCGAGGTCGGACGATCGCATCAGTGACCGAGGCGCTCGGCCAGCTGACGCAGCAGGTCCTGCGCCGCCTCGGCGATGACCGTCCCCGGCAGGAACACCGCCGCGGCGCCCATCTCCTTCAGCGTCGGGACGTCGTCCGGCGGGATGACGCCGCCGACCACGATCATGACGTCGTCGGCCCCGAGGTCGGCGAGCGCCTCCTTCAGCGCCGGCACCAGCGTCAGGTGGCCCGCGGCCAGCGAGGAGACCCCGACGACGTGCACGTCGGCCTCCACCGCCTGCCGGGCGACCTCCTCGGGCGTCTGGAACAGCGGGCCCACGTCGACGTCGAAGCCGAGGTCGGCGAACGCGGTCGCGATGACCTTCTGGCCGCGGTCGTGGCCGTCCTGCCCCATCTTGGCGACGAGGATCCGGGGGCGGCGGCCCTCGGCCTCCTCGAACGCCTCGGCCATGCGGCGGGTCTCGTCCAAGGGCGCGGAGCTCCCTGCCTCGTCGCGGTACACGCCGGAGATGGTGCGCACCTGGCCGGAATGCCGTCCGTAGACCTCCTCCAGCGCGTCGGAGATCTCGCCCACCGTCGCCTTGGCGCGGGCTGCGTCGACGGCGAGCTTGAGCAGGTTCGAGTCGAGGTCGTTCCCCCGCCGTCCCTCGGCCGCGGCGCGGGCCGCCTCGGTGAGCCGGCGCAGCGCGTCGGTCACCGCACCCGCGTCACGGGAGGACCGCAGCTCTTCGAGCTTCGCCTTCTGCTGGGCGAGAACGTCGGCGTTGTCCACGCGCAGCACCTCGATGGCCTCGTCGGCCTGGACCCGGTACTTGTTCACGCCGATGACCGGCTGCCGGCCGGAGTCGATGCGGGCCTGCGTGCGGGCCGCGGCCTCCTCGATGCGCAGCTTCGGGATGCCGTCGTCGATCGCCTGGGCCATGCCGCCGTGCTCGGCGACCTCCTCGATGTGTGCCCAGGCGCGGCGGGCCAGGTCGTAGGTCAGCTTCTCGACGTAGGCGGACCCGCCCCACGGGTCGATGACCCGCGTGGTCCCGGACTCCTGCTGGAGCAGCAGCTGGGTGTTGCGCGCGATCCGGGCGGAGAAGTCGGTCGGCAGGGCCAGGGCCTCGTCGAGGGCGTTCGTGTGCAGCGACTGCGTGTGCCCCTGGGTGGCGGCCATCGCCTCCAGGCAGGTGCGCACGACGTTGTTGTAGACGTCCTGCGCGGTCAGCGACCAGCCCGACGTCTGCGAGTGGGTGCGCAGGGACATCGATTTCGGGTTCCGCGCGCCGGCCTCCTTCACCAGCTTCGCCCAGAGCAGCCGCCCTGCGCGGAGCTTGGCGACCTCCATGAAGAAGTTCATGCCGATCGCCCAGAAGAACGACAGCCGGGGCGCGAAGGCGTCGACCTCCATGCCCGCCGCCTGGCCGGCCTTCAGGTACTCGACGCCGTCGGCGAGGGTGTAGGCCAGCTCCAGGTCGGCCGTCGCCCCGGCCTCCTGGATGTGGTAGCCGGAGATCGAGATGGAGTTGAAGCGCGACATCTCCTGCGAGGTGAACGCGAAGATGTCGCTGATGATCTGCATCGAGGGCTTGGGCGGATAGATGTAGGTGTTCCGCACCATGAACTCTTTGAGGATGTCGTTCTGGATGGTCCCGGTCAGCTGATCGGGCTTCACCCCCTGCTCCTCGGCCGCGACGATGTAGAGCGCCAGCACCGGCAGGACGGCGCCGTTCATCGTCATCGAGACGCTCATCCGGTCCAGCGGGATGCCGTCGAAGAGCTGCCGCATGTCCAGGATCGAGTCGATGGCGACGCCCGCCATGCCGACGTCACCCACCACGCGCGGGTGGTCGGAGTCGTAGCCGCGGTGGGTCGGCAGGTCGAAGGCGACCGAGAGACCCTTCTGCCCGGCGGCGAGGTTGCGCCGGTAGAACGCGTTGGACTCCGTCGCGGTGGAGAAGCCGGCGTACTGCCGGACCGTCCACGGCTGGGTCGCGTACATCGTCGGGTAGGGACCGCGGAGGTACGGCGCGATTCCCGGATAGGTGTCGAGGAAGTCCAGCCCGGTCAGGTCCGCCGGCGTGAACAGCGGCGGGACGGCGATGCCCTCGGGCGTCTCCCAGGTCGCCTCCTCGACGCCGCGGCCGGTCGTCTCCTTGAACGCCTTGGCCCAGTCGTCGTCAGTCGTCCGCGCCGCCGGGCGGCCCAGCTCCAGCGAGCCGAAGTCGGGGATCTGGCTCATGCCTTGCCTCCCAGCTCGTCGTGGGCACTGCGCAGTGCCGCGAGTGCGTCGCATCCGGCGTACACGTAGCCGTCCACGCCGTCGACCGCCAGGTCCGGCTTGCCGGCCAGCCAGACCTGCGTCGCACCGGCGGCCCTCAGCCCGGCGGCCAGCCCGGCCGCAGTGTCGGCGTAGTCCTTGTCGGTGCCGCAGATGCACGCCACCGTCGTCCCCGCGTCGGCGAAGCCGTCCACACCGTTCCCGGACGGCGTCTCGAGGCCGCCGGCCTGGAACAGGTTGCCGGCGAACGAGGCACGGGCCGTGTGCTTCGCGATCGGCCCGATGGTCGCGAGGTAGACCTTCGGGCGCTCCGGGGCGGCGTCGGCCGCGTCGCGCAGCTCCTCGAACTCCTGGGCCGCGCGCACGCGGGGCAGGCCACCGGAGGGCGGTGACCAGGCCAGCGGTTCGCGCGACGGCAACTTCTCCGCGAGGTTCGGGAACTCGCTGACGCCGGTGATGGCGTCCTTCCGGGTGGCGATCCGCTTCGCGCGTTCGTCCCAGGCCGCGCCGATCCGGTCCCGGACGAGGCCGGAGTCGAGTGCGGCGACCAGCCCGCCGGCCCGCTCGATCTCGGTGAACCAGTCCCAGGCCGCCTGCGCGATCTCGTCGGTCAGCGACTCGACGTACCAGGAGCCACCGGCGGGATCGAGGACGCGCGCAAGGTGCCCCTCCTCGACCAGCAGGCTCTGGGTGTTGCGCGCGATCCGGCGGGAGAACGAGTCGGGCAGGCCCAGCTCGGCGTCGAAGGGCTGCACGGTCACGACGTCGGCACCGCCCACCCCGGCGGCGAAGCAGGCCACCGTCGTCCGCAGCAGGTTGACCCACGGGTCGCGCTTGGTCGTCATGACCGAGGAGGTGACGGCGTGCTGGCGCTGGGCGCGCAGCTCGGGCGATGCGCCGCTGGCCTCCCCCACCCGGTCCCAGAGCCGGCGGGCGGCACGCAGCCCCGCGATGGTCGTGAACTGGTCGGCGCTCGCGCTGTAGCGGAACTCCAGCTGCCCGAGCGCCTCCTCCACCGACAGCCCGCCCTCGGTGAGCGCGCGCAGGTAGGCGACGCCGGCCGCCAGCGAGCAGCCCAGCTCCTCGACCACCGACGCGCCGGCGTCGGCGAAGACGGTGGCGTCCACGACGACCGTCCGCAGGCCGTCGTGGGCGGCCGCCCGGCGGGCCACGTCGGCGAGGCCGGAGAGATCCTGCGGCTCGCCGGAGGCCGCCTGCAGACCGAGCGGGTCGAGGCCCAGGGAGCTCCCCGGCGCCAGGTCCGTGCGGCCCTCGACGAGGGACAGGAACGCCTCGGCGGCCGGGAGTCCGCCCTGCAGGGTCACCGGCGCGAGGTCGAGCAGGACGTCGGACAGCGCGTCGCCCAGGGAATCGACGGGGACGGCGCCCTCGCCGAGCACCAGCCACAGCGAGGTGACGCCGTTCTCCAGGTCGGCGGCGATCGCCTCCTTGGTGACGGCGACGTCCGGGTGCGCATGGCGCTGGCGGACGTCCCAGCCGCCCGGAACGGCCGGCTCGGCACCGGCCCGGGAGCCGCGCACGAACGGGGCGAGCCCGGGGACGCCGACCGCCGCCGGCAGGTCGGCGGCGTCCTCGGCGGTGTAGAGCGGTGCGACGCGGACGCCGGTGGCCACCGTGTTCGTCAGCGCCTCCTCGACGGGGTCGGGGAGGTCCTCGCGGCCGGCCTTGCGGAGCACCCCCGCGACGAGCTCGCGCCACTGGTCGCGCGTGGCCTGCTCGAACTCCGCAGCGAGCGACAGGTCCTCGGGGACCTCGTGCTCGGCCGGCACCTCGGCATCGGCGTGGGCCGGTGCGTCAGCCCGCTGGTCGGTGGAACTCATCGTCGGGTTCCCGCTTCTCGTCGACTGATCGTCTCGATGCAGTGTCCCCAGGCGCCGGTCGCCGCGTGCGGGCGGGTGGTGCTGCGCCTCCCGCGTCGGTGACCGCGTCGGCCTCGAGGGCGTGCAGCGCGGTGCGGGCCATGAGCCGGATCCCGACCCCGATCGCCCGCTCGTCCACGTCGAAGGTGCCGCGATGCAGGTCGAGCGGTGGACCGCCGCCGTGCGTACCCAGCCGGGCCAGGGCGATCGGCACCACCTCGGCGAACCAGCCGAAGTCCTCGCCACCCATGCTCTGCGGCGTCACGATGACGTGGTCACTGCCCACCGTGCTCAGCGCGGCCGCCCGCATGAGTGCGACCGCGCGGGGATCGTTGACCACGGGGGGCAGTCCGCGCACGTAGTCGACCTCGCACCCGGCGCCGGTGGTCGCCGCCACGCGTGCCACGAGGGAGCGCATGAGGTCCTCGGCGTTCTTCCAGGCGTCCCGGTCGAGCACCCGGACGGTGCCCCGCACCGTGCCGCGCTGCGGGATGGCGTTCGCCGCGACACCGGCGCTGACCGCACCCCAGACCAGCGACATCCCCGAGCGCGGGTCGACCTGGCGGGAGAGCAGGCCGGGGAGATCGGTGATCAGCCTGCCGAGGGCATCGACGAGGTCGACGGTCAGCTGCGGGCGGGCGGTGTGCCCGCCGGGACCGGTGAGCGTGATGTCCACGCGGTCGCAGGCCGCGGTGATGGCGCCCGTGCGCAGGCCGATGGTGCCGACCGGGACCTGGGGATCGCAGTGCAGCGCGAAGGCCCGGGAGGCGCCGTCCAGGATCCCGGCGGCGACCACCTCGGTCGCGCCCCCCGGGATGACCTCCTCCGCCGGCTGGAACACGATCCGGACGGTTCCCGGCAGCCCGTCGAGCGCGGCCAGCGCGTGGCCGACACCGAGCGCGATGGTGGTGTGGACGTCGTGCCCGCACGCGTGGCAGAGGCCGTCCTTGGTCGAGGCGTAGGGCACGTCCTTCGCGTCGGCGAGCGGGAGGGCGTCGATGTCGGCGCGCAGCACCACGATCGGCCCACCGGTCCCCACGTCGCACACGAGGCCGGTGCCGGTCGGCAGCCGCCGCGGCTTGAGCCCGACCTCGCGCAGCCGCCCCTCCAGGTAGGACGTCGTCTCGTACTCGGCGAACGCGAGCTCCGGGTGCGCGTGCAGGTGCCGCCGGGTGGCGACGAGGTGCTCCTCGTTCCTGGCCACCCAGTCGTCGACCGCGGCGCCCAGCTTCTCGACGACGGGGGTCATGCCGCGTGCCCACCTGCGCAGTCCGCCGGACCCGGCACGGGACCTGACCACGCACCGCCCGGCCCGCCGGACGGCAGGCCGTCCCGCATCTCGACGAGGAGGCTGTCCACGACCGGCCTCAGGTCACCGCCCGACGCGGCGGCCACCGCGCGCTGGCGCTGGTAAGAGGCCCCGACGGCCAGGACGCGCTCGACGTCGGCCAGCTCGGCCTCACAGCCGAGCCGCTTCGCCGTCGGGGTGAGGTCCTCGACGAGGTCCAGGATCGCCTGCCGCACCGGCCGGACGGTGCCCTTCTCGTCGACGACGATGTCGGCGCCCAGGCCGTAGCGCGCGGCCCGCCACTTGTTCTCGCGCAGCACCCAGCTGACCGGGGTGGGCAGCGTGTACCCCCGGTCGAGCTGGCTGTCGAACTGCTCGACCAGGCACTGGCTGAGCGCGGCGACGGCACCGATCTCGTCGAGGGTCGGCAGCCCGTCGCAGATCCGCAGCTCGACGGTGCCGAAGCCCGGGTGCGGGCGGATGTCCCACCACACCTCGCGGACGCTCTGGATGGCGTTCGTCGAGATCAGCGTCTCCATGTAGCTCTCGAACTCGTCCCAGCCCGAGAGCTGGTAGGGCAGGCCGGCCGTCGGCATGCTCTCGAAGACCTTGGTCCGGGACGACGCGAGGCCCGTGTCGCAGCCCACCCAGAACGGCGAGGACGCCGAGAGCGCGAGGAAGTGCGGGACGTACTGGCACAGGGCGTTGACGACCGGGATGGCCTTCTCCGGCGCGCGGACGCCGACGTGCACGTGCACGCCGAAGATCTGCAGCCGCCGGGCCAGCCACTGCATGCGCTCGACCAGCTGGAGGTAGCGCTCCTTCGGCGAGATGAGCTGGGTCTGCCAGTCGGTCATCGGGTGGGTGCCGGCGCACATGAGCCCGAGGCCGTGCCGGTCGGCGGCCGCGGAGACCTCGGCCAGGGTGCCGGCGAGGTCGGCCTTCGCCTCCTCCACCGTCGTGCAGATGCCGGTGATGATCTCGATCGTCGACTGCAGGAGCTCGTGCTTGGCCTTGGGGTGCTCGTCGAGGCCCTCGGGGCGGATCTCCTCGAGGATCTCGACGGCACCTGCCGAGAGCTGCCGGGTCTCGCGGTCGACGAGCTGCAGCTCCCACTCCACGCCGAGACTGGCGCGCTCCGAGGACTGGAAGGGAATCTGCACGTCGGAAGTCTAGGTTCGATCAACCCGCTGCACCGGACGGCGGAGCAAGATCACTCCCGCCGGTGACGCCTCCCGGCGGCTGTATCCCCGCATCGCCGCCCCATCTCCTCCAGGCATCGGCAACCGCCGAAGGCCCCGGGCGGAGGCAACCGCTACCGGGGCACATTCCCCGAGGCTCCCTCGACCACCCGCCCTGCGCCGGAGGCGCAGCCCGGACGGCCCGGTTCCTCTCGCTTGGAGGTACGGCTCATGTCCACTCGTCTGTCCCAGCACTCCGGCCGTACGGCCGCCCTCACCCTCGCCGCCGGCGTCGTCTTCGCCGGCATGGTCGGAGGCGTCGCCGCCGCCGACCCCCCCGCGCTGAACCGGGACCAGTGCGGCGCCACGATCGCCGCTGCCGGCGTCTGGCCCGGCACCGTCAGCATCGATGGGGACGAGTACCGGCTCGTCTCCGACAGCTTCACCAGCTACCTGTCCCAGCGGGGCGGTTGCGCCGCGGATCTCGCCACTCGCTGACGAGGCGGGCGGGCCTCGCCCGGACCACGACCGGTCCGGGCGCGGCCGCAACCGGACCACAGCCGGACGGGGTCCGGACCGCAACCGGTGCGCGGTGCGCTGGCGACGTCGCCGGGACCATCCCGGCACCGTTCCCAGGAGACACCGGTCATGTCCCGTTCCCCGTTCAGCCGTCGCACCGCCGTCCTCGCCGCTCTGGCCCCGATCATCACCGCCGCATTCATCGCCACCGCCGCTCCGGCCGGCGCCGTCCTGACCGAAGGCGAGCCGGATTCCGCCAGCTGTCTGCGGATCCGCACCATTCCTGGCGCAGGAGCAGCCGGGAGCACCCTCTTCGTCTCCCACGGGTACGCCGCCGTCCTGGTGCCCCGGGCGGAGTGCTGACGTCGGCTCGTCCCAGCCGCCGCCCCCTGCCGCCCGGCCGGGGGCGGCAGCGGGCGGTCTACCCGAGGTCGCTGCAGGTCGCCCGGTACTCCCGCCCCGCCAGGTACCGCTCCCACTCGGCGCGGGTCAGATCCCGGCTGACGATCGCACAGGCCGTCTCCAGCCAGACGGCAGGATCCATCGGGTACCGGAGCGCCGCGTGCTGGTCGTTCATCACGACGATCGCGTCGTCCGGGTCCGGCACGACGTGCGTGTGGCCGGCTTCGCCGCCGGGAGACGCGGGCAGCCCACCGGCGCGCAGGAGCAGCCGCTCGGGGTCGAACACCGAGACGGTCCCGTCCGCTGCGGTGACGACGACGGTGCGGTCGTCCGGCAGCCACTCGACCTGCAGGAGGGGCAGGTCGCTGATCAGCACCGGCTCGCGCGCCCGCCAGGTCCGGGTGTCGATGATGTGCAGGCCCCCTCGGAAACCCGCACCCGCGAGCAGGTGGCCGTCCGAGGAGAACGACATGTGCACCAACCGGTCGTGCAGACCGAGCGTCACCGTGTCGAGCAGATCGAGGGTCTCGGCGTCCAGGATGTGCACCTCGTTGCCGTTGAGGGTAGACACGGCGAGCCACCGGCCGTCCCGGTCCATGTCGACGTCCTCCGGGAAGACGTCGAGGGGGACCCGCTCCACCTCGGTCCAGGTCGCTGTGTCGTAGACGACGATGTCGCCGCTGGGAAGTTCGTCCTCAGTGCCCGCGGGCGCGTCGCGTTCCACGCCGAGCAGCAATCGCGCGCCGTCCAGCGACCACGCGGCGCTCCACACGGCGACCGGCAACAAGCCTGCGCCGTCCGGGTCATCGGGTCCGTCGGGCGCCATCTCGATGACCTCGACCACCTCGCGGGTGCGCGCGTCGATCACGGTGGCGGCGGAGGCCGACGTCACGACGACCCATCGCCGGTCCGGGCTGACCGCCACGGACGCGCCGAGGGAGGACCACGCCACCGTCTCGCCCACCTGGATCTCGTCGACCACCCCACCGGTCCGCGGGTCGAGGAACGTCGCGGCGACGCCGACCGTGGTCGGGCCGGGCTCGAGGAAGAAGTTGGAGCTGTTCGGGCCCAGCGGACGCGTCGCTGCGACCACCAGCCGCCCCGGCTCGATGACCTCCGGCGGATTGGCCCCCCAGCGCCCCGGAATACCTGGCTGCGGCTCTCCGAACCCGCCGTCCGGTCGGAGGTCCCAGACGATCGCGGTGTCGCGGGACAGCGTGACCAGTCGGCTGCTGTCCGGAGTCGCCTCGGCCTGGAAGGCGCCGATGCCGTGGCGGGGCAGGGACTGGCCCTGCGACCACAGTCCGATCGCCCAATCGACATCCCACAGCACGATCTCGCCCGCGGTGTCGACGGTCGCGGCCCACGTCCCGTCGGGGGCGAGAACCACGTCGTTGACGAGCTCGTCGTGCGCCTCGAGTTGCTGCGTCACGCGGCCCGATCTGTCGTAGATCGTCACGGCACCGTCCGCCCACAGCTGGGCCGCACCGGACGCGAGTGCGCGGTAATCGTCGATCCAGACGTCCCGGGCGGAGAGCGCCAGCGGCACCTGGTTCCCGGACGCGCGGTCGACCAGCAGGACCTCGTCGCCGCCGGTTCCGATCAGAGCGGTCTCGTTGCCGGGAGAGAACCGGGCGAAGACCTCGTCCACGGCACCCGACGAGCCTGCGATGCCCGTGTCGCGGCGGGTGCCGTCGTCGGGGTCGACCTGGACGAGGCGCCAGGTCGATCTGCCGTCCGCGTCGCTCGGTGCGGCGACGATGACGTCGACCAGCCGACCGTCCCCGGTGAAGGAGGCGTCGAGCAGCGCACCGCCGAACTCGTCGCCGCTCAACTCCAGTCGGACGCGCCCGTCCGCGTCGATCACGCGGAGCCACGTGCTTTCCCCCTGCACGCCGCCCACCATGGCCGCCACCGCGCCGGTGGGCGAGACGTCGAGGCCTCCCCCGGCCAGGAAGTTGTCGGCCGGCAGGTGCAGATCGCGCGGGAGCTGGGCCGAGTCGATGTCCCAGGCGTGCAGTCCTTGCGCACCGGCGATGAAGAGGGTCTGCCCGCCGTTGCCGAGCGCGGCGTTCCGCAGCCCCCCGGGAAAGGGCACCGCGCGAACCGCCCGCCGCTGCCCGGCGAGTGCGGCGAGCAGTCCGTCCTGCGACTCCGGGGTGTCTGCGAGCCGGAATCCCTGCGCCGCCAGCAGGAACCTCAGATCCAGCGTGTCGACCGTCGTCGACATGGCGGCCAGCCGGTTGGCATCCGCGACGAGCGACTCCCGGTCCGCGAGCTCTGAGGAACGCTCCGCCGATCGCTGCGCGGCCACGGCCAGCCCGGTCGCGACGAGGGCGACGACGAGCACCATGGCCAACCCGGAGGCCAGGCGGCGGGTGCGCCGACGGGCGGTCACCTCGCGGTGCAGGCGGTCGCGCGCGTCGGTCAGCTCGGCGTCGGACCGTTCTTTGGAGGCGGTGAGGAACCGCTGCTCCACCGGAGCGAGCTCCCCGTCGGCCCCGGCGGCCCAGTCGAGCGCCGCACCCAGGCGCGCGCCGCGGTAGAGCTCGTCCTGCGGCTCGCCGCCGCGCTCCCACTCGCGGGCCGCGGGAACGAGGTGCCGGCGCACCGCCCGGCCGGCCGCGTCATCTTCGAGCCAACGGGCCAGCCGCGGCCACGCGGACAGCAGGGATTCGTGGACGACATCCAGCACGTCGCCGTCGACCGAGAGCAGCCGCCGGCCGACGAACGCGTCGACCACCGCCCGGCGACCAGCACCGTCGAGATCCAGCTCGGTCAGGGGCAGCGGCCGGCGGACGAGCGCGCCGCCGTCGTCGGCGTCGGCCAGTCGCAGGAACAGCCGGCGCGCCGACTCCTGGCTCTTCCCGTCCAGTCCGGTGAAGGCCGCCTCCGCCGAGCGGGCGAGCGCGCCGGAGACGCCGCCGGCCTCCAGGTAGCCGGCGAGGGTCAACTGCCCCCCACGCCGCCGCTCCCACGTACCGACGAGGGCGGTGGAGAGAAGGGGCAGGGCTGCGGGCCGTCCCCCGATGTCGGACAGCACGGCATCCACGAGTTCGGCGTCCGCGGTCAGGCCGACGGCCGCCGCCGGCCCCTCGACGACCTCGCGCAGTTCCCCATCGGTGAGCGGTGGGACGAGCACCATCGCGGAGCCGAGTCGTTCGACGAATCCCGCGTGCTCGGCCAGGCGGCCGACGTGGTCACCGCGCACCACCGCGACGCACCGGACGACGACCCGGTCGTCGAGCAGGCAAAGCAGCGCGTCGAGGAACGCAGTCCGGTCGGCCTGGGACGCTCCCGGTGCCCACAGCTCCTCGAACTGGTCGCAGACCAGGAGCACCGGCGGGCGGCCGCTCCGGCCTCCGGTCAGCTCCGCCAGCGTGTCGAGCGGCCTGCGTCCTGGGGTCACGAGGACGGCCCGCCAGCGCTCGCTGCCGGGGAGCGCGCCGGCCGACAGCGCGGGGACGAGCCCGGCCCGGATCAGCGAGGACTTGCCGGCACCGCTCGCACCCGAGACGACGACGAGTGGCGCGTCGACCAGCCGGGCTACGAGTTGGGTGACGACGCGGTCGCGGCCGTGGAAGAGCGAGGCGTCGGCGGCCTGGTACGCCGCCAGGCCCTTGTAGGGGCAGACCGCGACGGCGGGAGGAGGCCGGGGTCGGGGCACGTCGAGGGCCGGGTCCTGCGCGAGGACCGCTGCCTCGACCGCACGCAGTCGTGGCCCGGGATCGACGCCCAGTTCCTCGGCCAGCACGTTGCGCGCTCGGGCGACGGCCGCGAGCGCGTCGCCTTGCCGACCGCAGCGGTAGAGCGCGAGGGCCAGCAGGCGCCACCACTCCTCCTGGAGCGGGTCGTCGGTCAGCACGCGCTCGGCGTCCGCGACGACCTCCGCGTCCTCGCCGAGGGCGAGCCTCGCCTCCAGCAGGGTCGTCACCGCACCCGTGCGCACCTCGGTCAGGCGGCGCCGCTCCGCGTCGGCGAAGGACGCGTCCGGCCAGTCGCCATATGGCTCCCCCCGCCACAGGGCGAGCCCGGCCGACGCCAACCGCACCGCCTCGCCAGGATCGCCGGCACCCAGCCGGCCGCGCGCGCGGGCAGCCAGTTCCCCGACGAGCAGGGCATCGACGTCGGCGGCCGACGTCGTCAACGCGTAGCCGCTGCCGCGGCGGACGACGTAGTGGCCGGCCTCCCCCCGGGCGCGCTCCGGTTCGAGGGCGGTGCGCAGGTGCACGAGGTAGACCTGCAGCGACTTCTGGGCGCTCGCCGGACGGTCACCGTTCCAGAGCGTCTCTACGATGCGGTCAGTGCTGACGACGTCCGGGGAGCTGGCGGCCAGCACGGCGAGGAGCAGGCGTTCCTTGGCACCCGGCACCGTCACCGGCCGACCGTCGTCGGTCGACACCTCCAGCGGTCCGAGGACCGCAATCCGCATGCGACAACGCTAGACCCGCCGGAGGCAACGAGAACCTTCCTTCGTCATGGCTCCGAGACGGCCCTCGAGCGCCCTGCCCTCATGTGGTCAGGCAGCCGGGACGGGCGTTGTGCAGCGGCGGGACGGGCCCCGTTCCACAGCGCCTCCGTCAGGCGGTCGGTGCTGACCACTCCGGGCGACTCCCGCGTGAGCACCGCCAGGAGCAGACGTTCCTTCGCACCCGGCACCACGACGGGTGCGAGTTCATCGGTCAGGACCTCGAGCGGTCCGAGGACCGCGATCCGCATGGATCGACGCTAGCCCCCTTCCCCCCGCCGTACAGGGCCCTTCCGCGCGGCCGCGGCCCCTCCAACCGGATCACAACCGTTCGGGACCGGACCTCAACCGCTCCCCGGTGTGCTCGGAGCGTCGCCGGGGACCCCCGGTGCGACTCCCCGGAGGTAACCGGTCATGTTCAGCCCCCGCACATCGCTGCAGCGCACCACCATCCTCGTCGTGAGCGTCGCCACCGCGACCGCGCTGGCCTTGGCCGGCTCCGCCACGGCGTCCGCCCACCCCGGCGTCTTCGACTCCGAGACCTGTGCCGAGTCCCTCACCCGCGTCTGGAGCTGGCCCGGCTCCATCTCGGAGGAGCCGGGCGGCCACCTGATCTTCTCGGACGCCTACGAGAGTTACCTGCTCCGTCAGCCGCCCTGCAACGGGGAACCCACCGGCGCCGTCACCCCGCGCTACAACGAGGACCACATCGGCCACCAGCATCCACAGTGACCGCGCGGTCGTCGACCCCGGGAACTGACCACTCCCGGCCCGGTCCTGGCCCGTCGCAGCCTGCGGCGGGTCAGGGCAGGTCGGTGCAGGTGGGCGCGCGTTCCCGCTCCGGCAGGTAGCGCTCCCACTCGGCAGCCGTGAGGTCCCGACCGACGATCCCGCACGCCTCGTCCAGCCACACCGACGGGTCCAGCGGGTAGCGCCAGCCGGGGCGCTCACCGGAGAGGACGACGAGCTCGTCGGTCGCGTCCGGGACGAGGTGGGCGTAGCCCTGACCCGCCTGGCCGGACGTCGTCAGGGGCCGCGCCCGCACCATGCCGCGTTCGGCGTCGAAGAGCGAGACGGTCCCGTCGATGCCGGACGTCGCGACCGTTCGACCGTCGTCCAGCCACTCGACCTGCAGCACACCGGTGTCGTGCACCGCGGCCGGCCCCCATTCGGCGTCCCAGGTGGCGGTGTCGAAGACGTACAGCAAGCCGAACGAGCCGCCGGAGGCGAGCAGTCGCCCATCGCGTGAGAACGACAGGTCGCCACCACGGTCGTCCGCGGCCAGGGAGAGCTTCCTGTCCACCCTGAAGGTCTCCGCGTCCAGGAGCACGATCTCCGCCGCCGACGCGCTCGTGACAGCGAGCAGCCGGCCGTCGGGACTGGTCTCGATCGACTGCGCGGCACCCCCGTACTCGATCTGGTCGTCGTCGAACTCCCACGTCGCGGTGTCGACCGCCTCGAGATACCCGCGGGTCGGCTCCAGTGCGGTGCCCTCACTGGCACAGAGCAGCAGGGTCGAGCCGTCCGGTGTCCACCCGGCGCACCACACGAACGTGGGCGGCAGCTCCTGCGCGTCCTGGTCGGCGACGGCGTTGGCCGGCAGCTCGAGCTCCGCAACCACCTCCCGGGTGCGGGTGTCGAGCACGGTCGTCCCCAACCCCCAGGTGACCGCGACCATGCTGCCGTCCGGGCTCACCGCCACGGAGGAGCCGAAGGCGGTGTCCGGCACGGTGTCACCGACGACGACCTCATCCACCACCTTCCCGTTCTCGGGATCGAGGAACGCGGCGGCGACGCTGACGGTGTCCGGGCCGGGACCCGTGCCGGCCTCGTCCCGACTGCCGCCGGGCCTGGTCGGTGCGACCAGCAGGCCGAGTGGCTCGACCAGTTGTGGACGGTTGGAGATCCATCGCTCACCGAGGCCCGGGTAGGACTCGCCCAGCCCGCCGTCGGCGGTCATGTCCCAGCTGATGACGGTGCGATCCCGGGACATCGTGACGAGCCGCCGTCCGGCGGGGTCGATGGATGCCTCGACGACGTCGCCCTCGTGGCCGGTCAGGGCGTCCCGCTGGAGCCAGCTGCCAGTCTCCGGGTGAATGTCCCAGATGACGACCGCCGCCGCGTCGCCGACGGTCACCGCCCAGGTCCCGTCCGGTGCGACGACGACGTCCCGAACCGGTTCTCGGTGCGCGGCGAGCTGCTGGACCGGCGCCCCACCGCCGTCGTAGCGCGTGACCGCGCCGTCCTCCCAGATCTGCGCGGCGCCGGACGGGATCGCCCGGACGTCCAGGCTCGCGACGGAGCGTCGCTCCGGTCGAGCCGCGGCCGTGCGTCCACCGGTCAGGTCGATCAGCACCGGCGCGGCGGTTCCGCCGGTGTCCCACAGCACCGCCGAGCTGCCGTCGTCCGTGAAATGACCGGACAGCGCGTCGACCGGCGCCGGGAGGTATCCCCCGATGCCGGTGTCCCGCACCGTTCCGTCCGCTGCGTCGATGTCGGTGAGGCTCCACCGCGAGGCGAACTGCGGGTCGGCCTCGTCGGTGAGTGCCACGAGCAGATGGATCCGGCGACCGTCCGCGCTGAACGCGCCACCCACCGGGAACCCGCCGACGGCCGCTCCTTCCAGGATCAGCCGGGTCGACCCGTCCGGGTCGATCGTGCGCACCCACTCGAACGCGTCGTCGTCCGGGCCTCCGTTGTGGTCCCACCCCGCGGCCAGCAGCACGTCCTGCGTCGGCGAGGGTGCGGTCACCCGCCACCCGAGTTCCGTCAACTCCTCGGTGCCGTCCACGACGACCGGCGGCGCGCTCCCCGGATCGGTCCGCCCGGACATGAGCTGGTCGCCGGCGTAGAAGAACAGGCCCTGGCCGCGGGCGGCGAGGTGCAACGCGAACGGGTCGCCCTCGAACGCGACCACGCGCTCCGCCCGCCGGTGCTCGGTCAGGGCGGCGAGCAACCCGTCCTGGGTCTCCGGCGTGCTCGCGAGACGCACCGCCTGGGCGGCGAGCAGGAGCGAGACGTCCGGCCGTCCCGCGGTGGTCGACAGGGCGGCCAGCCGATTGGCGTCGGCGACCAATGAGGCCTGCTGGGCATTCCCCTGGGCACGGACCGCCAGCCCGGTGGCGACGAGCGCGACGACGAGCACGGAGGCCAGTCCCGCGGCCAGTCGCCGCGTGCGGTGCCGGGCCGCCGCCTCGCGATCGGCGCGGTCCCGGGCCTCCGTGAGGTCTGCCTCGGCGCGGGCCCGCGACGCGTCGAGGAACTGCTGCTCCTGCGGGGTCGGGGCCCCGTCGGCGCTCGCGGCCCAGTCCAGTGCTGCGGCGAGACGCGCTCCGCGGTACAGCTCACCCGGCGCGCGCCCGCCCTCCACCCATTCGCGGGCCGCGGGAGCCAGGTTCCGGCGCACCACCCGACCCGCAGCGTCGTCCTCGAGCCATCGCGCCAGCCGGGGCCACGCCGTCAGCAGCGCCTCGTGCGTGACCTGGAGCCGCTCCCCGTCCACCGCGAGAAGCCGGCGTCCGACGAAGACCTCCACCACCTCACGCCGCGCCGATCCGTCACCCCCGTCCAGCCCGAGCTCGCCCAGCGGAACCGAGCGACGGACGAGTGCCCCTGCGTCGTCGACGTCGGCCAGGCGCACCAACAGCCGGCGAGCCAGCTCCTGACCCGCCGCGTCCAGCGCCGTGTACGCACCTTCGGCGGACCGCGTCAGTGCGCCCGCGACACCCCCGGCCTCCAGGTAGCCGGCCAGGGTGAGGAGGTTCCCGCGGCGGCGCTCCCAGGTGCCGACGAGCGCCGTCGACAGCAGGGGCAGGGCCCCTACCTCACCCAGGACGTCGGCCACGACCGCGTCGAGCAGTTCGGGGGCGACGTCCAGCCCGACGGAGTGGGCAGGGTCCCGCACGATCGCGCGCAGCTCCGGGGCGGTCAGTGCGGGGACGAGGACGATCGCGGCTCCGAGCCGCTGGGTGAATGCGGTGTGCTCGGCGATCCGTCCGACATGGTCACCGCGGACGACGGCGACGCAGCGGACGACGATCCCGTCGTCGATCAGGCCGAGGACGGCGTCGAGGAAGGCGGCCCGCTCGGCGGGGTCCACCGCGGGCGACCACAGCTCCTCGAACTGGTCGCAGACCAGCAGGACCGGACCGGCGGGCGGCGACTCCCCGGTCAGCTCGGCGAGCACGTCGACCGGATGCTGGCCCGGCGTGACGATCACCGGCAGCCATGCTCCGCTGCCCGGGAGCGCCCCGCGGGCGAGGGCCGGGACGAGGCCGGCCCGGACGACGGAGGACTTGCCGGCCCCGCTCGGTCCGGAGACCACGACCACCGAAGCGTCGACGATCCGGGCCACCAGCGCAGCTACCAGTCGCCGCCGGCCGTGGAAGAGGGGTGCGTCATCCACCTGGTAGGCGGCCAGCCCCTTGAAGGGGCAGGCTCCCGCGAGGACCGGCAACGGCTCCGACAGCTCAGGCTCCGACTCGAGGGCCGGGTCCTGCGCGAGAATGGCGGCTTCGGCCTGCCGCAGCCCTGGGCCGGGCTCCGTCCCGAGTTCCTCGGCCAGCAGCGCCCGAACGCGCCGTCCGGCGGCGAGTGCGTCGGCCTGCCGGCCGGCACGGTAGAGCGCCAGCATGAGCAGCCGCCACCAGTCCTCCCGCAGGGGTTCTGCGGTGACCAGTGCCTCGAGCTCGGGCAGGACGTCGGCGTGCCGGCCCAGCTCCAGCCGCGCCTCCAGGAGTCCGGCTACCGCGCCGGCGTGGATGCCGTCGAGCCGCTGCCGCTCGGTCTCGGCGAAGGTCGCCTCGGGCCAGTCGGCGTACGGCTCCCCGCGCCACAGGTCGACGGCGGCGCACAGCTGCCGTTCGGCCTCCCCGGGGTCACCCGAGGCGAGCCGGGCGCGGCCGCGGGCGGCGAGATCGGCGATGTGGAGCGCGTCGATGGAGCTGCGGTCGACCGTCAAGGCGTAGCCCGTGCCGCGCCGCACCACATAGCGCCCCGTCGAGCCCTTGGGGCGCTCCGGCTCCAGCGAGCTGCGCAACCGGACGACGTGGGCCTGCAACGACTTCCGGGCCGAGGCGGGCGGGGCGCCGTCCCAGAGGGTCTCGACGAGGGAGCCGGTGCTCACCACACCGGGCGCACGTGCCGTGAGTGCGGCCAGGAGCAGGCGTTCCTTCGCCCCTGGCACGGCCACGGGGGCGAGGTCGTCGGCCTGGACCTCCAGCGGTCCGAGGACCGCGATGCGCATGGCGCGACGGTAGGCCCGTTCCGTCCCCGGAAGAGCGGTTCGCGGCCTCCCGGCTCAGCGGACGCCCGCGCCCACCGGCGCCTCGCCGAAGGTCGGCGCCGGCGCCTGCACCCACACGTGCTGGGGCAGACGAGCCCGCACCGCGTCGACCGCGCGGCGGCCGTAGACGTCCTCGTGGACGTCGATGCCGCACAGGTTCCGGCCCACGACGAACACGCCGTTCCCCGTGAGGGCCGGCACCGCGGCCTCGACGTCCGGCCACGGGATCACGTGCCCGTCGCCGTCGGAGTCCCCGTGCGCCAGGTAGGTGTCGGTGACGACGAGCTGGATGCGGGCCTCCTTGTGCAGCGCACGTGCCAGGAGGGACGGCCGGAACGTCGTCCCCTTCGGCAGGACCGGCACGTAGTTGCACAGGTAGGTACGCTCGATGCCGCCCGGCAGCGGACCGGGGTCGACCTTCTCCGGAAGGGCCAGGACGGCGCTCGGCCGGCACGACCGCAGTGCCGCCGCGACCTGTTCCGGGGTCACGGACCGCCAGGCCGGCACTCCCTCGGCCGCGGGACGGAACGGCAGCCCGAAGACGTCGGCGAAGGCGGCGCGGCTGAGATCGGCCAGGGTCACGTCGTCACCGCTGTCGAGGTGCTCCGCGAACCCCTGGACGGAGTGCTCCAGTTCGGCCGGCGAGGGGCCGCGCTCGCAGAGGTCGAGGTACTGCTCCCACAGGACGCGCGCGACTTCGGCCTCCTGACCCTCCCGCGCATCGACGACCACGGCGACCTCCCGGTGCCCCGGCGCGATGTCGACGATCTCCAGATCGGCGTGGTAGCTCAAGCCCCGCTCCATGCGGGCGACGTCGCGCATCCGCTCCGTCAGCACGTCGACGCCGACCCCGGTCGCGGCGTCGAGCGCATCCGGGACGGTCAGGAGCAGCCCCGCACCCGCCGTCGGGCCCTGGAGCCAGAGCGGACCGGTCTGCACCCGGACCGCCGGCCGCCGCCGCGCGGGGCGGGGACCCTCGGGCAGGACCAGGCGCAGGTCGTCGGGCCGCTCGCCGTGCCAGAGGGCGGCGGCGTTGTCGCGGACGAACCAGGTCCGGGCGTGGTCGCGCACCGCGGCCTCGGTCAGCCACTCCGGCACACCGCCGCCCGCGAGGGCGAGACCCGGACCGTCCAGGCGGAACCGGGCGGCCCACAGGACGGCGGCCGTCGGGTGGGAGCCCGTGCAGTTCTCGGCCTGCAGGACGCCGATCTCCTTCTCCATGCGCTCGACCGGGAGGTCGGACAGCGCGGCGCAGACACCCGTCAGGAAGGCAGCCACCGCGGCCGGCTTGCCGGTCGCGTAGAAGACGGTCGACTCGACGTCGACGGTGGCGTTGCAGTCGAGGTGCGACTTCGGGAGCGTCCCCATCACCAGGTGCTCGATGAGATGGGTGATCCCCAGGGTCGCGTAGGTCTCGTCCCGGAGGCCGACGCCGAAGACGAGCGCCCCGGTGGCGCGACCCGGGCCGGGCGACGTGAACAACGGGACGCCGTCGAGCTCGATGCGCTGCACGGCGACAGGGTGGGGGTTGCCGCGGACCGGACGGTCGCGGACACGCCCGCCCCCGGGACAACTGGGGCGGAAGTGCCCCGGGCCTCCTCCTGAGCCGCTGCGTTAGCGTCGCCCGCGTGAGCGAGCTTGCGAGCGAACCAATCGGACACGCCGGTGCCACGAACACGGCCGACGAGCGCCAGCGAGGAGTTGCCGCGTGAGTGCGCCCGCCAGCCCCGATTCCGTCGCCGCCGAAGCGGCCCAGGCCTTGACCACCGCCGTCGGTGGATCCCACGACGTCGCGGTGGTGATGGGGTCCGGCTGGGCTCCCGCCGCCGACGCGTTCGGCGCCCCCGAGGCCTCGGTCGCCATCGGCGACCTCCCGGGGTTCGCCGCCCCGACCGCCGTCGGTCACGGCGGCGAGGTGCGCTCGGTCCGGGTCGGCGACCGCAGGGCGCTGCTCTTCCTCGGTCGCACGCACCTGTACGAGGGCCGCGGGGTCGAACCCGTCGTGCACGGCGTGCGCACCGCCGCAGCAGCGGGCGTGAAGACCGTCATCCTCACCAACGCCGCCGGCGGCCTGGCGCCCGACCACCGGGTGGGGCAGGCAGTGATCGTCTCCGACCACCTGAACCTGACGGCCCGCTCGCCGCTGGTGGGCGCGAACTTCGTCGACCTCACCGACCTGTACTCCGCGCGGCTGCGGTCGCTGGCCCGCGAACTGGATCCGAGCCTCGTCGAGGGCGTGTACGCGGCGCTGCCCGGACCGCACTACGAGACACCGGCCGAGATCCGCATGCTGCGGACCCTCGGCGCGGACCTGGTCGGCATGTCCACCGCGCTCGAGGCGATCGCCGCCCGGGCCGTCGGTCTGGAGGTGTTCGGCCTGTCGATGGTCACGAACGCCGCGGCCGGCATCACCGGCGAGGTGCTCGACCACCAGGAGGTCCTGGCGGCCGGCAAGGCGGCGGCGGGCCGGCTCGGGCAGTTCCTGGCCGAGTTCATCGGACGGCTCCCGTGAGCCTGGTCCTCCTCACCGGTGCGGCGGGGCGGATCGGCACGGTGCTGCGAGGCGGCCTGCCCGAGCGCGGCTGGGCCGTGCGCTGCCTCGACGTCGTCCCCGTGCCCGACGAGCGCCCCGGCGAGGCGCAGGTGGTCGCGGACGTCACCGATCTCGCGGCGATGGAGGACGCCACGGATGGCGTGGACGCGGTCGTGCACATGGCCGGCATCTCCGGTGAGTCCACCTGGGCGGCGATCAGCCACGCCAACATCGAAGGCACGTACTGCGTGCTGGAGGCAGCCCGGCGCTCGGGCGTCCCCCGTGTGGTCCTGGCGAGCAGCAACCACGCCACCGGTTACACGCCCCGCCCTGGCGCCTCCCTGCTGACGGAGGCGGACGCGCCGCCCCGCCCCGACACCTACTACGGAGTCTCGAAGGTCACGATGGAGGCCCTCGGTTCGCTGTACGTCGACCGCTACGGCCTGGACGTCGTCTGCTTGCGCATCGGCAGCGCCTTCGCCGAGCCGACAACCACTCGGCACCTTTCGACCTGGCTGTCGCCAGCGGACACGGTGTCCCTGGTCGACGCGGCGCTCAACGCGCCTGACCCCGGCTTCTCCGTCGTGTGGGGCGTCTCCGCGAACACTCGCACCTGGTGGGACCTGACCGCAGCCCGCGCGCTCGGCTACGAACCGGCCGACGACGCCGAGGTCTATTCCGAGGCGCTCGTCGAGGTGCACGGCGAACCCGACCTCGCAGACCCCGTGCACGCACGGGTGGGCGGGGAGTACACCACCGCGGAGTTCGACGCCGAGAACTTCGAGAAGCCGTGAGCGCCGAACTTCTGGTCACCGCCCGGGAGTGGGCCGACGCCGATCCGCACGCTGGCGACCGCGCCGAGATCGAGGCGCTCATCGAGGCGGAGAACGTCGAGGAGCTGGAGCGGCGCTTCTCCGGGCCGCTCACCTTCGGGACGGCGGGACTGCGGGGCCCCCTGCGCGCCGGTCCGGCCGGGATGAACGCCGCCGTGGTCACCCGGGCCGCCGCGGGGCTGGGGCGCTGGCTGGCCGACTCCGGGCATGCGGGTGCCGGCGTGGTCATCGGGTACGACGCGCGCCGCCGGTCCGACGAGTTCGCGCACATCTCCGCCGCGGTGCTGTCGGGCGCGGGCTTCGCCGTCCAGGTGCTGCCGAAGGCCCTCCCGACGCCGGTCCTCGCCTTCGCCGTCCGGCACCTCGGCTGCGCAGCCGGGGTGATGGTCACCGCCAGCCACAACCCGCCCGAGGACAACGGCTACAAGGTCTATCTCGGTGACGGCGGGCAGCTCGTGCCGCCGGCCGACCGGGAGATCGAGGCCGCGATCGCGGCGACCGCGCCGGCCCGCGAGGTGCAGCTCAGCGACGACTGGCTGACCCTCGGGGACGAGATCGCCGCGGACTACGTGGCCGCGATCGTCTCCGCCCTCGAGCCGGAGGGGGTGCCGTCCCGCGGTTCGCTGACCGTCGCCTACACCGCCATGCACGGCGTGGGCGCCGAGACGACGCGCGCGGTCTTCGCCGCCGCCGGTCTCGCAGCGCCGCACGGCGTCCCGGAGCAGGAGACGCCCGACCCGGCGTTCCCGACCGTGGCGTTCCCCAATCCGGAGGAGCCCGGCGCGACCGACCTGCTGAAGGCGCTCGCCGAGCAGGTGGACGCGGACTTGGCGATCGCGCAAGACCCGGACGCCGACCGCTGCGCCGTGGTGTGCGACGGCCGTCAGCTCACCGGCGACGAGGTGGGGGCGCTGCTCGCCGACTGGCTGCTGCGGCGCGGAGTTCGTGGCACGTACGCCTCCTCGCTGGTCAGCGGCTCGCTGATGCACGTGCTCGCCGGCGCGCACGGGATGCGGTCGGAGGAGACGCCCACCGGCTTCAAGTGGATCATGCGGGCGGGCGCGTCGGAGGCGCCGCTCGTGTTCGGGTACGAGGAGGCGCTCGGGTACTCGGTCGCGCCGTCGGTGGTGAAGGACAAGGACGGCATATCGGCGTCCCTGGCCGTCGCCCTGCTGACCGCCGAGCTCAAGGCCGAGGGACGCACGCTGATCGACCGGCTCGACGAGCTGGCCCGCGAGCACGGGCTGTTCGTCAACGGCCAGCTCTCCGTCCGCGTCGAGGACCTCTCGCTGATCTCCGACGCGATGACCCGGCTGCGGGCCGACCCCCCTGTCCAGCTCCTCGGGCGCGACGTGGCCTACGCCGACCTGGCGCTGGAGGACCCATCCGTCGACGCGGTACGGCTGCTCGGCGACGGCGTCCGGGTCATCGTCCGCCCGAGCGGCACCGAGCCGAAGCTCAAGGCGTACCTGGAGACGGTCGTCCCGGTGCACGACGACGCCGGGATCATCGCCGCCCGCGGCCGTGGTGAGGACGAGCTCGACCAGCTGCGCGCGGAGGTGTCGGCGGCCCTCAGGCTGTAGTGCGCGGCAATGCCATCGGGTGGTTGTCCACAGGTCCCGATGCCGCCCGGTAACTGGCCTGCGTAGTCTCCGAGATCCGGTGATCAACACGGAGGTGACGACGTGACGCGGCCCTGGACCGTGCGACTGGCGGCGGGTCTCGTCGCGGCGACCGCCGTGCTCACCGGGTGCTCGGAGAAGCAGGAAGCAAACGAGACCCTGCCCACGAACGGCGCCGCCGAGACGACCCCGGAGCTCCCGCCACTCGGGCCGGAGGACTTTCCGGTCCCCGCAGAGGCCCGGGAAATGACCCCCGAGGGAGCGGTCGCATTCGTCCGCTATTACGTGGGCCTGACGAAGTTTGTCGCGGAGAACTCCCTGGACCCGGAACCCCTGTTGCAGCTGAGTCAGGATTGCCGCACCTGCATTAGGATCGCCCAGTCCCTTGACGAAGATCGGGCGGCCAACCGCAGATACACCGAGTACGCATATGAGTTCACCGGCTACGGGCCGGCGATGCTCGATGGAGAAACGGCGCAGATGGGTTTCCTGTACGTTCAGGGCCCCATAACCGTCGTCGATCAAGCTGGCAAAGTTGTCACCGATCGCTCTGCCCCGACGCCTGTAGAACTGCAGTCAGGGGCCGTCCTGCTGTGGAAGCCCGAGCAGGCAACATGGGTCATCACCGGCCTAACGGTGGGCTGAGATGCGCCGCCTCGTCCCCGTACTTTTCAGCGCGTTGGTGTGTTGGGTGGGGCTGTCGATTCCGGCACTCGCGTGCGTGGGTCTTGACTGCGATGAGAGCCCTCAGGTCGAGACGGGGCGGGGCTCACTCACTGCCTCCCTGGTCGAGCAGAACGCCGGCGGCTTCTGGGTCGCCTCGAATGCCGCTCCCGTCGAGCACCCCTTCACATATCAGCTCTCGCATCCGTGTGTGGTGGACGATCGCGAGAACGGAGGGTGCAGGGCGACCGACTTCTTCGAGTGCCCAGTCGTGCCCGGCCGGGTCATCGAGGACCTCATCATCGAGCGGCGGCGACTCGTCATCTCGGACGAGACGGGAACGGGAACAACCACGGAGGACGGATTCCCATCGGGCGGATCCCCTGTCGGCACGCCGGTCGGTCCATGGATCAGCGGAACTCGCGCGTGCATCGACATCACGGCGCTCAATCCGCCGCCGTCGCCAGCGGAGATCTTCCGGTACTTCCAGGAACTGCCGCTGCCGCAGCTGACCACCCAGCAGCAACCACCGGGCAACGGGCTGGTCGGCCTGCCGGTCATCTTCTACACGGACAGCCCGACCACCCAGACGTTCAACGTCGACATCCGCGGCTTCGCGGTCGAGATCGTCGCCGGCGCCACGGCCTTCACCTGGCACACCGGCGACGGCACGGACATCCCGACGACCGACCCCGGCGCCCCCTACCCGGACCAGACGGTGACGTACGACTACTCCAGCGGCACCTATACCGCCTACCTGACCACCACGTGGGGCGCGACCTTCAGCGTGAACGGCGGCGCGAGCGTCGCCGTCCCCGGCACCACGACCACCGACGGGCCGCCGGTCACCTTCTCCGTGCTGCAGGCACGCCCGGTCCTGACGAACCCCTTCGACTGACGCGTCGCTCCAGGGGTGTTCCTCGCGCTCCAGGGGTTCTGCAGGACTCCGGGAGCGCGGACAACACCCCGAGAGCGGTCACCGAGCGACGGACTCCCGGCAGCCAGACGCCAGCGCCCGTGCCGCCGTCTCCAGCACCGCGACGACATCACGTCCGAACTCGATGCCGCACGGGTGCGTCCCGCCGCTGACCGCGGCAGCGATGAGCTCGTCGACCGCCACCGGGAACGCTTCCTCCGCGGCGCCGGTGTCGGGCAAGAGCACGAGCCGGCCGGCGTCCCCGTGCACGAAGAACTCGATGCCCGACGACAGCGGCGCCACGGTGTGCGAGAGAGTGACGGTGGAGGCGGTGCCCGACTCGTGCTGCAGTACGAGGTGGACGGTGTCGCGCAACCCAGGGCCGGCCTGCACCGAGACGACCGGACCGAGCGTGGGCACCAGCAGCGAGAGCGCGTGCGGCCCGATGTCCCACAGCGCCCCGTGCTGGTCCCGCCACGGGGAGGCCTCGAAGGGGCTGTTCTCGCGCGACCCCAGCCAGGAGCCGTGCCCGCCCGCCAGCGTGGTGCGGGCCGCCTGGGTGAGCCAGGTCGAGGTCGCGGTCAGGAATCGGAAGGTGAAGAAGACGAGCGAGGCCACCCCCGCGTCGTGGACCGCCGTCACCAGCCGGTCGGCGTCCGCGAGCTTCAGGGCGATGGGCTTCTCGAGCAGCAGGTGCTTGCCCGCCGCGGCGCACCGTTCCGCGAGCCCGACCTGCACGTCCGGCGGAACGGCGAGCGAGACCGCGTCGACCTGCGCGAGCAGCTCGTCGAGGTCGGCGAACCCGGGGACGTCGTACTGGGCGCCGACCGCCTTGGCCTTGGCGACGTCCCGCCCCCACACGCCCACGAGCTCCCCGGACGGGTGCCCGGCGAGCGAGGCGGCGTGCACCTTGTCCGCCCAGAAGCCGGTGCCGAGCACCCCGAACCGCATCGTCAGACCGCGCCGAACTGGCGGTCACCCGCATCGCCGAGGCCCGGGACGATGTAGGCCTTGTCGTTGAGCCCCTCGTCGACGCTGGCGGTGAAGACGCGCAGCGGCAGGCCGCTCTCCTCCAGCCGGCGGATGCCCTCGGGTGCCGCGAGGGCGCACAGCACCGTGATCGACGTGGCGCCCCGCGCGGTCAGCAGACCGCAGCAGTGCACCAGCGAGCCACCGGTCGCCAGCATCGGGTCGAGCACGAACACCTCGCGGTCGACCAGGGACGCCGGCAGGGAGGCCATGTAGGCCTCGGGCTGGAAGGTCTCCTCGTTGCGCGCCAGCCCGACGAAGCCCATCTGCGACTCAGGCAGCATCCCGTGCGCGGTGTCGGCCATACCGAGCCCGGCCCGGAGCACCGGCACGATCAGCGGCGGCGCGGCCAGCCGGAAGCCGGTCGTCGCCGTCACCGGTGTCTGGATGGGCTCCTCGGCCAGGGCGAGGTGGCGCGTCGCCTCGTAGACGAGCATCTGGGTGAGTTCGCGCAGAGCGGCCCGGAAGGCGGCGTTGTCCGTCCGCTCGTCCCGCATGCGGGTGAGTCGGGCACGGGCCAGCGGATGGTCGACGACGGTGAGCTGCACGCGCGACACCGTAGCGGCACGGCGCGCCGGGCAGTCCCGCCCGGCGACCGAAGCCGTGTCCCTCGCAGAGCCGCGCCGATAGCCTGGCGCCGTTCGCCGCCCCCGCCCCGGAGGACATCGCATGGGAGGACATCGCATGCGCCGAACCCTCGTCCGCTCGGCGATCGTCGGGTCTGCCGTCCTCGCGGCGGCCGTGGTCTCGGCCGGCCCGGCCGCTGCCGCTCGCGGGAACCCTGGCGTCCCGGCCGGAGCCGCCCTGGAGGCCGCCGACGCGCGCAGCGTCGTCACCTTCTGCCTGAACGACTCGACCAGCGAGCACCCGGGCGAGCACGCCGGGTGGGACGAGGACTCGCCGGTCGTCGAGCGCCGCAACGTCGGCGGCATCTGCGGGGGGCTGGTCCCCGGAGGCTGACACCGGCGCCCTCCTCACTCCCTCGGGCCAGCGGGCATCGGGACCCTTCGTCCCTAGGGGGAGAATGGCCGCATGACCCACGTCCTCGATCCCGACGCGCTGTCGGACGGCGACCGGCTGCTGGCTCCCCCGGTGGACCCGTTCAGCGACGTCACACGATCCGACGCGGCGTTCCGCGCCTTCCTCCACGGCCTCCCCGGCGTGGACCAGGTGGGTGCCGAGGCCCGCGTCGCCGTGCTCGGCACCCGGTCGATCAAGACCACCGCGAAGGCCTGGGCCATCGACATGGCGATCTCGATGGTCGATCTGACGACGCTCGAGGGCTCGGACACCTCCGGCAAGGTGCGCTCGCTGGCCGCCAAGGCGCGTCGTCCCGACCCCGGTGACCCGAACTGCCCGCCGGTGGCTGCCGTCTGCGTCTACGGCGACCTGGCCGGCGTGGCCCGCGAGGCCCTCGGCACCAGCGGCATCCACGTGGCCGCAGTCGCCACCGCGTTTCCCAGCGGCCGCGCCAGCCGGGCGGTCAAGATCGCCGACGTGAAGGACGCCGTCGCCAACGGCGCGGACGAGATCGACATGGTGATCGACCGGGGTGCCTTCCTCGCCGGCCGCTACCTGGACGTCTACGAGGAGATCGTCGCCGTCAAGGAGGCCTGTGGGTCCGCCCACCTCAAGGTCATCCTCGAGACCGGCGAACTGGTCACGCTCGACAACGTCCGCCGCGCCTCCTGGCTGGCGATGCTCGCCGGCGGCGACTTCATCAAGACCTCCACCGGCAAGATCTCCCCGGCCGCGACGCTGCCGGTCTGCCTCGTCATGCTCGAGGCGGTGCGCGACTTCCGCGTCGCCACCGGCACGCAGGTCGGCGTCAAGCCCGCCGGCGGCATCCGGACGACGAAGGACGCGATGAAGCACCTCGTCCTCGTCAACGAGACCGCCGGGCCGGACTGGCTCTCCCCCGACTGGTTCCGCCTCGGTGCCTCCAGCCTCCTCAACGATCTCCTGCTGCAGCGGCAGAAGCTCCGCACCGGCCACTACAGCGGCCCCGACTACGTGACGGTGGACTGACCGACGATGAGCAGCCTCTTCCAGTACGCGCCTGCCCCCGAGTCGCGCTCGATCGTCGACATCAAGCCGTCCTACGGCCTGTTCATCGACGGCGAGTTCGTCGACGGCACCGGTGAGGCGTTCAAGACCGTCAACCCGGCGACCGAGGAGGTCCTCACCGAGGTCTCCGCCGGCAGCGCCGCGGACGTCGACCGCGCCGTCGCCGCCGCCCGCAAGGCCTTCACCCGCGTGTGGGGCCCCATGCGCCCTGCCGACCGCGGCAAGTACCTGTTCCGCATCGCCCGGCTGCTGCAGGAGCGCGCACGCGAGTTCGCCGTCCTCGAGTCGCTCGACAACGGCAAGCCGATCCGGGAGTCCCGCGACGTCGACATCCCCCTGGCCGCGGCGCACTTCTTCTACCACGCGGGCTGGGCCGACAAGCTCGATCACGCCGGCCTGGGGCCGAACCCCCGGCCGCTCGGCGTGGCCGGTCAGGTCATCCCGTGGAACTTCCCGATGCTGATGCTGGCGTGGAAGGTCGCGCCGGCCCTCGCGACCGGCAACACCGTCGTCCTCAAGCCGGCCGAGACGACCCCCCTGACGGCGCTGCTGTTCGCCGAGGTCTGCCAGCAGGCAGACCTGCCGCCGGGTGTCGTCAACATCGTGACCGGCGCCGGCGAGACCGGTCGGGCCGTCGTCGAGCACGGGGACGTCGACAAGGTGGCCTTCACCGGCTCGACCGAGGTGGGCAAGCAGATCGCCCGAGCGGTCGCCGGGACGCGCAAGTCGCTGACGCTGGAGCTCGGCGGCAAGGCGGCGAACATCGTCTTCGACGACGCCCCCATCGACCAGGCCGTCGAGGGCATCGTGCAGGGCATCTTCTTCAACCAGGGCCACGTGTGCTGCGCCGGCTCGCGGCTGCTGGTGCAGGAGAACGTGCACGACGAGGTGATCGCCTCGCTGCAGCGGCGGATCAGCACGCTGCGCGTCGGCGACCCGCTCGACAAGAACACCGACCTCGGGGCCATCAACTCCGCGGAGCAGCTGGCCCGCATCCGCGAGCTCACCGACATCGGGGACGCCGAGGGTGCCCAGCGCTGGCAGCCCGTCTGCGAGCTGCCCGACCGCGGCTACTGGTTCCCGCCGACGGTCTTCACCGAGGTCTCCCCCGCCCACCGCATCGCCCGCGACGAGGTCTTCGGCCCGGTGCTGTCGGTGCTGACCTTCCGCACCCCCGACGAGGCCGTCGCCAAGGCGAACAACAGCACCTACGGGCTGTCGGCCGGCATCTGGACCGAGAAGGGGTCGCGGATCCTGAAGATCGCCGATCAGCTGCGCGCCGGGGTCGTGTGGGCCAACACGTTCAACAAGTTCGACCCGACGTCGCCCTTCGGCGGCTACAAGCAGTCCGGGTACGGCCGCGAGGGCGGCCGGCACGGGCTCACCGGCTACCTCAAGGGAGCGACGCACTCATGAGCGACCGGCTCGCAGTCCGCAAGACCTACAAGCTCTACGTCAACGGCGCGTTCCCGCGGTCGGAGTCCGGCCGCAGCTACGAGGTGACCGACCACAAGGGCCACTTCCTCGCCAACGCCGCGTGGGCCTCGCGCAAGGACGCCCGGGACGCCGTCGTCGCCGCCCGGGGCGCCTTCGGCACGTGGTCGGGGACGACCGCCTACAACCGCGGCCAGGTGCTCTACCGCGTGGCCGAGGTGATGGAGGGCCGGCACGTCCAGTTCTGCGAGGAGGTCGCGGCCGGCGAGGGCCTCTCGGCCTCCAAGGCCCGGGCCGCCGTGGACGCCGCCATCGACCGGTGGGTCTGGTACGCCGGGTGGACCGACAAGCTGGCCGCCGTCCTCGGGGGTGCCAACCCCGTCGCCGGCCCGTACTTCGACTTCTCGATGCCGGAGCCGACGGGGGTCGTCGCCGTCCTGGCACCGCAGCAGTCCTCGCTCCTCGGACTGGTCAGCGTGCTCGCGCCGGTGCTCGCCGGCGGCAACACGGCTGTCGTCGTGACGTCGAAGGAGCGCCCGCTGCCCGCCGTGACCCTCGCCGAGGTGCTGGCCACCAGTGACGTGCCCGGCGGCGTCGTCAACCTGCTCACCGGCGACGCCGAGGAGCTCGGCACGTGGCTGGCCGAGCACGCCGACGTCGACGGCATCGACCTGACCGGCGCGCCGGCACGGCGGGCGCTGGAGTTCGAGCGGGAGGCGGCCGGGACGGTCAAGCGCGTCGTGCGCCCGCCGGCGGCCGAGCCGGACTGGACCGCGGATCCCGGTCTCGGCCGGATGACGCCGTTCCTCGAGACGAAGACGGTCTGGCACCCCATCGGCGTCTGAATCGCGGGTTCGTCGGGCACCGCCTGGCCGATGCCGGAAAGATCGGGCGTCCGCACCCGCGCTGGACGCCGAAACGAGGGACTCGTGGCCGAGACCGGCACCACCACAGTCGACGAAGACAGCGGTCTCAGGCGATCCATCACCGGGAAGCAGTTGTTCTTCTACACGCTCGGTGACGTCCTCGGCTCCGGGATCTACGTCCTGATCGGCCTGGTCGCAGCCGCTGTCGGCGGAGCGTTCTGGATCGCGTTCGCCCTCGGTGTCACCGTCGCGGCCATCACCGGGGCGGCCTACGCCGAGCTGGTGACCAAGTACCCCCAGGCCGCCGGTGCCGCGCTGTACGTCAACAAGGCCTTCGGCAACACGGCGCTGACCTTCCTGACGACCGTGTCGTTCCTGGCGGCCAGCTTCGCGGCGACGGGCTCGCTGGCGACCGGTTTCTCCTCCTACTTCGCCACGCTCTGGGACGGCCCGCCGGCGCTGCTGGTGTCGCTCGTCTTCCTGCTCGCCCTGGTGGTCGTCAACTTCATCGGCATCACCGAGTCGGTGGTGCTGAACATGCTGATGACCTTCGTCGAGGTCGCCGGCCTGCTCATCGTGATGATCATCGGCATCTGGTACATCGCCCAGGGTGACGCCGACTTCGGCGTTCTCACCGACATCAGCGTCTCCGGCAACCCGGCGCTCGCAGTCCTCGCCGGTATCGCCTTCTCGTTCTTCGCGATGACCGGTTTCGAGAACACGGCCAACGTCGCGGAGGAGACGATCGACCCGCACCGCGCCTTCCCGCGGTCCCTGGTCGGCGGCATGGTCGTCGCAGGCGTGGTGTACGTCCTGGTCTCGATGGCCGCCGCCCTCACCGTGCCCACCGACCAGCTCGCGAACTCGGATGCAGCGCTGCTCGAGGTGGTCAAGCAGGGCATCCTGCCCTTCTCGACCGACGTCATGACCACGCTCTTCTCGATCATCGCGCTGATCGCGATCACGAACACCACACTCGTCACGGTCGTCACCCAGCCGCGGATCCTCTACGGGATGGCCAAGGAGGACGTCGTGCCGGGCGTCTTCGCCAAGGTCCACGCCACCCGCCGCAGCCCATGGGTCGGGCTCCTCTTCAGCGCCGCTGTCGTCGCGACCCTGCTGATCACCGGTTTCTTCTTCCAGACCGGTGGTGGCATCGACCTGGTCAACCGGCTCGCCCTGGTGACCGTCGTCTTCCTGCTGGCCATCTACGCGCTCGTGATCGTCGCGTGCCTCAAGTTGCGCGGTCAGGACGAGGACGAACGCACCTTCCGGGCCAACACCCCCCTGCTGGTCATCGGGCTGGCCGGCAACCTGGCCATCCTCGGGTTCTCCATCTACGACGACCCTTCGTCGCTGCTCTGGTGCGCGGGCCTCATCGCCGTCGGCGTGGTGCTGTTCCTGATCGAGTACGCCGCCGGATCGCGGAACCGTCCCCCGGGCAGCAGGCGCGGCGATCCCGAGGCCGCCGACCGGAGAGGCGCCTGAGATGCACGTCATCGTCGCCACCGACGGGTCGCCGCAATCCCTGGCGGCGGCCCGCCACCTGAGGTCCTTCGCGGACCCGCAGAAGATCACCGCGATCTCGGTGGTCGCGGTGATCCGGCCGCTGGCCGCGGTCGCCTTCGCCGACGAGATCTCCGAGGCGGATCCGCCCGGCCCCGGCGAGGGGGCAGGGAGCTTCCGGGAGGCGGCGCAGGGTGCCGTCGACGCGGTGGCCGCGGTGTTCGACGACTGGGGTCCGAGGATCGACAAGGAGATCCGCAGCGGGTCCCCTGCTGCGGAGATCATCAAGGCGGCGAATCAGTACGACGCCGGGCTGGTCGTGGTGGCAGCCGGAGGTCGCGGGATCAGCGATGCGATCCTCGTCGGCAGCACCGCTCAGCGTGTCCAGCACTACGCGCCGTGCCCGGTCCTCGTGGTCCGCCCCGCCCCCCGGTCGAGGAAGACCAGCTAGCCGAAGACCTGCGCCGCGGCCTGCCGGCCATCGGTCGGTTCCAGCGCACCGCGGAGCCCCGGTCGCCGGGCGAGGATCGCCGTCGCGGTCCGAACCCGGAGGCGCGCCCGCAGAGGGACCGGGCAGGATGGGGCCGTGGCCAGGCCCAGCATCGTCCCGATCGCACTCACCCTCGACGACCGAACCGGCTACACCCTGTGGGCTCCGCCGTGGGAGGAGGACGGGGAGGAGTGGCAGGCGTTCCTCGGCACCACCGAGGACGACGTCGCCAAGGTCCATCTGTTCCCGACCCCGGCGGCGCTCGCGGCGTACTGCCGCACCAGCACCGACCACGACCTCGCCGACCACCCGGTCTGGCCCGTCGTGGTCGGCCTCGACGCCGCCGACCTCACGCCCGACGACGACCACCGCTTCGACCTCGACGGCGTGTACGACATCGCCGCAGACAGCCCCGACCGCTGGGCCGTCGAGGAGCTCGCCGCGACGATCGACATCGTCAGCCGGCTGGCCGAGTGCCTCGACACCGGTGGCGACGAGGACGACGACGACGAGGACGGCGGCCAGTTCGAGGCGGTCGCGGAGCTCGCCGGGAAGCCCGAGATCGGCTCGCTGGGCCTCGGCGTGGACGCCTTCGTCGGCCGGTCCGGCGAGGACGCCTGGCTGGGTGTCGGTGGCGCGCTCGACGACCTCTGGGAGGACGTCGTCGAGGAGCTCAACGAGCACTTCGACTGGACCGGCGCCGGCTCGGCGACGCTCGAGGACTACCCGCCGGCGTCGGAGGTCGAGGAGGTCGACGCCGACGAGCTGCCGGACGACGTCGTTCTCGTGGACGACGAGCCCGCCGGTGCCGCTGCGGCGCCGGTACGGACGATCGCGCGCGGCGGCCGGATCAGCGCCACCCCCGCCGAGGTCGCCGAGGCCGGCCGGTTCTGGGAGTCGGTCGGCATCCTGCCGGTCGAGGTGGTCGTCCCGGACGGCGCGGGCGTCACCCTGCGCTGTTACGTCGAGGACGTCGCCCGGTTCCTCGGCCGCGACGGCGAGGTGTTCCTCTTCGACTCCCCGGCCGCCCTCGCGCGCTTCTGCAAGGGAACCGAGGAGCACGACCTGATCGAGATCGCGTCCTGGCCGGAGGTCGCCGACACCGACGTCCCGCCGCTGCCCGCGGACCAGGACCGCTACGACCTCACCGAGCTCTCGGAGGTCCTCACGGAGGTGGCCGACGGCGCCGCCGGCCTGGTCGACCACCGCGGGTTCGCACAGCCGGTCGAGGGAGTGCGCGATCTCGCCGAGTACGGCGGCCTCAAGCGGGTCGACGAGCTGCTGGCCCCCACCGCTCCCCTGGGCCAGGTCGTCGCCCGCGGCGAGGGGAACCCGGACGCCGTCCTGCGGGCCGAGGACGCGGCCGTGCTGCGGCCGCTCTGGGACGAGGTCGTCACCCAGGTGAGCGGCACGCTGGTCTTCCGCGACTGAAACGACAGCGGCCGGCCCCGGGATCTCCCGGGGCCGGCCGCTGTCGTTGGTGCGGGTCGCTCAGCTGGAGTAGCGGGACGGCCGGCTGGGCCGCCCGCTCGAACGGGAACCCCGCTCGCCGTACGAACCACCCGAGGAGCGCTCGCCGTACGAGCTGCCGGAGGACCGCTCACCGGCGGGCCGCGGCTTGTCGCCGAACGAGCGGCGCGGGCCACCGCGGTGCCCGCCCGTGGGACGGTCGCCGTCCCGGCGGGGACGCCCGCCGGGGCCGCCACCGCCGCGACGCATGTCGCGCTGAGTGCGCTCCTTGGGCTCCACGGGGACGCCCGTGGCGACGAGGTCGAGGATCGGCTGGTCGCCCGGACGGATCCGGTCGATCGCCGGATCCACCTTGGCGGTGCGGAAGCGGCGCTTCGCCTGGCCGACCTGGTCGGGCAGCAGCAGCGAGACGACGACACCGGCGGCACCGGCGCGGGCGGTGCGGCCCGAACGGTGCAGGTAGGTCTTGGCGTCCGTCGGCGGGTCGTAGTGCAGGACCAGCGAGACGTCGTCGACGTGGATGCCGCGCGCAGCGACGTCCGTGGCGACGAGCACCGGCGAGCGGGCGTCGGTGAACTCCTCCAGCGCACGCTTGCGCGCGGACTGCGGGAGCCCGCCGTGGATCGCCTCGGCCTTGATGCCGGCGGCCTTCAGGTTCTCGGCCAGCCGGTCCACACCCAGCTGGGTGCGGGCGAAGACGATCGTGCGGCCGGGGCGGCCGGCGAGTTCGGTGGCCACCTGCAGCTTGTCGCGGAAGGCGAGGCTGTAGGCCAGGTGCTCGGCCGGCGGAGCCTCGCCGCCGGGGCGGACGACCTCGTGCCGGGCCGGGTCCTTGAGGTACCGGCGGACGAGCGAGTCGACCTCGCCGTCGAGGGTGGCCGAGAAGAGCAGCCGCTGGGCGTTGCGGTCGGTCTGGTCGAGCAGCTCCTTGACGACCGGGAGGAAGCCCAGGTCGGCCATGAAGTCGGCCTCGTCCAGGACGGTGACGACCACCTCGGTGAGGCTCGCCTCGCCCTGGCTGATCAGGTCCTGCAGCCGGCCGGGGGTGGCGATGATGACGTCGACGCCACGACGGAGCTGCTGGATCTGGCGGTACATCGGGGCACCGCCGTAGACGGTGGCCAGCTGGACACCGATGGCCTGACCGAGCGGGGCCAGGGCATCGTGCACCTGCTGGGCCAGCTCACGGGTCGGGACGAGCACCAGGCCGCGCGGAGAGCGACGACCCTGCTTGGCGTCGGCGCCGATGCGGGCCAGCAGCGGCAGGCCGAAGGCCAGCGTCTTGCCCGAGCCGGTGGCAGCCTTGCCCAGCACGTCGCGACCGGCCAGGGCGTCCGGCAGGGCCGACGTCTGGATGGCGAACGGGTGGCGGATGCCGCGGCGCTCGAGCGCCGTCACCAGCGGCTGGGGCAGGCCCAGCTGGTGGAAGGTCGGGCCAGTCGGCTCGGCCGGGGCCTCGGCGAGGTTCTCGGTGGTGATGTTGTCGGACGCGCTGTTCTCAGTGACGTCTGCGATCGAGTTGGACTCGAACGCGACAGGGTGGACCAAAGTCATGCGGGGTGGGGCTCCGATACAGCTCGGAGCGCGGCCCGTGAAAAGGAGGGGCGCGGCCGGTAGCCGGCGTCCTCACTGGCGATCATCTGCGCCCAGGATGGAACGCGGGATCTGCACGGATGCGCTCATGCCCAGACGTTCCGTCCGGGAGGATGACCGGCCGTTGTGCCGGTACGCCTAGGTTAGCAGCGAAGATCGCTCCGGGATTCCCGGGAGCGGGGTGTGCACCGTCACCCCTGCCCCCGAAGGGCTGCATAGCCGGGCCGCACGAGCTCGTCGAGCACCTGCTTTCGCTCGCCGTCCGGAGCGAACCCCGCGGCCAGCGCGCGCTCGGTGACCGTCTGGACGTCGTCCCAGGTCCAGCCGAACGTCGCGGCGACGTCGGTGAGCTCGCTGCTGGCCGAGACCCCGCTCATCAGGCGGTTGTCGGTGTTCATCGTCACCGCGAAGCCCAGTCGGTGCAGCCGGTCCACGGGATGCTCGGCGAGCGACGGGAAGGCGCCGGTCTGCACGTTGGACGTCGGCGCCACCTCCAGCGGCACCTGCTCGTCGCGGACCCGCTGCCCCAGCGACCCCAGCGAGCCGTCCTGGGCGACGTCGTCGATGATCCGGACGCCGTGCCCCAGTCGTTCGGCGTGCGCCCCGTCGAGGGCCGACCGGATGCTGTCGAGGCCCGCCGCCTCACCGGCGTGGATCGTGCGGTGGGCCTGCTCGCGGTCCAGGAGCGCGATCGCCGCGGGCACCCGGTCGGGCGGGAAGCCGATCTCGGGGCCGGCGAGGTCGAACCCGACCACCCCAGCGTCCCGGTAGCGGAGGACGAGACCCGCCACCTCCTCCCAGCGGTCGTTCTGCCGCATGGCGCACAGCAACGAGCCCATGGTGATCGGCGTCCCCGCCGAGGATGCCTCGGCACTGCCGGCCCGGAACCCGTCGAGGATCGCCTCCACGGCCTCCTCGATCGGCGTCCCGCCGGCGGTCAGCAGTTCCGGCGCCATGCGCACCTCGGCGTACACCACGCCGTCGGCCGCGAGGTCGAGCGCGCACTCGCGGGCGACGCGGTGGATCGCCTCGGGCCGCTGCATGACGCCGACCGTGTGCGCGAACGTCTCCAGGTACCGCACGAGCGAGCCCGAGTCCGCTGCTTGCCGGAACCAGCGGCCCAGGCTCTCCGCGTCGTTCGCGGGCAGGTCGCGGTAACCGTGCTCGTCGGCGAGCTCGAGCACCGTCTCGGGCCGGAGGCCGCCGTCCAGGTGGTCGTGCAGCAGCACCTTCGGCGCGCGACGGATGGCTTCGGCGTCAAGGGGGACAGCGCGGGGCACGGTGCGGACGGTACCCAGACGATCGCGCCGAGTGGGCCCCGGAGGGGTCCGCGCAGGCGTGACGCAGCGGCTCAACGCCGCCGGGGGAACGGCTCCCGGTCGCGGTCGGAGTCCGGAGGACGACAGGTCATGGAGTGCCGCGGTCCTGCCAGCGGAAGGTAGCCACGCAGAGCACGAGCCCCGCGACGCACCACAGCCCGAGCACGAGAGCGACGCGGCCGAGTTCCCAGGTGCCCGCCGGCTCCTGGGCAGCCAGGAAGTCAGGCAGGAAGACCGAACGCAGGCCCTGTGCCATCCACTTCAGCGGGAAGAACGACGCGACCGTCTGCATCCACGTCGGCACCTGGCTGAACTGGAAGAAGACGCCGGAGATGAACTGCAGCACCAGCGCGATCGGGGTGACCATCGCCGACGCCGAGCGGCCGTTCTTGGCGAGGCTGGACACCGCGATGCCGAGCAGCGTGCAGGACGACGACCCCAGTGTGGCCACCCACGCGAAGGTGAACCAGTCGCTGCCGGACGGCAGGTCGACGCCGTAGGCGAGGGCACCGACGGCCAGCAGGATCACGATGATGAGCACCGTGACGACGAGGACCTGCACGATCTTCCCGACGAAGTAGGCGCTCCTCGGCATCGGCGTGCCGGCCAGCCCCTTGAGCGTCCCGTCGGATCGCTCGGTGGCGATGCTGATCGCCATGTTCTGCAGGCTGGCACCGAGGATGCCGGCGGCGATGATCCCGGCCATGAAGTACTGCGTGAAGGTGACCCCGTTACCGATGTCGTAGTCGAGGACCGCGCCGAACACCACGAGCAGGATCACCGGGAACAGCAGCGTGAAGACGACCGACTCCCGCTGCCGGAAGAACTCCTTGAGCTCGACCGATGCGCGGGTGCGGTAGACCGACGCCAGGGACGGCAGTGCGACGTCCGGGCGGGCGCTCGTCGTCGTCATGAGGACTCCCCGATCATCCGCAGGTAGACGTCCTCGAGCGTGGGACGTCATGAGGACTCCCCGATCATCCGCAGGTAGACGTCCTCGAGCGTGGGCCGGGCGACCGCCAGGTCGGGCACCTCACCCGGGAACCGGCCGGCCAGCTCGCGGAGGAACGCGGTCGGCGTCGCCGTTGCCTCGCTCCGCCGGGCGCCGTCCTCGGACCAGCTGACGACGGCGGGTGCGGTCTCCCGCCCGCCCAGCAGCGAGGGGACGGCGACCTCGACCAGCCGGCCACGCGCGATGACGCCGACCCGGTCGGCGAGCGCCTCCGCCTCGTCCAGGTAGTGGGTGGTGAGCAGCATCGTGGTGCCGAGCTCGCGCAAGGAGCGGATCAGCGACCAGAACTGCCGCCGGGCCTCGGGGTCGAACCCGGTCGTGGGCTCGTCGAGGAACAGCAGCGTGGGCCGGCCGACGATGCCGAGTGCGACGTCGAGCCGGCGCCGCTGACCGCCGGAGAGCAGGCGCCCGCGGGACTTCGCCTTCTCGGTGAGCCCGACCAGTGCGAGCACCTCGTCGGGGTCGCGCGGATCCGGGTAGTACGACGCCTGGGCCTGCAGCAGCTCGCGGCAGGTGAGCTGGCTGTCCCCCGCACCCGACTGGAGGACGATGCCGAGCTGGGCCTTCCAGTGCCGTGCGCCGTCCGCCGGGTCCTCGCCGAGCACCCGCACCTGACCGGCGTCCGGGCTGCGGTAGCCCTCGCAGATCTCGACCGTCGTGGTCTTGCCGGCGCCATTGGGGCCCAGCAGGGCGAAGATCTCGCCGCGGTGGATGTCGAGGTCCAGCCCGTCGACGGCGACGAAGTCGCCGTATCGCTTCACCAGGCCCCGGATCGAGATCGCGGCATCCGGGTCGAGGGGATCACCGTGCTGCGGCCCGCTGCGCGCAGCGGTGGCCGCGGAGGTCGACGTCACGGGAGAAGAGTCTCCCCCTCGCCCCTGAGTGCGCTGCACCACTCTCGTCGGGAGCGAGCTCACGCCGTGATGCGGTCGAGCACCAGCGGCAGCGGCTCCTCGCCGGTGTCCACCCCGATCGCGCCCTCCAGGGCCTCCAGCGCGCGGGGGATGCGCGCCGCGTCGTCGGTCTGCAGCTCGAGGAGCGGCTGGCCGGCGGTCACCCGCTCCCCCACGCCGGCGGTCCAGACGACCCCGGCAGCGGCCGACACCGGGTCCTCCTTGCGCGCCCGCCCGGCACCGAGCCGCCAGGCCGCGACGCCGAGGGAGAACGCGTCCAGGCGCGTCAGGGTGCCCGTCGCCGGCGCCGTGACGACGTGCGTCTCCGCAGGCTTCGGCAGCGGCGCGTCGGGGTCCCCGCCCTGGGCGGCGATCATCCGGCGCCACACGTCCATGGCGCGGCCGTCGGCCAGCGCCTCGGCGGGATCGACGTCCGATCGGCCGGCACCGGCGAGCATCTCGCGGGCCAGGGCCAGCGTCAGCTCCACGACATCGGCGGGACCGCCCCCGGCCAGCACCTCGACCGACTCCGCCACCTCGACGGCGTTGCCCGCGGCGCGGCCGAGCGGTCGGTCCATCGCGGTCACCAGAGCCACGGTCTTCACGCCCGCTGCCTCACCGAGGCCGACCATCGTGCGCGCGAGGGTCCGGGCGTCGTCGGCGTCCCTCATGAAGGCGCCCGACCCCGTCTTGACGTCGAGCACCAACGCGTCGGCGCCCTCGGCGATCTTCTTGCTCATGATCGAGCTGGCGATCAGCGGGATCGACTCGACGGTGCCGGTGACGTCGCGCAGCGCGTACAGCTTCTTGTCCGCCGGGGCGAGGTCGTTGCCCGCCGCGCAGATGACGGCGCCGACCTCCCGCAGCTGCCGGAGGTAGGCCTCCTCGTGCACGTCGGCACGCCAGCCCGGGATCGCCTCGAGCTTGTCCAGCGTCCCGCCGGTGTGGCCGAGCCCCCGCCCGGACAGCTGCGGCACCGCCACCCCGCAGGCGGCCACGAGCGGCGCCAGCGGGAGGGTGATCTTGTCGCCGACCCCGCCGGTGGAGTGCTTGTCCGCGGTCGGGCGGCCCAGCGAGGTGAGGTCCTTGCGCTCGCCGGAGTCGATCATCGCCTGCGTCCACACGGCGAGCTCGTCGGCGGACATGCCGCGGAAGAACACCGCCATGAGCAGGGCGCTCATCTGCTCGTCGGGGACGGTGCCGTCGGTGTAGGCGCCGATGATCCAGCGGATCTGCTCGGCCGACATCGTCCCGCCGTCCCGCTTGGTGCGGAGGACGTCGATCGCGTCCATCAGGCGTTCCGCTCGGCGGCAGGCTGGTCTCTGAGGGCTGCCGCCGCCAGGTCCTCGGGACCGAAGGCGTCGGGCAGCACCTCGCGCATCGGCACGATCCCGAGCGACACCGTCTCGATGAGCAGGTCGGCGCCGCCGTGCTCCCACAGCAGCTGGCGGCAGCGCCCGCAGGGCATCAGCGGCTGCCCGTCGCCGCCCACGCAGGCGACGGCGACGAGGCGGCCGCCGCCGGTGCGCGCGAGGTCGCTGACCATGCCGCACTCCGCGCACAGCCCCAGCCCGTAGGAGGCGTTCTCGACGTTGCAGCCGGTGACGACCCGGCCGTCGTCGACGAGGCCGGCCACGCCCACCGGGAACTTGGAGTACGGCGCGTAGGCATGCGTCATCGCCTCCCGGGCCGCCGTCCGCAGCGCGTCCCAGTCGATCGCGGGCACTAGTGCTCTCCTCGTCGGTAGACCAGACCGTCGGCCTTGGGCATCCGCAATCGCTGCGAGGCGAGCGAGAGCACCAGCAGCGTGGTCAGGTGCGGGGTGAAGGAGACGATGCCCGGGGGCAGCTCGTCGATGGTCAGGAAGCCGATCAGGGCGGCCCCCGCGACCGCGGCAGCGAGCACGGCCTGCAGGGCCTTGCGACGCGTCGCCTGCCAGATCGCCACCCCCGCCAGCAGGACGGCGACCAGCAGCAACAGCGCGACCACGGCCGTGCGGCTGCGCAACTGCAGGGCGTCGGCGAAGCCGAACAGCCCCGCACCTGCGGCCAGGCCGCCCGGACGCCAGTTGCCGAAGATGAGGGCGGCGAGACCGATGTAGCCACGTCCGTTGGTCTGGCCTTCGCGGTAGATGCCGGCGATGAACACCAGGAACACACCCCCGAGGCCGGCGAGCCCGCCGGAGATGACCACCGCGATGTACTTCAGCCGGTAGACGGGCACGCCGAGGGAGTCCGCGGCCGCAGGGTTCTCGCCGCAGGACCGCAGCCGCAGCCCGAACGCCGTCCGCCAGAGGAGCAGGTAGGTCGCCGGGATCAGCAGGACGGCGAGGATCGTCACGACCGCCACGCCGCTCGTCACTCCGCGCAGGACGCCGGCGACGTCGCTGATCAGGAACCAGTGCCTCTGCTCCAGGTCGCCCAGCACGTCCGGCCCCGAGGACAGCACCGGCAGGGAGAAGGAGGGCGGATCGCTGGACACCGGCGGCGACTGCGTCACACCACCACCGGCCTCGTTGTCGGTGTAGAAGAGCTCGGAGAGGAACCGCGCCAGACCCATGGCCAGGATGTTGATGGCGACGCCGGACACCACGTGGTCGACGCCGAACGTCACCGTGGCCAGCGCGTGCAGCAGACCGCCGAGCGCCCCGAACAGGACACCGCCGACGATCGCGGCGGCCCACCCCCACTGGTAGCCGGCGAACCCGGCCCCCCAGGTGCCCAGGATCATCATTCCCTCGAGGCCGATGTTCACCACGCCCGCACGCTCGGAGAACAGTCCGCCCAGGGCGGCCAGCCCGATCGGCACGGCCAGCAGCAGGGCGGCGGACATCGTCGAGGACGACGTCAGCGCCTCCTCGCCGCTGATCGCACGGACCATGGAGAACAGCACCAGCGCGGCGAGCGCCAGCCAGGCCGCCCGGCGGACCGGCCCGCCACCCGTGAGGAGATCGGTGAGGGGCCCGCGGCTCGGCCGCGTGCCCGGCGTGTCCACGACGCTGCTCATGCGCGGGGCCCCCGTCCGTCCGTGTCGACCTGTCCGGCACCCGCGGTGCGGCTGACGCCTGCCCCGGTGCCCCCCACGACGGCTCCGTCGTCCTCGACCGACTGGCCGACCCCCGTGCCACCGTCCCCGGGGACGATCCCGCCCACGGGCGGCGCGGTGCCGCGCTCCGCCGAGCGGCGGGTCACCCGCCGCGCGATCTCGTTGGCCACCACCACGGCCAGCACGATCGTGCCCTGCACGATGATCACCACAGACGACGGATA
>NZ_SPQM01000149.1 GCF_004570345.1 Blastococcus sp. CT_GayMR20 | reverse complement strand
CCTCCGACCGCACCCCCGCCGGGAAGATCTCGGCCAGCCGAGACGGCCGCCCCTCCGCCGGACCCGGCACCTCGACGCCACCGAACGGAGCGATCGCCAGGTCGACGCCGTATCCCTCGAACACATGCGCGAATCTACGGAAGGGGTACGACACTTTCGGGCCGCGACTGGGCCTCCGGAGGTCAGTCAGATCAGGGACAGCTGCTCCGTCTCGGGGCCGATAGCGCTCGCCGTCGTCGTGGCCACCATCTCGCCCTTCGGACGCACACCCGGCATGCCGCCCGTCGGCAGGCTGCCCTCCGGGAAGCCGACCTCCGCGTCACCTGGCACGCCCGCGGCGACGGGGTCCGACGCGCCGCGAGCCGTACCTCCCGACTGCCGGTCGAGGCCGTGTTCCCGCAGCAGCGGTGCCACCTGCTGCTGCAACCAGGTGCGGTACTCGGCGGGCACGTACGCCCGACGGGCGTACATCCGCTCGTAGCGCGCGACCAGTTCGGGGTGCGCCCGGCGCAGCCAGGCCATGAACCATTCGCGGGCGCCCGGCCGCAGGTGCAGCGGGATGACCGTGACACCGCTGGCGCCGGACGCGGCGATCGCTCCCAACGCCGCGTCGAGCGAGGCGGTGTCGTCGGTCAGCCCGGGCAGGACCGGGGCGAGGAACACGCCGCACGGCAGTCCCGCATCGGTGAGGGCCGCGACGAGGTCGAGCCGCGCACGGGGGGTCGGCACGCCCGGCTCGAGGGCGGCATGCAGGTCGTCGTCCCAGATCGCCATGGAGACCCCCAGCCCGATGGGGACCTCTCGGGCAGCCTCGACCAGCAGGGGAATGTCCCTGCGGAGCAGGGTGCCTTTCGTCAGGATGGAAAACGGCGTTCCCGACTCGGCCAAGGCGCCGATGACGCCGGGCATCAGACGGTAGCGGCCCTCGGCGCGCTGGTAGGGATCGGTGTTCGTGCCGAGCGCGACGTGTTCCTGCGTCCAGGACGGTCGGGCCAGCTCGCGACGCAGCACGTCGACCAGGTTCGTCTTGACGACGATCTGGCTGTTGAAGTCCTCCCCGGAGTCGAATTCGAGCCATTCATGGGTTCGTCTCGCGAAGCAGTAGGCGCACGCATGACTGCATCCACGGAATGGATTGATCGTCCACGGGAACGGCATCGCGGATTCGCCGGGCACGTGGTTGAGCGCGCTCTTGGCCCGCACCTCGTGGAACGTCAGACCCGGGAAGTCGGGCACCTGGACGCTCCGGAGCAGGCCACGGATGCTCGGCATGCCGGGCAGTGTCGACGGCTCCTCCCGGTCCAGCCGCTGCGCGTCCCATCGCATGACTCCATGCGAACACACGTTCGAACGGATGTCCAGTCCGTCAGGCGGCCTCGTCCGGCTCCGCCTGCAGGTCGACCCGCAGGAGCACGACGCGGGTGACCGCATCCTCGACGGAGCCCGGCGCGCGAGCGGCCAGAGGCCGCTGCGCCAGGTACGCGAGGAGGCCGCGGAGGGCCTCGGCCGGCTGGTCCGCACCCACCACGGCGACGGCGCGGGCACGGAACCGCTCCCCGGCCAGCCACACGTCCACCTCCGCCGGGGCCTGGAGGTTGTGCCACCAGGTCGTGCGCTCGGCGCGCCCGACGATCGCCCACACGGTCGGCCCGGACCGCGCGTACTGGACGACCACCTCGTGCGGCCGACCGGTGCGTCGGCCGTGGTAGCGCATCAGCAGCAGGCGCCGGCCGAGCCACCGACCGGCGGCGCCGCGCAGCAGCGGCGCCAGCACCGGGTCGGCGACCCGGTTCGTGATCCAGGGACCGGCCACGCATCGACGGTAGCGCCGGCTCAGAGCGGCGGGCGGTCCTCGTAGAACGTCGACAGCACGACCGTCGTCCGCGTCGTGACGTTCGCCGCGGCGCGGATGTCCTGCAGCAGTCCCTCGAGGGCGTCCGGTGAGGCGACGCGCACCTTGAGGATGTAGCTCTCCATCCCCGCGACCGAGTGGCACGCCTCGATGGCCGACAGGTGCGCCAGCCGCGCCGGGGCGTCGTCGGGCTGGGCGACGTCGATCGGCGTGATCGAGACGAACGCCGTCAGCGGCAGCCCGAGCGCCTTGGCGTCGACCGTCGCGTGGTAGCCGGTGATCAGGCCCCGCTGCTCCAGGCGGCGCACCCGCTGGTGCACCGCCGACACCGACAGCCCCACCCGCTCGGCGAGGTCGGTGTAGCTGGCCCGGCCGTCCCTGGCCAGGGCGGCGAGCAGCTCGCGGTCGACGTCGACCGGGGGCACGGCCCCGGCGCCGGGCTCAGCCGGGGAGTTCGACGAGCTCACGGGGACCGTCATTGAGCGTGCGGACGCCGTCCTCGGTGCAGACGACGATGTCCTCGATGCGGGCACCGCAGTCGCCCGCCAGGTAGATGCCGGGCTCCACGGAGAACGCCATGCCCGGCACGAGAGGGATGTCGTTGCCGGCCACGATGTAGGGCGCCTCGTGGGTGTCCAGCCCGATGCCGTGGCCGGTGCGGTGGATGAAGTGCTTGCCCCAGCCGGCGTCCTCGATCACGTCCCGCGCCGCCGCGTCGATCTGCTCCGCCGTCACTCCGGGCCGGACGGCGGCCGTCGACGCCGCCTGGGCCGCCTGCAGGACCGCATACCACTCGGCCACCTCGGCGCTGGGCCCTCCACCGACGACGTAGGTGCGGGTGCAGTCCGACCGGTAGCCGGTCGCCGTCTCACCGCCGATGTCGACGACGACGAGGTCACCGGCCTGCACGACCCGGTCGGAGAGCTCGTGGTGCGGGCTGGCGCCGTTCGGGCCGGAGCCGACGATCGTGAAGTCGACGCCGGTGTGCCCCTCGGCGATGATCGCCGCGGCGATGTCGGCGCCGACCTGCGCCTCGGTGCGACCGACCGTCAGCCAGACGTCCATGTTCGCGTGCACCCGGTCGATCGCGGCGCCGGCCAGCGCGAGCTCCTCGATCTCCGCGGGCGACTTCACCATCCGCAGCCGGTCGACGACCGGGCTCGCGAGCCCCAGCGCCGACCCCGGCAGCGCGCGCTGCACCCCGAGCGCGTGCTCGGCCCAGGTCCGGGCGCCGACGGCGACCCGGGCGGGGGCCGAGCCCAGCCGGGCGGTCGCGGCCGACGCCAGCAGGGCGAAGGCGTCGTCCGTCTCGTCCCAGGCGAGGAGCTCGAGGCCCAGCGTGCCGGCCGGGCTCGCGTCGACCATCGGGGCCTCGAGCCGCGGCACGACGAGGAACGGCTCGCCCGTGCGCGGGACGGCGAGGGCGGTCAGCCGCTCCATGGCGTGGGCGTCGTAGCCCGCCAGGTACCGCAGGTCCGACCCGGGGGTGAGGACGAGGAGGTCGACGCCGTTCTCCGCGGCGATCTCCCGGGCGGCGTGCACGCGGTCGATCGTCACGAGGGGGCTGCTCGGAGAGATCGCGGGAGCCACACGCGCAGACTAACCAGCGAGGACGCCGTTCTCCGGAATCGTTTCCAGACCGCTACCGTCCGCCAACGTGACGACCATGCTGCTGGACGCGGCCAGCCTCTACTTCCGGGCCTTCTACGGGGTGCCGACCAGCATCACGACGCCGGACGGGCGACCCATCAACGCCGTGCGCGGGTTCCTGGACATGACCGCCCGGCTGCTGACCGCTCACGCGCCCGACCGGCTGGTCGCCTGCTGGGACGACGACTGGCGGCCCGCCTTCCGCGTCGAGGCGCTGCCCTCGTACAAGGCCCACCGACTCGCGCCCGACGGCAGCGAGGAGGTCGTGCCGGACGATCTGAGCCCGCAGGTGCCGATCCTGGTCGACGTGCTGGCCGCGGCCGGCATCGACCGGGTCGGTGCGCCGGGTTACGAGGCCGACGACATCATCGGCACACTCGCCACCCGCGCCGACCGGCCGGTCGACGTGGTCACCGGTGACCGGGACCTGTTCCAGCTCGTGGACGATGCCCGCGGCATCCGGGTGCTGTACACGGCCCGCGGCATCGGCGACATCGAGCTGGTCGACGAGGCGGTCGTCACCGCCAAGTACGGCATCCCGGGCCGGGCCTACGCCGACTTCGCCGTCCTCCGGGGCGATCCGAGCGACGGTCTGCCGGGCGTCGCGGGCGTGGGCGCGAAGACCGCGGCGGCGTTGATCAACGAGTTCGGGGACCTGGCCGGGATCCGCTCGGCGGTGCAGCGGACCGTCGTCCCCAGGCCGCCGCTGACGGCCGCCGTCCTGAAGAAGATCCACGCCGCGGCGAACTACCTCGACGCCGCACCGGTGGTCGTGGCGGTCGCGAAGGAGATCGACCTGCCCCCGATCGAAGGCGCCCTCCCCCGCACCCCCGCCGACCCGGCGGCCCTGGCGGCCCTGGCGACCGCGCACGGGCTGGAGAGCTCGCTCAAGCGGCTGGGCGCCGCCCTGGGCTGGCCGGCCGACGCGGTGGCCTGACCGGTCGGCTCAGGGCTCCGTCCAGGTGTAGGCCGCGGAGTCCTCGTCCTCGATGCGGATCTGCAGCGTGACGTCCTCGCCGTCGGCCGTCGTGCCGGTGCACTCGTAGGAGGAACCCGACTCCACTGCCATGTCGCCCGGGCAGCTGAGCTCGATGGCGACGCCCTCGCGCTCCTCGAACTGCGCGGCGACGTCGCGCTCGACGGCCGCCCGGTCGAGCACCGTCGACTGCAGGGACAGCACCAGGACGACGACGCCCGCGAGAACGAGCAGGGTGATGCCGGTGATCGCGGCGATCAGGCCGACCTTGGACTTCGGGGTCGGCTGACCGTAGGGCGGTTGGCCGTACTGCGGCTGCCCGTACTGCGGCTGCCCGTACTGGGGCTCTGGCGCCGCGCCGTAGGGCGGTTGGCCGTAGGGCGGCTGCGCGTACTGCGGGGGCTGCTGGACGTAGGGCTGGTACGGCTGCTGGGCCGGCTGGACGTAGGGCGGGGTCGGCCCCTGCCACGGCGCCCGCTGGGGCTCGACCGAGGGCGTCGGCTGGGTCGGGTTCCGGTCCTGATCTGCGCCCGGCTCGTCGCCCTGCGGCGGGTTGGTCATCGTCGCTCCCCGGTCCGGCCTTCCCGCGACGCCGGTCGCGGGCGGAGGAATTGTGCCCTACCGAGGCCCGCCGCGGAGGGTGGCGCAGCGCAGGTCAACCGCCGACCGCGACCGCGACGACACCCCGCCGGATCTTTCCGACGGCGGCCCGGGCGACGCCGGCCACCGGCTCCTCCGCCACCTTGGCCAGCTGGTCCAGCAGGTCGATCAGCTGCCGGGCCCAGCGCACGAAGTCGCCGCCGGACAGCTCGGTGCCGGCCTGCTCGGCGCCCGCCAGCACCCGGTCGAGGCTCTGTCCGTCCGCCCAGCGGTAGGCGGCCCAGGCGAAGCCGAGATCGAGGTCGCGGGTCACTCGCACGCCGTGGTCGGCCTCGACGTCGTGCAGCCGGGCTCGGATCCGGCGCATCTCGCCGATGGCCGCCGCCACCTTCCCGGCCGGCACGGCCGGCAGGGCCGGGTTGTCCCGTCGCGCCTCGAACACGGCCGTGGACGTCGCCGCCGCCAGCTCGGCCGGGTTCAGTCCCCGCCACGCGCCGGCCCGCAGGCACTCGGCGACCAGGAGGTCCGCCTCCGACCAGATGCGCGACAGCCGCCGTCCGTCGTCGGTGACGACCGGGACGTCGTCCACCGCGCCCATGACCTCCGTGTCGGCCGGCACCAGGGGCGCCACCTCGGGCACGAGGTAGCCGAGCTCCTCGAGGACGTCGCAGGTGGCGTCGAACTGCCGGGTCAGCGAGCCCGTGCGCTCGGTCATCTTGCGCTGCAGCGCGTCGGCCTCGCGGACTGCCCGCAGCCACCGCTCGGCGACCCGCACCCGCTCCTCGCGGTCCGGCAACTGGTGCACGGGGTGGTTGCGCAGGGCCTGGCGCAGGTCGGCCAGCACCGGGTCGTCCGCCGCCGCCGACCGGTGCTTGACCCGGCGGGCACCCAGGTCGTTCTCGACGCGGGCGTTCCGCAGGGTGGCGGCGAGGTCGCGGCGGGCATGCGGGCTGCGGTGGTTGAAGTTCTTGGGCACCCGGACCCGCGCGAGCGCGTTCACCGGCGTCGGGAAGTCGATCGACGCGAGCCGGCCGGCCCACTTGTCCTCGGTCAGCACCAGGGGCCGGGGGTCGGCGAGGTCGGTGATCCCCGGGTCGAGGACGACGGCCAGCCCCTGGCGCCGTCCGGACGGCACCCGGATGACGTCACCGGGCCGCAGGGCAGCCAGGGCCTCCGCGGCCTCGATGCGCCGCTTGGCCTGCGAGTCGCGGGACAGGTCCTTCTCCCGGTCGGCGATCTCCCGCCGGAGCTCGGCGTACGCGCCGACGTCCCCGCGGTCGGAGTGCATCTCGGCCGCGGCCCGCTCGGCGTCCTGCTCGTGCTTCGCGGCCGCCCGGGCCAGTCCGACGACGGACCGGTCGGCCTGGAACTGCGCGAACGACGACGCCAGAAGCTCGCGGGCGCGGGCCCGGCCGAACGAGCTGACCAGGTTGACCGCCATGTTGTAGCTCGGCCGGAACGACGACCGCAGCGGGTACGTGCGGGTGCTGGCCAGGCCCGCGACGGTCGCCGGGTCGACCCCGGGCCCCCAGACGACCACGGCGTGCCCCTCGACGTCGATGCCCCGGCGGCCGGCCCGGCCGGTGAGCTGGGTGTACTCCCCCGGCGTCACGTCGACGTGCGCCTCGCCGTTCCACTTGACCAGCCGCTCGAGGACGACGCTGCGGGCAGGCATGTTGATGCCCAGCGCGAGGGTCTCCGTGGCGAACACCGCCTTCACCAGGCCGCGGACGAAGCACTCCTCGACGGTCTCCTTGAACGCCGGCACCAGCCCGGCGTGGTGGGCAGCGAGCCCGGCGAGCAGGCCTTCCCGCCATTCCCAGAAGCCGAGGACGTGCAGGTCCTCCTCCGGCAGGGAGCCGGTGCGGCGGTCGATGATCTCGGCGATCTCCGCGCGCTCCGCCTCGTCGGTGAGCCGCAGACCGGACAGCAGGCACTGGTGGACCGCGGCGTCGCAGCCGTTGCGGCTGAAGACGAAGGTGATCGCCGGCAGCAGCCCGGCGTTGTCCAGCCGGGTGATGACGTCGGACCGGGACGGCGCCCGGTAGCGGGGCCGGTGCGAGGTGTCGCCCCGCCGGGAACCGGGACCGCCGCCGTGCCAGGAGTCGATCCGTCGCTCGTGCTCGCGGACGTAGCGCACCAGCTCCGGGTCGACGACCGAGGCGCCGCGTTCCCGGGTGGACTGCTCGCGCGGGGTGAGCCCCTGCTCCCCCGCGTGCGCGGCCGGCCGCAGCGAGAACAGGTCGAACACGCGGTTGCCCACCAGCATGTGCTGCCAGAGCGGGACCGGCCGGACCTCGCTGACGACGACCTTCGTGTGCCCGCGCACCGTGACCAGCCAGTCGCCGAACTCCTCGGCGTTGCTCACCGTCGCCGACAGCGAGACGAGCGTGACCGACTGCGGGAGGTGGATGATCACCTCCTCCCACACCGCACCGCGGAACCGGTCGGCGAGGTAGTGCACCTCGTCCATGACCACGTAGCCGAGGCCGGCGATGGCGGGCGACTCCGCGTAGAGCATGTTGCGCAGCACCTCGGTCGTCATCACCACCACGGGCGCGTCGCCGTTGATCGCGTTGTCCCCGGTCAGCAGGCCCACCTGCGTCGGCCCGTAGCGCTCGACCAGGTCGGCGTACTTCTGGTTGGACAGCGCCTTGATCGGCGTCGTGTAGAACGCCTTGCGCCCCTCCGCCAGCGCCTTGTGGACGGCGAACTCACCGACGACGGTCTTGCCCGCGCCGGTCGGCGCGCAGACGAGGACGCCCGAGCCCTCCTCGAGGGCCTCGCACGCCTCGACCTGGAAGGGGTCCAGGGAGAAGCCGAGGTCGGCGGTGAAGTCCGCCAGGGTCGGGTGGGCGGTCCGCCGCCGCGCAGCGGCGTACCGCTCAGCGGGGCTGGACATGCCTCCACGTTAGGCGCGCTCCAGGGAAACGGCTCGGGCCGGTCCTCGCGCGTCACCGCGCGGGATCAGGCGGAGATGCGCGGGTCCCGGTCCTCCGTCTGGGCGGCGTCCAGCTTGGCGATCACGCGCCTGATCTCGCCCACGGTCTCGGCCTCGTCGTGACCGAAGGCCGAGAGATAGGCCCGGAGGGCGTGCCGTGCCGTCTCCAGCTCGGCGTCGGTGAGATGTACCGCGTACATGCCCGGATCGTAGGACCGTTGCCCGGCGACGAGTGGGGTCGCGATCGCCGCGGGCCTCAGGTTCTGCCGCTGCCGACCACCCTGAGTGCTCCGGGCACGCACTCGGCGACCGCCGGGAGCGGTGCCACCGGCTCCCCGTCGGCGTAGGTGGTGACCCCGGGGCAGATCAGTTCCACGCGGGCCGCACGGTGCACGGTGACCATCGGGTGCTCGACGTGGGTGCCGAGGGTGAGCCGCGGCTTGGTGCGGATCAGCTCCAGGCGGCTGGTGGCCCCGACGACGGTGACGTCGAACAGGCCGTCGGTCGGGTCGGCGCCGGGGCAGACCTTCATGCCGCCGCCGTACCACGGCGTGTTGCCGACGGCGACCATCGTGACCGGCAGCGTCTGCGACTCGCCGTCCAGGACGAGGGTCAGCTCGTGCGGCCGCAGGCGCGCCAGCTCGGCGAGGACCGCCACGTCGTAGCGCCGCCGTCCGCGGGGCCACCGGAGGCGGTTGGCGCGGTCGCTGACGGCGGAGTCGAAACCGCAGCAGAGGACCGTCGACCACCAGCGGTCGCCGGTGCGGCCGGCGTCGACGATCTGCACCGTGCCGGCGGCCAGGTCCTCGGCCGCCGCGTGCGCCGCCGAGATCGGCGAGTCCGGGATCCCCAGGGCCCGGACCAGGTCGTTCCCGGTCCCGGCGGGGACGACGGCCAGTGGGGTCGACGTCCCGGCGACGGCCTGCAGCGCGGCGTGCACCGTCCCGTCGCCACCCACGGCGACCACGGCCGCCGCACCCTGCGCGACCGCGTCGGCGGCCTGCCGCTCCGCCTCGGCGCCCGTCGTGGCCGGCAGCAGCCGGGCCTCGAGCCCGACGGCGGTGAAAGCGGCGAGCACGTCGGTGGCCAGCACGCCCGCGCGCCCGCGGCCCGCGGCCGGGCTGACGAGGACGGCGACGTCCCCGGAACCGGTCACGTGCGCGCTCAGCGACGCAGGGACGGGGCGTCGTCGAGGGACGACGGCCGGGCGTCGAGCGGCGAGGCCTCGTCGTCGCCGAGGTCGTGGAAGTGCTCCAAGGCGGCGCGCTTGGCCCGCCGCTTGTCCACGATACGGGCCAGCTGGATGGCCAGCTCGAAGAGCAGGATCATCGGGCCGGCCATGGCCAGCATCGTGAACGGGTCCTGGGTGGGCGTGACGAACGCGGCGAAGACGATGGTGAGGAAGAAGATCCACCGCCGGGACTTCTTCAGCGCCTCGTAGCTCAGGACGCCGACGAGGTTGAGCGCCACCGCGATCAGCGGCAGCTCCAGCGAGAGGCCGAACGCCACGAGCAGGCTGATCACGAAGCTCAGGTAGAGCGGCGCGGTGAGCTGGAAGGCGACCTCGTCACCGGCGAGGCGCAGCAGCAGCTCGAGGCCCTTGCGCAGGGTCAGCCACGCGAGGACGGTGCCGCCGGCGAACAGCAGGGTGGAGGCGGCGACGAAGCCGACCGTGTAGCGCTTCTCGTTGCGCTTGAGGCCGGGCGTGATGAAGGCCCAGATCTGGTACAGCCAGAACGGCGCCGACAGCCCGATGCCGGCGATCAGGGCGATCTTCAGCCGGAGCAGGACGCCGCCGAAGACGTCGAGCACAACGAGCCGGCAGTTGCCGTCACCGTCGAGCCGCAGCCGGTCGGGGACGGCGCAGTACGGCTCGGTGAGGAACGTCAGCAGGCCGCGGTCGTACCAGATGAACCCGACGACGGTGCCGAGCGCGATGAAGAAGAGCGCCTTGGCGATCCGGTTGCGCAGCTCGGTGAGGTGGGCGATGAGCGTCATCGTCGCCTCGGCGTCGCGCGGCGGCTTGCGCCGCTTCAACCGGGGCCGGGTGCCGCCCTCGCTCACCGTCGTCCTGCCTGGAACGGGTGGGTCAGCGGGGGCCGTCGGTAACGCGGGTCTGCTCGGCGCGGGCGCGCAGCTCGGCGGCGCGCGCCTCGGCGACCCGGGCCTCCTCGTGCAGCTGCGCGGTCAGGTCGCCGGAGGCAGTGGTGGTGGGAGGGGACGCGGGCGCGACGATCTCGCCGCGCACGGGGGTCGCCTGTGCGGCGTCCTTGGCGCGCACCCCATCGCGGGCATCGTCGTCCTTCATGCCCTTCATCTCGCCCTTGAAGATGCGCAGCGAGCGGCCCAGCGAGCGGGAGGCATCCGGCAGCTTCTTGTAGCCGAAGAGCAACAGGATCGCCAGGATGATCAGGCCGATCTCCAGCGGGCCGAGTCCGCCCATGACAGGTCCTCCAGAGGTGGGGTCGTGCGGAATGCTACGCCGGAGGGTGTTCGGAACCCGCCGTCCGCGCGGATGGGTCGCGATGGCGACCGACATGTCGGCCTGCGTTCAGTCGCCGTTCGCTGTCCCGCCACGCGCCTCGGCGGCGGCCTGTGCGGCCTCGATCTGCGCCAGCAGCGGCCGGGCGTCGCGCTCGGCGGCCGCCATCTCCCGCTGCAGCCGCCCGGCGGCCCCGAGGAGGCCGTAGGCGATCGAGCCCAGGACGACCAGCGCCAGGACGACGGCGACGATCCAGACCATCAGGAGCAGCACGGGCCGACCCTAACCGGCGGGCTCCCCGCCG
>NZ_SPQM01000148.1 GCF_004570345.1 Blastococcus sp. CT_GayMR20 | reverse complement strand
CGTGGCCAGCAGCTTCGCGACCCACTCCTCGTCGGGTGCGACGGGCACGAGGTCGGGCTCGGGGAAGTACCGGTAGTCGGTCGCCTCCTCCTTGCTGCGGCCCGGCGAGGTCGTGCCGGTGTCCTCGTGGAAGTGCCGGGTCTCCTGCAGGACGCGACCGCCCCCGTCGAGGACGGCGGCCTGCCGGCGCATCTCGAACCGGACGGCCCGCTCGACCGAGCGCAGCGAGTTCACGTTCTTGGTCTCGGTGCGGGTCCCCCACTCCAGGCTGCCGATCGGCGCCAGGGAGGTGTTGACGTCGCAGCGCAGGTTGCCCTGCTCCATCCGGACCTCGGAGACGCCGAGGGCGACCAGGATCTCGCGCAGCTCGGTCACGTAGGCCTTCGCGACCTCGGGCGCCTTGGCGCCGGCGCCGGGGATGGGCCGCGTGACGATCTCGACGAGCGGGATGCCGGCGCGGTTGTAGTCGATCAGCGAGTGGTCGGCGCCGTGGATGCGACCGGTGGCGCCACCGACGTGCAGGTTCTTGCCGGTGTCCTCCTCCAGGTGCACCCGCTCGATCTCCACGCGGTAGGTCTCGCCGTCCACCTCGACGTCCAGGTGCCCCGCGGTGCAGAGCGGCTCGTCGTACTGCGTCGTCTGGAAGCCCTTGGGGATGTCCGGGTAGAAGTAGTTCTTCCGCGCGAACCGGCACCACGTCGCGATCCGGCACCCGAGCGCCAGACCGATGCGGATCGTCGACTCGATCGCGGCGGCGTTGGCGGCCGGGAGCGACCCCGGCAGCCCGAGGCAGGTCGGGCACGTCTGGGTGTTGGGCTCGGCGCCGAACGTCGTCGAGCAGCCGCAGAACATCTTCGAGGCGGTGCCGAGCTCGACGTGCGTCTCCAGCCCGATCACCGGCTCGTAGCGGGCGAGGACCTCGTCGTAGTCGACCAGGGAATCGGTGCTCACGAGGTGGGGTCCTCCTTCGAGGAACGCGGCGCCGGCGTGCGGAGGGCGATCGCCGCACCTGCCGCCGTCAGCACGCCGAGGACGATGAAGACCGCGAAGACGGGGCGGCCGGTGGTGATCCAGAGGACGAGCCCCGCCACGATGACGAACGCCGTCAGCGCCCACGCGGCCTTGAGCGCGCCGGCCATGCCCTCCCCGCTCATCTGAGGCCCTCGACCGTCTGCACCGGGAGCTGGTCGAGGAAGCGGGAGCCGCGGGCGGCGTCCTGTGCTGCCTCGAGGGCCGCCGCGACCTGGTAGCAGCGGTCGTCGGCCAGTGCCGGCGCCATGATCTGCAGTCCGACCGGCAACCCGTCGGAGAGCCCGCACGGCACGGAGATCGCCGGCACGCCGGCCAGGCTCGCCGGGAGGGTGCAGAGGTCCGCGGCGTACATCGCGACCGGGTCGTCGACGCGGGCCCCGATCGGGAACGCCACCGTCGGGGTCGTCGGGCTGACCAGGACGTCCACGTCGTCGAACGCGGCGGAGAAGTTGCGGCTGATCAGCGTCCGCACCTTCTGCGCCTGGCCGTAGTAGGCCTCGTAGTAGCCGCTGGACAGCGCGTAGGTGCCGAGGATGATCCGGCGCTTCACCTCGGCGCCGAACCCCTGCTCGCGGGTGAGGGCCATGACCTCGTCGAGCTCGCGCTGCCCGTCGTCGCCCACCCGCAGCCCGTAGCGCACCCCGTCGAAGCGGGCCAGGTTGGACGACGCCTCGCTGGGGGCGATCAGGTAGTAGGCCGGCAGCGCGAGGTCGAAGGCGGGGCAGGAGATCTCCCGGACCTCGGCGCCCATGCTCTCGAGGAGGGCCACCGCCTCCGCGACGCGGGACAGCACGCCCGGCTCGTAGCCGTCGGCGTGCCCCTCCCCACCCAGCTCGCGGACCACGCCGATGCGCAGCCCCGAGAGGTCGCCCTCGGCGCCGCGGCGGGCGCACTCGGCCAGCACCGGCATCGGCGCGTCGATGCTCGTGGAGTCCAGCGGGTCGTGGCCGCCGATCGCCTCGTGCAGGAGCGCGGCGTCGAGGACGGTGCGCGCCATCGGACCGGCCTGGTCCAGGCTCGAGGAGAACGCGATGAGGCCGTAGCGGGACACCGAGCCGTACGTGGGCTTGTGGCCGACCAGCCCGGTCAGTGCCGCCGGCTGCCGGATCGAGCCACCGGTGTCGGTGCCGATCGCCCACGGGGACAGCCCGCCGGCGACGGCGGCCGACGAACCGCCGGACGAACCGCCGGGGATCCGCTCGGGGTCCCACGGGTTGCGGGTGACGCGGTACGCGGAGTTCTCGGTGGACGAGCCCATGGCGAACTCGTCCATGTTCGTCTTGCCGAGCAGCACCGTGCCGGCCGTCTTCAGCCGGGCGGCGACCGTGGCGTCGTAGGGCGGCTTCCAGCCCTCGAGGATGCGCGAGCCGCTCGTGGTGGGGACGCCCTCGGTGACGACGACGTCCTTGAGCGCGACCGGGACGCCGGACAGCCCGGTCCCCGCGGTGCCGGCCGAGTCGATGTCGCGGGCCCGGGCCAGCGCGGCCTCGGGGTCGACGTGCAGGTAGGAGCCGAGCGCGTCGTCCTCGGCGGCGATGCGGTCCAGGTAGGCCTCGGTGACGCCCGCTGCCGTCGCGCCGTCCTGCAGCGCGCTCTGCAGCTCCGCGACCGTCATCGAGGTGAACGCGCTGCTCACGCCTCCTCCTGCAGGATGCGCGGCACGCGGAAGCGGCCGTCCTCGGCCGCGGGCGCGCCGGCCAGGACGACGTCCCGCGGCAGGCTCGGCCGGGTGACGTCCTCCCGGAAGACGTTCGTCATCGGGACGGCGTGGGTGGTCGGCGGCACGTCCTCGACCGCGGCCTTCTGCACCTGCGCCACGGCGTCCAAGATCGCCGACAGCTGACCGGCGTACAGGTCGAGCTCCTCGGCGGTCACCGCCAGCCGGGACAGTCGCGCCAGGTGGGCGACATCCTTCCGGGAGAGCGTGCTCATGCTGGGGAGGAACTCCACTTCGGTGCTGCTCGGCGGCGCGCTGCTCGGCCGCCCTTCGACCTCGCCACTCTACGTGGGGCCTTCCGGGGCTCCCCGGCGTGAGAAGCTGGGACCTCACGATCGACGGAGATCGCCCCGCACCCCGAGGACGACCCGGAGGAACCGTGTCCTATCTCCTGCGCCTGGTGGTCCCCGACCGCCCCGGCATCCTGGGCGCCGTGGCCACGGCGCTCGGCGACGCGGGCATCGACATCGTCTCCCTGGACGTCCTCGAGCGCGGCAACGGGGTCGCCGTGGACGACGTGGTCGTGGAACTCCCCCGCGACCGGCTGCCCGACAGCCTGATCACCGCCGCCCAGGCCGTTCCCGGTGTCACCGTCGAGTCGCTGCGCCCGTTCGCCGGCCCCCTGGACACCCACCGCGAGCTCGAGCTGCTCGACGCCCTGGCCCGCGTCGACGAGGGGACCTCGGCCAAGCTGCTGGCCGCCGAGCTGCCACGGGTCTTCCACGCCGGCTGGGCGGTGGTGCTGTCCGCGGTGGGCGACTCGTGGGAGGTCGCCGCCGCCTCCGAGGCGGCGCCGAACTTCGAGGGCCTCACGCTGCCCTGGATGCCGCTGGCGTCGCCCCGGCTGCTGCCCAGCGAGGACGACTGGCTCCCGCCGCGCTGGCGCGAGATGGCCCTCGAGATGATGGTCTCTCCGTACGGCGGGCCGGGCTGCGCCGTCGTCCTGGGCCGCTCGGGCGGGCCGGCGTTCCGGCGCTCGGAGCTGCTCCGGCTGGCGCACCTCACCGGCATCGCCACGACCGTGGCGACGCTGCCGCCCCTCTGAGAGGACCCCTCCGACTACGCGTCGCCGATGGTTGCGACCTCGCGGGCGGCCTCGGGACCGTCGGAGAGCAGCACGGCGAAGCCGTCGTCGTCCAGGATCGGCACCTTGACCTGCACCGCCTTGTCGTACTTGCTGCCGGGATCGGCGCCGACGACGACGAAGCCGGTCTTCTTCGAGACCGATCCGGTGACCTTGCCGCCGCGCTCCTGGATCGCCGCGGTCGCGCCGTCGCGGCTGTAGTCGCGCAGGGAGCCGGTGACGACGACCGTGACCCCGGTCAGGGGTCCGGGCGGGGCGTCCTCCCCCGCGTCGGCCATCCGGACGCCGGCCCGGCGCCACTTCTCCACGACCTCGCGGTGCCAGTCGACGGTGAACCAGTCGGCCACCGCCCGCGCGATCGTCGGGCCCACCCCGTCGGCCGCGGCGAGCTCCTCCTCGGAGGCGGCCATGATCCGGTCCATCGAGCGGAAGTCGCGGGCCAGCGCCTGGGCGGCGGTGGGACCGACGTGCCGGATGGACAGCGCGACGAGGACCCGCCACAGCGGGACGTCCTTGCGGGTCTCGAGGTTGGTCAGCAGCTTCGCGCCGTTGGCCGACAGGGTGCCGTCCTTCTTCGTGAAGAACGACGTCCGCCGCAGCTTGTCCTCGTCCAGGAAGAAGATGTCGCCCTCGTCCTCGAGCAGACCGCTCTGCAGCAGAGCGATGGCCGCCTCGTAGCCGAGGTTCTCGATGTCGAAGGCCCCCCGACCGGCGACGTGGAAGACGCGCTCCCGAAGCTGCGCCGGGCAGGACCGGGCGTTCGGGCAGCGGATGTCGGCGTCGCCCTCCTTCTCCGGCCGCAGCTCCGTGCCGCACTCGGGGCAGTGGGTCGGCATGACGAACTCGCGCTCGTCGCCGGTGCGTGCGGCGACGACCGGGCCGAGCACCTCGGGGATGACGTCGCCGGCCTTGCGGATGACGACCGTGTCGCCGATCAGCACGCCCTTGCGCCTCACCTCCGACGCGTTGTGCAGGGTGGCGAGCTGGACGGTCGAGCCGGCCACCTTCACCGGCTCCATGTAGGCGAAGGGTGTCACCCGGCCGGTACGGCCGACGTTGACCTTGATGTCGAGGAGCGTGGTCGTCGCCTCCTCCGGCGGGTACTTGAACGCGATCGCCCAGCGGGGTGCCCGCGAGGTCGAGCCGAGCCGGCGCTGCAGGGCGTACTGGTCGACCTTCACGACGACGCCGTCGATCTCGTGCTCGACCGAGTGCCGTTGCTCCTTGGTCTGCTCGATGAAGGCCCAGACCGCCTCGAGGTCGTCGACCACCCGGTACCGGTCGCTCACCGGGAGGCCCAGGTCGCGCAGCCGCTCGTAGGCGGCCGACTGGCGGTCGACCTCGAAGCCGCGGTGCGCCCCGACGCCGTGCACCACCAGGCGCAGCGGCCGGGAGGCGGTGACCTTCGGGTCCTTCTGCCGGAGCGAGCCCGCGGCGGCGTTGCGCGGATTCGCGAACGGGGCCTTGCCCTGCTCCACCAGACCGGCGTTGACGTCGGCGAACCCGGCGACCGGGAAGTAGATCTCGCCGCGGACCTCGAGCAGTGCCGGGACGTCATCCCCGGTGAGCTGCTGCGGGACGTTCTCCATCGTGCGGACGTTGGCGGTGACGTCCTCCCCCGTCGTCCCGTCACCCCGCGTCGCGGCGCGGACCATGCGGCCGTTCTCGTAGACGATCGCGACGGCGACGCCGTCGACCTTGAGCTCGCAGAGGTAGCTGGCACCGGCCGCGCCCTCCCGCTCCACCCGGGCGGCCCACGCGGACAGCTCGTCGCCGGAGAAGGCGTTGTCGAGGCTCTGCATGCGTTCCAGGTGCTGGACCGGCGCGAAGGTCGCGGTGAACCCGCCGTTGACCTTCTGGCTGGGCGACTCCGGCGTCACCAGTGCCGGATGGGCGGCCTCGATCGCCTTGAGCTCGCCCATGAGCTCGTCGTACTGGCCGTCGCTGACCAGCGGCTCGTCGCGCACGTAGTAGGCGAAGGCGTACCGGTCGAGCTCCTCGGAGATGTCGCGGTGGCGGGAGCGCGCGTCGTCGGGGACCTCTGTGACGTCCTCCCGCTCGGCCGCGGCGGCGACCGTGGGGGCGTCGAGTTCGGCGTCGGTGCTCACGGAGCAGACGGTATCCGCCTGGTACGACGCCGAACCGGGCTTCCCCCGGTCGTGCGTCAGTCCGGCTGCAGGTACCTCGCCGCCTCCCGCACATGGGTCATGGCCGCCCGGGCGTAGCCGGGCGTCGCGCCGGCCAGTCCGCACGACGGCGTCAGGGTGACGGCGGCGGCCAGGTCGTCGGCGGGGAAGCCGAGCTCCCGCCACCAGGCCTGCACCCGGGACGCCGTCGCCTTGGCGCCCGGCAGGGTCGCGTCGGTGCCGGGCACGACCCCCGGGAGGAGGTGCGTCCCGGCCTCGATCGCGGTGCCGACCGCGTCGAGGTCCTGCACCAGCCCCAGGTCGAAGGAGAGCGCCGCAGCGCCGGCGGTGCGGAAGAGGTCCAGCGGCATCCGCGGTGCGCAGCAGTGGACGACGACGGGGCCGGGGACCGCATCGATCAGGGCGGTGAGCTCCTGCTCGACGACGGTGTCCTCGATCGCCGACAGCTTGCCGAAGCCGCTCACGGTGGGCAGTCCGCCCTGGAGGACCGCGGGCACGGACGGCTCGTCCAGCTGGACGACGACCCGCGCGCCCGGCACCCGCGCGGAGACGGCCGCGACGTGGGCGGTGAGCCCCTCGGCGAGGGACTGGGCGAGGTCACGCCGGGCCCCGGCGTCGACGACGGCGCGATCCCCACGGGTGCGCTCGAGACCGGCGGCCAGCGTCCAGGGCCCGGCGACCTGCACCTTGAACGGCCCCGTCCAGTCCGCCGCCACGTCGTAGAGGGCATCGAGGTCACGTTGGAGGAACTCGTGTGCCCGGCGCTGGTCGATGCCGGGGCGCGCGACCAGCCGCCAGCCGCCTGGCGTGAGGTCGAAGGCGAGGTCGACGAGGAACGCCGCACTCCGGCCGATCAGGTCCGCGCCCGGCCCGCGGTCGGGCAGCTCGGGCAGGTGGGCGAAGTCCGGCAGCTCCCCGACGACCAGGCGCAGCGCCTCGGCCGGGTCGGTGCCGGGCAGGGACCCGACGCCCGAGGCCGGTCCCCAGGTGGTGGGATCCGGACTCGGGTGGTCGTCCTGGTTCGGGGGTGTCACGGCACCGACGCTAGTCGGCTCCCGCAGAGACCCCGAGGGGGAAGGCAGGACTCGCCGCGAAGGTCGAGGCGCCTAGCGATGAACGGCCTGTTCCCGTTCACGGGTGGTGCGGACGGCGGCCTGCCCGAGGACCAGGTCGCCCCGCTCCGCGTCCTTCTCGTACAGGACCGCGGACTGGCCCGGGGCAACTCCGCGCTGCTGCTCGGCCAGGGCGATCCGCAGTCCCCCGTCCTGCGCCGCGCTCACCCGGCAGGCGACCGGGGCGGCGTGCGCCCGGAGCTGGACCTCGGCGTCGAGGGGCAGGACCGGGACGCCCGCCGTCCACGTCGCCGGCCCGGTGAGCACCTCGCGGACGCCGGCGAGGTCGCGCGTCCCGATGGTCACGGTGCGGCTCACCGGCTCGATGCCGAGCACGTAGCGGGGCCGCTGGTCCCCCACGGCGACGCCCAGGCCGCGGCGCTGGCCGACGGTGAACCCGAAGGTGCCGTCGTGCTCCCCCACGGTCGCGCCGGTGGCGGCGTCGACCACCGGTCCCGGCCGGCTGCCGAGCCGGCGGGTGAGGAATCCGCGGGTGTCCCCGTCGGGGATGAAGCAGATGTCGTGCGAGTCCGGCTTGGCGGCGACGGCGAACCCGCGCTCGGCCGCGATCTCGCGCACGCGGTCCTTGGTCATCGCGCCCAGGGGGAACATCGCGGCCGCCAGCTGCCCCGGCGTGAGGACGCCGAGCACGTAGGACTGGTCCTTGGCCGCGTCCACCGACCGCCTCAGCGCGCCGTCGGCGAGGCGGGCGTGGTGGCCGGTCACGACGGCGTCGAAGCCGAGGGCGCGTGCGCGGTCGAGCACCGCGGTGAACTTGATCTTCTCGTTGCAGCGCAGGCAGGGGTTGGGCGTCCGGCCGGCCTCGTACTCGGCGACGAAGTCGTCGACGACGTCCTCGCGGAACCGGTCGGCGAGGTCCCAGACGTAGAAGGGGATGCCCAGCTCGTCGGCGACCCGACGGGCGTCGTGTGCGTCCTCGACGCTGCAGCACCCGCGGGCGCCGCTGCGCAGGGTCTGCCGGTCGGGCGAGAGGGCGAGATGGACGCCGGTCACGTCGTGGCCGGCGTCGACCGCCAGTGCCGCGGCCACCGCCGAGTCGACGCCCCCGCTCATCGCGGCGAGCACCCTCATCGCGAACCCAGGCCGGCCCGGCGGGCCCGCTCCACGACCGGGCCGATCACCTCGAGGACGGCGTCCACGTCGGCGTCGGTCGACGTGTGACCGAGGCTGAACCGCAGCGAGCTGCGGGCGCGCTCGGTGTCGGCGCCCGTGGCCAGCAGGACGTGGCTCGGGCGGGCGACACCGGCGCTGCAGGCCGAGCCGGTCGAGCACTCGATGCCCCGGGCGTCGAGCAGCATCAGCAGGGCGTCGCCCTCCGCGCCGGGGAAGGACAGGTGCGCGTTGCCGGGCAGCCGGCCCGGCCCCGAGGACAGCCGGTCGTCCAGCGGCGCCCCGTTGAGCTGGACGTCGGGCACCTGCGCGACGACGCCGTCCACCAGTCGTCCGCGCAGGGCGGCGAGCCGCTCGGCGCGCTCGCCGCGGGAGCCGACGGCGCTGACCGCGGCGACCGCCAGGCCCACGATCGCGGCCACGTCGAGCGTCCCGGACCGGACGTCGCGTTCCTGACCGCCTCCGTGCAGCAGCGGCGTGCACTCGGCGTCCCGGCGGAGCAGGAGCACGCCGGCGCCCATCGGCCCGCCGAGCTTGTGCCCCGTCATCGTGAGGGCGTCGACCCCCGACGCGCCGAAGTCCACCGGCACCTGGCCCACCGCCTGGACGGCGTCGGTGTGGAGCGGGACACCCACGTCGTGGGCGACGGCGGCCAGCGCGGGCAGGTCGCTCACCGTGCCGATCTCGTTGTTCGCCCACATGACGCTGGCGACCGCGACGTCGCTGCCGTCGCCGAGCGCCTCGGCGAGCGCCTCCGGCAGGACGCGGCCGGTCGGCTCGACCGGCAACCAGGTGATCTCGGCACCGTCGTGCTTGGCCAGCCATTCCACGCTGTCGAGGACGGCGTGGTGCTCGGCCGGGCTGACGACGATCCGCCGACGGCGCGAGTCGGCCTGCCGGCGGGCCCAGAACAGCCCCTTCACCGCGAGGTTGTCGCTCTCGGTGCCGCCGCCGGTGAACAGCACCTCCGACGGCCGCGCACCGAGCGCTTCGGCCAGCCGCTCCCGGGACTGCTCGGCGGCGCGGCGGGCAGCGCGGCCGCTGGCGTGCAGGGAGGAGGCGTTCCCCACCCGGCCCAGCTGCTCGGTCATGGCAGCCAGCACCTCGGGGAGCACCGGCGTGGTCGCCGCGTGGTCCAGATACGTCATGGCGTGGCCAGCGTAGACGCGGGAACGGACCTGCCCGTGGCCGCAGCGGGCGCTCCGGCCCGCGGGGCCACGGCCGCGCCGACCACCGCCAGCGAGGTGAGCACGGCGACGGCCAGCAGCACCGCCGTGGACAGGGCGAGCAGACCGGCCGTCGCGGCCCCGATCAGCACCCCCACGACGCCGACGCAGACGGCCGAGCCGGTCACGTCGGAGATCTGGAACGCCGCCGAGTCGGCACCGCGGCGGTGCTCGGGCGACTGGTCGAGCAGGAGCACACCGACGCTGGGCATCCCGAGGCCCATGCCGAGCCCGGCCACGGCCCAGCTCAGGTAGGCCGGCCAGCCGCCGACGCCCGGGAGCGCGACGACCGCGGTCGCGGACAGTCCGACGGCGAGCAGGACGAACCCCACCCGGAGGAGGACGACGCGCGACACCGCCGGCAGGCGGCCCTGCAGCTGCGAGGCGGTCGCCCAGCCGAGGGCTCCCGCGGTGAGCGGGATCCCGGCGGTGGTCGCGCCGTAGCCGTGCAGCTGGGTGAGGGCGAGGGGAAGGAGGGCGTCCATGCCGAAGAAGGCCCCGGCCAGCAGGCCCCGGGCGCCGACGACGGCGGGCAGGCCCGGACGCGCACGCACCGTGCCGCCGGGCAGGAGATGCCGCAGGCCGAGCAGCAGGGCGGCCAGCCCGAGGACCGCGATGCCGGCCGCGAGCAGGTCCAGCCGCTGGCCGGCGTACTGCAGCGCGGCGATGCCGGCACCGGCCAGCAGTGCCCACCACCGCCGGGCGGGCTGCGGAGCGGCGGTGGGGTCCGGCACGCCGAGGCCGCGGAGGGACGGCAGCACGAGGAACAGACCGAGCGCGATGAGCGGCAGCAGGCCGAGGAACACCAGCCGCCAGGTCAGGTGCGCGGTGATCAGGCCGGCGACGAGGGGCCCGATCAGCGCCGGGAGGACCCACGCGGCGGAGATCGCCCCGAACAGCCGCGGCCGCAGCTCCGGCCCGTATGCCTGCCCGGCGACGACGTAGAGGGAGACCGCGATCGCGCCCCCACCGATGCCCTGGACGGCGCGGGCGGCGACGAACAGCGCCATGTGGCTCGCCACCCCCGCGGCGAGGAGACCGACCGCGAAGACGGCGACGCCGGACAGCAGGGCCACTCGCGGCCCCCGCCGGTCGCCGGCGTCCCCGCCGACGACCATGCCGAACACGGAGGCCACGAGGAAGGCGCTGAACGGCCACCCGTACCAGGCGAGCCCGTCGAGCTCCGTCACGGCCGTCGGCATCGCGGTCGCGACCGCGATGGACTCGAACGCGACGAAGGTGACGAGCATGAGCAACCCGGCGGTGGTGAGCCGGTGCGCCCGGTCGAAGACCCCGGCCGGGCTGCTCGTCGTCACGTCCTCGCCAACTCTCTCCGGGTGCCGGTGCTTCCCGCCCGGGACGTGCGTCGAGC
>NZ_SPQM01000147.1 GCF_004570345.1 Blastococcus sp. CT_GayMR20 | reverse complement strand
CGCTCACCGCGGTTGCGCTGCGGCCGGTCGCCGTCGGTCCGCTGCTCGTCGTCGGCGGGGGCGTTCTCGGTGCGGGTGCCGGCGTCCGACGCGGCGGCGGTGTCCTCGGCCGGGGCGACATCGACCGACGGGGAGCCGGCCGGCCGGCTGGCACCGCGGCGGGAGCGGACGACGACGGGCGCGGTCTCGGTGCTGCCGGTCAGCGGGCCGCCGTTGGCGCCGCCGCTGACAGGGGCCTCCAGCGGAGCGGACTCCGCCGCGATGCCGCGGGCCGCCGGCGCCGCGTCGGCGACCGCACCGTTGGCGGCGCCGTTCGCAGGGGCGTCCGCGGTCGCGGATCCTCCGCCCACCTGGCGGGCGGAGATGGCGGCGACGAGGTCACCCTTGCGCATCCGGCCGGTGCCGGAGATGCCCAGTTCGGCCGCCAGGCGCTGCAGTTCGGGGAGCAGCATCCCGGAGAGCCCGTTGCCGCGGCGCCGGGGGCTGCCCGTCGTCCCAGAAGCGGCAGGCGCCTCGGTCGTGCCGGCGGCGTCGGTCGCGCCGGTCTCGACGAGGTCGGTGGTTTCACTCACGTACAGGTCCTTCCCTGCGGTGACCTGCGCGTTCCAGCGCAGGGGGTGCCCCGGTCCCCGTCCGGTCCGGCCCGGAGGCGGGGACGCAGCACGGGGAACAGGTCGAAAAACTGCGAGGCGGATCAGCGGCGAAGAGAGATCGTCTGCTTCGGCCCCGCGCGAGGCTCGCCCGAGTGGGCGGCTACGCCGTGAGCCTAGACGCAGCTCACGGACTGGACAACACCGGTGGGTTCCAGCGTGTTCCTCGTTATGGAGAAGATACCTCAGGCGCCTCGACCAGCACCTCTGCCCCGGTTGCATCCACCTCGAGCGCGCAGGAGGACCACCCCGTCGGGGTGAGTGCGGGAAGGGCAGCAGCCCCCTCGCCGTCGGTCAGCACCAGCACGCTGGGACCGGCCCCTGACACGGCGGCGGCGTGCCCGGCGGACCGCAACCGGTCGACCAGGGCGATCGACTCCGGCATGGCGGCGGCGCGCTGGCGCTGGTGCAGCCGGTCGTCGGTGGCGTCGAACAGCATCGACGGATCCCGGGTGAGCGCGTGCACCAGCAGGGCCGACCGGGCCGCGTTGTGCGCGGCGTCGTCGTGCGGCACGAGCTCCGGCAGCAGCCCGCGGGCGACGTGGGTGGACAGCGTGCCGTCCGGCACCAGCACCACGGGGTGCACTCCGGCGGCGACGTCCAGCCGGACCGCCCGCGCTCCCCCCGGCTCCGTCCACGACAGCGTGGCCCCGCCGAGCAGGCACGCCGCCACGTTGTCGGGATGCCCCTCGAGCCGGGTGGTCAGCCGCAGCACCGCGTCGTCGTCGACGGCATCGACGTCCGGGCACAACGCCCAGGCGCCGACCACACCGGCCACGACGGCTGCTGCCGAGGACCCCATCCCCCGTCCCTGCGGAATGGCGTTCTCCGCGACGACGGACAGGCCGGTCGGCTGCCAGCCGAGCTCGGCGCACGCCGCCCGGAACGCGCGGACGACGAGGTGCGACTCGTCGGTCGGCAGGTCACCGGCGCCGATGCCCGAGACCTCGACGGAGAGCCCGGACGGGCGGACGGCGAACTCGAGGACGTCGTGGCAGGTGAGCGCGAGCCCCGCGCAGTCGAACGCCGGCCCCAGGTTCGCGCTGGTCGCCGGGACGCGGACCCTGACCCCCGTCACAGGCCGAGCTGCGCGGCGGCCGCTGCGGCGTCGACGGGGATGGTCACGGGCGCCGGGGCCCCGGAGATGGCCCACTCCGGGTCCTTGAGCCCGTTGCCGGTGACGGTGCAGACGATCCGCCGGCCGGGCTCGAGCTCTCCGGCCGCGGCCACTTGCAGCAGCCCGGCGACGGACGCGGCCGACGCCGGCTCGACGAAGACCGCCTCGGAGCGGGCCAGCAGCCGGTAGGCGGCGAGGATCGCGCGGTCGGTGACGGCGTCGATCCGGCCGCCGGACTCGTCGCGCGCCGCGAGGGCCTTGGTCCACGACGCCGGGTTGCCGATCCGGATGGCCGTGGCGATGGTGCTGGGCTGCTCGACCACCTGACCGGTGACGATCGGTGCCGCCCCGGCCGCCTGGAAGCCCCACATCCGCGGGGTCCGCGAGGCGATGCCGTCGGCGGAGTACTCGCCGTAGCCCTGCCAGTAGGCGGTGATGTTGCCTGCGTTGCCGACCGGCAGGCAGTGGATGTCGGGGGCGTCGCCGAGCACGTCGACGATCTCGAACGAGGCGGTCTTCTGCCCCTCGATGCGGAACTGGTTGACGCTGTTGACCAGGCTCACCGGGTAGTCGATCGCGAGCTTGCTGGCCAGCGCCAGGCAGTCGTCGAAGTTGCCCTCGACCTGCAGCAGCTGCGCGCCGTGCACGAGCGCCTGGGCGAGCTTGCCCATCGCGATCTTGCCCTGCGGGACGAGCACGGCGCAGGTGATGCCGGCGCGGGCCGCATAGGCCGCGGCACTCGCACTGGTGTTTCCGGTGGAGGCGCAGATGACCGCCTTCGCACCTTCCTCGACGGCCTTGCTGATCGCCATCGTCATGCCGCGGTCCTTGAAGGAGCCCGTCGGGTTCAGGCCCTCGACCTTGAGGTAGACCTCGCAGCCCGTCCGGCGGGACAGCTCCGGCGCGGGCAGCAGCGGCGTGTTGCCCTCCTGCAGCGTCACCACGGGCGTGCTCTCGCTGACCGGCAGGCGCTTGCGGTACGCCTCGATCAGCCCCGGCCAGCCCGGAGTCGCGTTCATGACAGTCCCTCCACGCGCAGCACGCTCGTGACACCCCGGACGGCGGGCATGTCCCGCAGCGCGGCGATGGTGGCAGACAGCGCGGCGTCGGGGGCGCTGTGGGTGACGATCACCAGGGTCGCCTCGTCGCCCCGCCCGTTCTGGCGCACCGTGGAGATGCTCACGTCGTGCACGGCGAACTCGTGCGCGACGGTCGCGAGCACGCCCGGCTTGTCCGCGACGTCCAGGCTCACGTGGTACCGCGTGGGCGTCTCGGCCATCGGCCGGACGGCGAGGTTCGCGTAGCCGGTGGTCGACTGCCCTGCCGCGCCCGCCAGCCGGTTGCGCGCCACGGCGACCAGGTCACCGAGCACCGCGCTGGCCGTCGGCTGCCCGCCGGCGCCCTGGCCGTAGAACATCAGCTGCCCCGCCGCCTCGGCCTCGACGAAGACGGCGTTGAACGCCCCGCCGACGGAGGCCAGCGGGTGCGTGGTCGGGATCATCGCCGGGTGCACGCGCACGGCCACCGAGTCGCCGTCCCCGTTCGGCACGCGCTCGCAGATGGCCAGCAGCTTGACGGTGCAGCCGATCTCGGCCGCCCGTGCCACGTCGGTCGCCGACACCGCCGAGATGCCCTCGCGGTGCACGTCGGCCGCGGTGACCGGGGTGTGGAAGGCCAGTGACGCGAGGATCGCGGCCTTGGCCGCGGCGTCGAAGCCGTCGACGTCGGCCGTCGGGTCGGCCTCGGCGTAGCCCAGCTCGGTCGCCTCGGCAAGTGCCTCGGCGAACCCGGCGCCGGTCTCGGCCATGCGGCTCAGGATGTAGTTGGTCGTGCCGTTGACGATGCCGACGACGCGGCGCAGCTGGTCCCCGGCCAGGGACTCGCGCAGCGGACGCAGCAGCGGGATCGCCCCGGCGACGGCGGCCTCGTAGTACAGGTCCACCCCGGACTTCGCGGCCGCGGCGTGCAGCGCGACGCCGTCGTCGGCCAGCAGCGCCTTGTTCGCGCTGACGACGGACTTGCCCGCCTCGAAGGCGGCCAGGATCAGCGAGCGCGCCGGCTCGATCCCGCCGATGACCTCGACGACGAGATCGACGTCCTCGCGGGTGACCAGCGACTCGGCGTCGGTGGTCAGCAGGTGCGCCGGGACGTCGGGGTGGTGGGCCGGCCGGCGGACGGCGATGCCCGCGACCTCCACCCGGCGGCCGATCCGGGCGGCCAGGTCGTCGGCCTGCTCGTCGAGCAGCCGCAGCACCGCGCTGCCGACGGTGCCGCAGCCCAGCAGCGCGACCTTCAGCGGTGTCACGAGCGCACTCCCACCGGGTGCTCGGGGGCGGGCTGGGACGGCGCCGGAGACGGAGCCGGGCCGTCGGCGAGGACCGCGTCGAGGGCGAACACGTCGGCCAGTGTCTGCCGGCGGACGATCTCGGTGGCGACGCCGTCCCGCACCGCCACGACCGGCGGCTTGAGCAGGTAGTTGTAGTTGCTGGCCATCGACCAGCAGTAGGCGCCGGTCGCCGCCACCGCCAGCAGGTCGCCGGGCTGCACGTCGGCCGGCAGCCACAGGTCACGGACCAGGATGTCGCCGCTCTCGCAGTGCTTGCCGACGACGCGGCAGAGCGCCGGCGGGGCGTCGGAGGCACGGTTGGCCAGCACGCAGGTGTAGCTCGCGTCGTAGAGCGCGGTGCGGATGTTGTCGCTCATGCCGCCGTCGACGGAGACGTAGTTGCGCACCAGCGGGGTGCCCGGGGCGCCGCTGGCGCCCAGCCGCACCGGCTTGATCGTGCCGATCTCGTACAGCGTGACCGTGCCGGGGCCGGCGATGGCCCGCCCGGGCTCGACCGCCAGCCGCGGGACCGGCAGGTCGAGGGCGGCGCACTCCGCGGCGATGACCGACCGGAGCCGGGTCGCGACGTCCTGGGGGCTGACCGGGTCGTCCTCGGTCAGGTAGGCGATGCCGAAGCCGCCGCCGAGGTTCAGCTCGCCGAGCAGTTCGCCGGTCGCCTGGTGCACCTGGCCGAGCAGTCCGACGACCCGGTGGGCGGCGGCCTCGAAGCCGGCGGTGTCGAAGATCTGCGAGCCGATGTGGCTGTGCAGGCCGGTCAGCTGCAACGCCGGCTCCCGGATGACCCGGACGGCGGCGGTGAGCGCGTCGCCCGTCGCGAGGGAGAAGCCGAACTTCTGGTCCTCGTGCGCGGTGGCGATGAACTCGTGGGTGTGCGCCTCGATGCCGACCGTCGCGCGGATCAGCACCGGCACGGGCGGCCCGCCGGCAGCGACCCGGGCAGCGGCCATGGGGACGAGTCGCTCGATCTCGTCGAAGGAGTCGAGCACGATGTGCCCGATCCCCGAGTCGACCGCGAGCTGCAGCTCGGCCGGTGACTTGTTGTTGCCGTGCAGTGCGATCCGCTCGGCCGGGAAGCCGGCGGCCAGCGCGAGGGCCAGCTCGTTGCCGCTGCACGCGTCCAGGTGCAGACCGTCGTCGGCGATCCACCGGGCCACCTGACCGCACAGGAACGCCTTGGACGCGTAGTGCACGTCGGCGTCGGCGAACGCGCCCGCGAAGTCCCCCGCCCGGCCGCGGAAGTCGTCCTCGTCGAGCACGAACAGCGGCGTGCCGTGCGCCCGCGCGAGGTCGGTCACTGCACGGCCGCCCAGGTGCAGCTCGCCGCCGATGCGCTCGGCCGAGCGCGGCCAGACGTGCGGGTCGAGCGCGCCGAGGTCGCCCGGCGGCGCACCGGCGGCGGTCGGCTGCTGGATGTTCCCGTGGAGAGGACCAGCCGGGTGCGCCCTCACATCCGCTCCGGCGCCTGCACGCCGAGCACGGCGAGGCCGTTGCGCAGCACCGTGGCTGTCGCCGAGCAGAGCCACAGCCGCGCGGTGTTCAGCGCGGTGACCTCCTCGTCGCCCCTGGGCAGGACGCGGCAGGAGTCGTAGAACCGGTGGTAGGTCCCGGCCAGCTCCTCGAGGTACCGGGCGACGCGGTGCGGGGCGCGCAGCTCCGCCGCACCCGTGAGGATGCGCGGGAACTCCCCGATCGCCCGCAGCAGGTCGGTCTCCCGGACGTGCGTGAGCGCGGCGACGTCGACGTCGTCCGCATCGCCCAGGGACAGGCCCAGCTCGGCGGCGTTGCGCAGCACCGAGGAGATGCGGGCGTGCGCGTACTGCACGTAGAAGACCGGGTTGTCGTTCGTCTGCCGGCTCCACAGGTCGGCGTCGATGTCGATCTGCTGGTCGACCGACGCGCGCGCCAGGGCGTACCGGGCCGCGTCGATGCCGACCGCGTCGACGAGGTCGGTGAGCAGCACGAAGTTGCCGGCCCGCTTGCTCATCCGGACCGGCTCACCGTTGCGGACCAGGTTGACCAGCTGGCCGATCTGGATCTCCAGGTGCGTCGCCGGGTCGTCGCCGGCCGCCGCCACCAGAGCCTTGTAGCGACCGACGTAGCCGGAGTGGTCGGCGCCGAGCATGATCACGATCTTGTCGAAGCCGCGGCCACGCTTGTCGAGGTAGTAGGCGCAGTCGGCGGCGAAGTAGGTCGGCTCACCGTCGGCCTTGACCAGGACCCGGTCCTTGTCGTCGCCGAAGTCCGTCGTCCGCAGCCAGACGGCGCCGTCCCGCTCGAACACGTGCCCCTGCTCGCGCAGCGTCGCCAGCGCCTTCTCCAGGGCGCCGGACTCGTGCAGCGTCCGCTCGGAGAAGAACGTGTCGAAGTGGACGCCGAAGCCCTCCAGCGTGCTGCGGATGTCGGCGACCATGGCCGCGACGCCCTTCTCCGCGAACACCGGCACCTGCTCCTCCTCGGGCAGGTCCAGCAGTCCGGGGGTCTCGGCGAGGACCCGCTGGGCCACCGGCTCGACGTAGTCGCCCTGGTACCCGTCCTCGGGCACCGGCCGGCCGAGTGCGACGGCCTGCAGGCTCCGCGCGAACCGCTCGATCTGCGCACCGGCGTCGTTCACGTAGTACTCGCGGCTGACGTCGGCGCCGCTGGCCTCCAGCAACCGGGCGACCGCGTCGCCGACCGCCGCCCAGCGGGTCGAGCCGAGCGTGACCGGCCCCGTCGGGTTGGCCGAGACGAACTCGAGGTTGAGGTTCTGACCGGCCAGGGTGTCGGTGCGGCCGTACCCGGCGCCGGCGGTCACGGCCTGGACGGCGATCCGGCCGAGCGCCCCCTGGGCGAGGGTGAGGTTGAGGAACCCGGGGCCGGCCACGTCGACGGAGGCGATCGCCGGTTGGGCCCGCAGCTCCTCGGCGAGGATCTCGGCGACCTCGCGCGGCGGCCGGCCGGCGGCCTTGGCCAGCCGGAGGGCGATGTTGGTCGCGTAGTCGCCGTGGTCGCGGTTCTTCGGCCGCTCCACGACGACCTCGTCGGGCACGTCGACGGCGAGCGCGCCGCGACCGACGGCTCCGCCCACAGCGGTCCGTACGAGGTCCCGCAGCTGCTCCGGTGTCACCGGGTGAGCGTACTGACCGGGGCGTGGGGCCCCGGCGGCCCGCCCCGCCCCTGCACCGCGGTTCCGGGGATCACCCAGGGAGCCGACCTACAGTGGGGTACCGGAGAGGCCGACCGGCGGCGTCCCTACCGGCGCCGTCGCGACGAACGGCCCCCACTGAACGAGGAGAGGCCTTGGCCAAGGACCGCACGCCCGACAGCACCGGCGGGAAGCGCACCGGCTCCTCGAGGTCAGGCGCCGGGGCGGCAAGCGGCAAGGGCGGGCGCACCCGGCCCGCGGCCAGCGTCGTCGCGCCGCAGCGCCCGTGGGGCCTGATCGCGGGCGCCGTGGCGGTGGTGGTCTTCGCCGCCGCCGTCATCACCTACGCGGTGCTGCAGGTGAACAAGGCCAACGAGGACAAGATCGAGAGCATCGACGAGATCGCCGGCGTCGAGACCTACGACTACCCCGCCGGTCAGGAGCACGTCGCCGGTGCGGTCTCCTACGAAGAGTCGCCGCCGGTCGGCGGTCCGCACGCACCGCCGCCGGACTGGGCCGACTGCACCGGGACCGTCTACGACGTCGACATCCGGCACGAGAACGCGGTGCACAGCCTCGAGCACGGCGCCGTGTGGGTGACCTACAACCCGGACGAGGTCTCCGGCGACGACGTCGACACGCTCGCCGCGCTCGTGACCAACGAGGCGGGCCGGATGCTGTCCCCGTACGCGGGCCTGGACTCCCCGATCAGCATCCAGGCATGGGGCCACCAGCTGAAGGTGGACTCCGCCGACGACCCGAGGCTCGTGCAGTTCGCCGACTTCCTCACGCTGAACAGCGAGTTCACCCCCGAGCCCGGCGCGAGCTGCGAGAACCCTACCTTCGCCGCCAACCCGCTGGTGGCCGAGGCCGCACCCGCCCAGTGAGCACCGGCACGGTCCCGGCCCAGGCCCTGAACGGAGGTCCCGTGGTGGACTCCCCCGCCGAGCCCGGTCCGCGGGCGCTCCGCCGCGTCCTGCTGGCGGTCATCGCGGTCGGCCTGGTGCTCGTGGGCGGCGGTCTCGCCGTGGTCCTGGGCATCGGACGGACCGAGGTCCCGTCGGCCGACTCGGTCGACGCGGGGTTCTCCCGGGACATGGCCCGCCACCACTTGCAGGGCGTGGAGATGGCCAACCTCGCGTCGGGCCGCAGCGACGACCGGGCCGTGCGCGGGCTCGCGTTCGACATCTCGGCGACGCAGACCAACCAGACCGGCCGGATGCAGGGCTGGCTCACGCTCTGGGGTCTGCAGCCGACGGGCGGCGACCCGATGGCCTGGATGGGCGACGGGGGCCACGCCGGCCACGCGACGGGCGAGGGCGGCCTGATGCCGGGCATGGCCACCGAGGACGAGCTGGCGAACCTCCGGGGGCTGTCGGGCACCGAGTTCGACGTGGAGTTCCTGCGGCTGATGATCCGCCACCACCAGGGTGGCAAGGAGATGGCCGAGTACGCGGCCGAGCACGCCCTCCTCGCGCCCGTCCGGGACCTGGCGGAGACGATCGTCGAGTCGCAGTCGGCGGAGACGTCGCTGATGACGAACATGTTGTCCGAGCGCGGCGGCAGCCCCCTCCCGGCGCCCTGAGGGCCCTCACCAGGGCCATGGCCGGGCGCCACCAGCCGGGCTGATAGCGTCTTCACCGAACGACCGGACGAGCCCCCGTAGCTCAGGGGATAGAGCACTGCCCTCCGGAGGCAGGGGCGCAGGTTCGAATCCTGCCGGGGGCACTCTTCCGCTTCACGCCAGCACGGCGATGGCCTCGACCTCGATCAGCAGGTCGGGCTCCGACAGCGCCGCGACGCCGATCAGCGTCGTCGGCCGCGGCGTGAAGCCCAGCCGTCCGGAGACCCGGCCCACGCCCTCCCCCAGCCCGGCCATCTTCGCCTCGGACCAGTCGACCACGTAGAGCGTCAGCTTCGCGATGTCGTCGAACGTCCCTCCCGCTGCCTCCAACGCCGTCGCCACGTTGAGGAACACCTGCTCCACCTGTGCGGGCAGGTCGCCCGCACCGACGGGTTCGCCCCCGGCCGTCCTGGCCACCTGACCCGAGACGTAGACCGTGCGGGTGCCGGTGGCGAGGCCCACCTGGGTGTAGAACTCCGACCTCGGGAGGCCTTCGGGATTGATCAGCTCGACCGGCACGGGAACCTCCGCGGCATCGGCACCGCCCCGACGGCGGTGGCCGGGACCCTCGCACCCCGTACCGACATTTTCCGGCCGCAGGACCGGCCCGGCGGGGCCGGGAACGGTGGATTACCGTCGCCGCTCATGACGAGCGAGGCGATCCAGCGGGCACAGGTGGGCGACATCCAGATCGCCTACGAGACCTTCGGCCGGCGCGAGGACCCGCCCGTCCTGCTCGTCATGGGCCTGGCCACGCAGATGATCGGCTGGCCCGACGACTTCTGCCGCGAGCTCGCCGACCGGGGGCACTTCGTCGTCCGCTTCGACAACCGCGACATCGGTCTCTCGACCCACGTGCACGACGCCGGCGCTCCCGACGTCCTGTCGATCCTCGGCGGGGACCACTCGTCGGTGGCCTACCAGCTGACCGACCTCGCCGACGACACGGTGGGCCTGCTCGACGCCCTCGGGCTCGACCGGGTACACCTGGTCGGCGCCTCGATGGGCGGGATGATCGCCCAGCTGGTCGCCCTGCGCGCCCCCGAGCGGGTCCGCACCCTCACGTCGATCATGTCGACGACGGGCGACACCTCCGTCGGAGGACCGTCCGACGCCGCACTGGGTCTGCTCCTGACGCCACCTGCGGGCGATCGGGAGGGCGCCGTCCAGCGGGTCGTCGACACCTACCGGGTGATCGGCTCCCCCGGCTTCGAGTTCGACGAGGCGGCGCTGCGCGCCCGGGCGGGGCTCTCCTTCGACCGCGCCTACGACCCCGCCGGCGTCGCCCGCCAGCTCGCCGCCATCCTCACGACCCCCGACCGGACGCGCGACCTCAAGTCGCTGCCGATGCCCGTCCTCGTCATCCACGGTGCCGAGGACCAACTGGTGAACGTCAGCGGCGGCCACGCCACCGCGGCCGCCATTCCCGACTGCGAACTGCTCGTCGTCGACGGCATGGGACACGACCTGCCGCGGGCGGTGTGGCCGCAACTGGTCGACCGCATGACCGCACTGTTCGCGCACGCCGACTGATCGGTCAGGTGGCCAGCATCCCGCCCTCGACCGGGATCGTCGTCCCCGTGACGTACCCGCCGGCATCGCTGACGAGGAAGATCAGCGCGGCGGCGAGCTCATCGGGGTCGCCCTTGCGGCCGACCAGGATGCGCGGCAGCTGGGACTCGATGTAGGACTCGGGGTAGGCGTCGGTCATCTCCGACTCGAAGAAGCCCGGGGCCAGCGCGTTCACGCGGATGCCCTTGCGGCCGGTCCATTGCTGCGCGAGGTCGCGGGTCAGCCCGATGAGTCCCGCCTTGCTCGCGGCGTAGGCAGCCTGAGGCAGCCCGGCCGTCGTCAGGCCCAGCATGCTGGAGATGTTCACGATGGAGCTCCCCGGCTGCATGACCCGGCCGCACGCCTGCGCCATCCAGTAGCAGCCGTTGAGGTTGACGTCGATGACCTGGCGGAACTGCTCAGGCGTCTCGCGGGTCGCCGGGTAGGCGGTCCCGACGCCGGCGTTGTTGACCAGGATGTCGACCTTGCCGAACTCCGCCATCGTCGCGTCGACCAGCGCCTGGC
>NZ_SPQM01000146.1 GCF_004570345.1 Blastococcus sp. CT_GayMR20 | reverse complement strand
GCCGCCGTCCGGCTGTGCGCACCGAGCTTCGCGAGGATGTTCGAGACGTGGACGCTGGCGGTCTTCTCGCTGATGAACAGCTCCCGGGCGATGTCCCGGTTGCTGTCCCCGGAGGCCACCAGGGAGAGCACCTGGATCTCGCGGGGAGTGAGGTGCGGCGCCCGGGGGACCGGGATGCCGTCGGTCCGTTCCCTGCGGCCCGGCAGGTGGGCGGTGGCGCGGCCGAGGAGCAGCCGGCGCTCGCCCGGCAGCAGCTGTGCGTAGGCCGCCTCGTGGAGGAGCGCGTGGGAAAAGCGGTAGGTCTCCCCGTCGCCCACCGGGACCAGGACCTGCCGCTCGACCGTCTCGTGCAGCGCGGCGAACAGTTCCTCGGCCGGCAGCCCGGCGGCTCCGGCCAGCAGCCGGTGGTCCACCCGGCGGCCGGCGGCCGCCGCGACCCGCACGACCTGCCGGGCCCGGCAGCCGAGGGTGTCCAGCCGGGCGAGCATGAGGGCGGCGAGGGTGTCGGGCAGCGGGCCGTGCGGATCGGCGGCGAGGAGCTCCAGGGCGTAGAACGGATTGCCCTCCGCACGCTCCCAGCAGGCGGTCTCCAGCGCCGGGTCGAGCGGATGGCCGCGGGCGTCGGCGAGGAGAGCGGCGGTCTCCCGGCGGTCGAGCGGCCCGAGGTCGATGCGGGCGGCGCCGGCATCGCCGCTCAGCTCGGCCACGTAGTGCCGCAGGTCCGTCCCGCCGGGCAGCCTCTCGCTGCACCAGGTCATGAGCAGGAGGGCGCGGGCGTCGCGCACGTTGGCGGCCAGGAAGGCGAACAGGTCGAGGGTCGACCGGTCGGCCAGGTGCAGGTCCTCGACGGCGACCACGACGGTCCGCTCACGGCCCAGCCGCTCCACCCGGGAGAGCACGTCGGCCGTGGGCCGTCCCGGCGGCGGGTCGAGGCCGTCGACGGGCACGGAGCGGAAGGCGTCGACGAGCGGGGCGAACGCCGCTGCGGGGTCACGGCGGTCGTGGCAGCGGGTGGGAAGGGCCAGCGTGCCGTCGGGTAGCGAGCCGAGGAACTCCTGGAGCAGGCGCGTCTTCCCGCTCCCGGCGTCGCCGCCGAGGGCCACCACCGTCGGGTGGCCGTCCGAGGCTCTCCGCAGCAGCTCGCCCAGCTGGGCGAGCTCCCGGGTGCGACCGACGAGGCGTGGTCGGCGGAGCCGCTCGTCCACGGCGCACAGGGTAGGGGCAGCGACCAGCTTCCGGGGGTGTCCGCGCAGCGCCTCTCGCGGACCCGTGCAACCGCCGCTGCCCTGCTCCGCGCCACCGAGCGCACGGGGTGGCGGCGTGGATCACCCGGCTCGACCTGTCACCCGCCGCGTGAGAGCGGGGTGTTACCGACCGGTAGCCACCGCGCGGCCCCGGTGGCGCAGGTGAGAGACTGCCCGCGATCACCGGCGGTGGGAGGAGATGGCAACGTGGCCAGGGAACTGAACGAGGTCGGCGTCGTGGGGCTGGGCACCATGGGTGCCGGCATCGCGGAGGTGCTCGCACGGGCGGGCCTGTCGGTCACCGCCGTCGAGGTCACCGACGAGGCGCTGGCCCGCGGCCGCGGCCACGTCGAGCAGTCCACCGACCGGGCGGTGAGCCGCGGCAAGCTCGACGAGGCGGACCGGGACGCGATCTTCGAGCGGATCCGCTTCACGACCTCCCTGGAGGACCTCGCCTCCGCGGAGCTGGTCATCGAGGCCGTGCCGGAGCGCATGGAGCTCAAGGCCGAGGTCTTCACCCAGCTGGACAAGATCTGCCCGCCCGACACGATCCTCGCCACCAACACGTCGAGCCTGTCGGTGACCGAGCTGTCGGTCGTCACGGGACGGCCGAGCAAGGTCATCGGGATGCACTTCTTCAACCCGGCGCCGGTCATGAAGCTGGTCGAGGTGGTGCGCACAGTCGTCACCGAGCAGTCGGTCGTCGACGACGTCGAGGCGCTGGCCGAGCGGCTCGGCAAGGTCGACGTCACCATCGGCGACAAGGCCGGTTTCATCGCCAACGCGCTGCTGTTCGGCTACCTCAACCACGCCGTCTCGATGTACGAGAACCGGTACGCCAGCCGTGAGGACATCGACGCCGCCATGCGGCTGGGCTGCGGCCTGCCGATGGGCCCCCTCGCCCTGATGGACCTCATCGGCATCGACACCGCCTACGAGATCCTCGACACGATGTACAAGCAGTCGCGCAACCGGCTGCACGCTCCGAGCCCCGTGATCAAGCAGATGATGACCGCGGGGCTGCTCGGCCGGAAGGTCGGCCGGGGCTTCTACACCTACGCCGAGCAAGGCTCGGCCGAGGTCGTGGACGACGCCGCGACGCCGGCCGCCGGAGGCGCCGCCGAGGGTGCGCGCCCGGTCCGGACCGTCGGCGTCGTCGGCTCCGGCACGATGGCCACGGGCATCATCGAGGTGGTCGCCAAGGGCGGCTACGACGTGCGCTTCGTCGCCCGCGCGCCGGAGAAGGTCGAGGCGGTCACCAAGGCGCTGGCCAAGTCCCTCGACAAGCAGGTCGTGCGCGGCCGGCTCGACGAGACCGGCCGCGACGAGGTCCTCGCCCGCGTGAGCGGGACGACGTCGCTGGACGAGCTCGCCGACTCGGACCTGATCATCGAGGCCGTGGTCGAGTCGCTGTCGGTCAAGGAGGCGCTGTTCGCCAACCTGGGCGAGATCGCCAAGCCGGGTGCCGTGCTCGCCACGACGACGTCGAGCCTGCCGGTGATCGAGTGCGCCAAGGCCAGCGGCCGCCCGGCCGACGTCGTGGGCATGCACTTCTTCAACCCCGCCCAGGTCATGAAGCTGGTCGAGGTCGTCTCCACCATCTCCACCGCGCCCGACGTCGCGGCCACCGCGCACGCGGTCAGTGCCCAGCTCGGCAAGCACGCGGTGTCGTGCACCGACCGGGCCGGGTTCATCGTCAACGCGCTGCTGTTCCCGTACCTCAACGACGCCGTGAAGATGCTCGAGGCGCACTACGCGACCGCCGACGACATCGACGCCGCCATGAAGGTCGGCTGCGGCTACCCGATGGGCCCGTTCGAGCTGCTGGACGTCGTCGGCCTGGACGTCTCCCTGGCCATCGAGAAGGAGCTCTACACCGAGTTCCGCGAGCCCGGGTTCGCGCCCGCGCCGCTGCTCGAGCACCTGGTGACTGCCGGCTACCTGGGCCGCAAGACCGGTCGCGGGTTCCGGGACTACGCGAGCCGCTGAGGATTGCCCCGCCGCCGGCCGCGCGCCGGTCCGCGATCCTCCGATCGCGGACCGGCGCGGCGGACTGAGCAGGTCGAGCAGGCGGCCGACGGCGACTGGGTGGTCCGTGCGATCACCGGGTCCGCCACGGGCAAGACCTACCGGTGCCCGGGCTGCGACCAGGAGATCCGCCCCGGGACGCCGCACGTCGTCACCTGGCCGGCGTACGCGCGCGACTCCGACCTCGACCCCTGGGACACCGACTCCGCTGCCGACTGGCGCCGCCACTGGCACACCGCCTGCTGGCGGGAACGGGTCAACCGGCGGTGAGGGCCGCGTAGACGACGACGTTCTCCAGGTAGCTGCCCGTGACCGGATCGAACCCGCCCCCGCAGGTGATCAGCCGGAGCTGCGGATCCGGCGTCGTCCCGTAGACCTCCGCGGTCGGGAACGCCGCCTTCGCGTACCGCGCGACCCGGGTGACGGTGAACTCGAGCGTCGTCCCGTCGGACCGGCCGACCAGCACGGCGTCGCCGGGGGCCAGCTCGTCGAGGCGGCCGAGCGCGCCGGGCGCCCCGGCCCAGTCGACGTGCCCGGCGACGACTGCGGGTCCAGGTTCGCCGGGCACCACGCCGCCGGCGTGCCAGCCGGCCACCGCCGCGTCCGCGGGTGGCACCAGGGCACCCGCGGCCTCGAGGTCGATGCCGGCCAGGACCGTGTCGACGCCCACCGAGGGCAGGGCGAGCCGGGTAGGCGTGACCGGAGGCCGCGGCGCCGCCGGCGCGCTCTCCCCGGTCGATCGCACCGCGGGGGCAGCGGCGGAGGCAGGGACCTGGGGCAGGGTGCCGAGCGCCGTCGCCAGGGCCGCGACGGTGACCAGCACCCGCCCCCGGCGCCGGCTGACGGCAGCGAGGACGGCGCCGGCGGCGAGAGCCGCGAGGACGGGAGCGCCGGCGCTCCCGCCGGCCTCCACCGCCCCGACGGGGACACGGGCGGGACCGGCCGCGTCGACGACGGTCCGCACCGTCGGCCCGCCTGGGCCGTCGAGGACCACCAGCGTGACGACGGACCCGGCCGCGAGGTCGACCGGGGTCCTGGTGGATGCGCCCGAGGAGGCCGTGAGGACGACCTCGGCCGGCCCACCCGGGACGACGACGCCGTCCGCATGGCCTGGCGCGGAGGAGCCGGTGGCGAGCACCGGTCCGCCGTCCACGGCGACGGCCACGCCGTCGGCGCCGAGCACCCCTACCCGTGCGGAGCCGGCGGGCGGTGCGCTGAGGTCCTCCGGCAGCACCTGCAGGGCGAGGTCGGCGAACGGGCCGGTGACGGCCACCGTGCTGGCCGTTCCGGCCGCCACGTCGATGCGCAGGGAGAGCACCGGGGGAGTGGTGGGGGGCGCGCCGGCCCGGCGCACGCTGGCCGCGTAGCTGCCCGCCGGCACGGCGAGGAACGGCCCCACGTCGGCGTGGCCGAGGTCGCGGGCGACGTCCGGCCCGGGTTCCGTCGTCCCGGTCCCCGTTCCCAGGGGCGCCAGGGCGACGTCCACGGCGGGGGTGTCCGGGGAGAGGTGTGCGATGCGGACGAAGCCGTCCTCGGCCGCGGCGGCCGGGGCCGTGCCGAGCGCGCCGACGAGCAGGCCGACGGCGGTCAGCAGAACGGCAGGCAGGCCGCGCCGATCTCTCAGGAGCGGCCCTGGCCGACCGGCGCGTCGATGGCCTGGGTCGCCGGGTTCTGCGCGGGGGTCGAGCCGGTGGTCGCGCCCGGCCGCGGGGGCATCGGGAGCTGACGGGTGGCCGGCTCGCCGGACCGGGTGGGCTGCCGCGCGGCTGCGGCCTCGCTCTCGCCCCGGGCTGCCTGCGTGGCCTGCTGCATCGCCGGGGACGTGGTCTGCGAGGCGGGCGGTGTCGCGCCCTGCCCGCCTGCCGGAGCCGCATGCTGCGGGCTGGGCTGCGGACGACGCTCGGCAGCCGGCTGGGCGGGCGCCTGGTTCGGCGTCTGCGCCGGGGCGGGCGTCTGGGTCTGCGCTGCGGGCTGCTGCGGCCGGTCGCCGAGGTCGGGGAGCGTCGTGAGCAGCTGCCGGGCCTGGATCAGCCGGCTGGTCAACTCGTCCCGGACGTCGCGGATGGCCTCCGCCTTCGCCTCGGCCTCGGCGACGAGCTGCGCGGCGTGCTGCTCGGCGGCGGCGATCCGCTGCCGGGCGGCCTGCGTGGAGACGCGCTCGCGCTCCTCCTCGGCCGCGGCCGCCTCGGCGCGGCGGGCGCGCTGGGCGATGTCGAAGTCCTCCTCGACCTTGGCCCGGCGGGCCTGCGACTCGGCGTCGAGCCGGGCCACCCGCTCCTGGGCCTTGCCGACGAGCTCGTCGGCGCGGATCTGCGCCTTCTGGGCGATCTGCTCGGCCTGCTGGTGTGCCTCGGTGAGCATCCGCTCGACCTCGGCCTGCCCGGCGGCGTGCCGCTCCAGGAGCGCGCGCTCCTCGGCCGTGGTCTGCTCGCGCACCGCCTGCGCGTCGAGCTCGGCGGCGCGGCGGATCTCCCCGGCCTCCTCCTCGGCGAGCTGCAGCATGTGCTGGATGCGCTCGCTGATGTTCTCGAAAGTGGGCGCCGACGCGCTCGCGGCCTTGCGGCGGAGCTGCTCGATCTCGCCGTGGAGAGCCGACAGCTGGCTGGCCATGTCGGCCGAGCGGGCGACGGCTGCGTCGCGGTCGGCGAGCGCGATGCGGAAGTCGGCCTCGAGCCGTTCGATCGTGTCCGCGACCTGACTGCGGTCGTACCCCCGCAGGACGACGTCGAACGAGTGCTGGGCCTCGTGCATCGGCAGCGATTCGTGGCGGGGGTCGGTCATGTCTCCCATCCTCGCAGACGCCGAAAGCCTCGTCAGCGTGTCGGCCGGATAGTCGGTGCCAGTGGGACGGCTGAGCACCGTCGCCCCACCCGGTCCAGTCGGGTGAGGCGACGGTCCGGCCTACACGCCTCGGAAGCGGTTGATGGCCTCGAGGTGCTGTGCGCGCTTCTCGGCGTTGCGGACGCCCAGCCCCTCCTCGGGGGCCAGGGTCAGGACGCCGACCTTGCCCTGGTGGGCGTTGCGGTGGACGTCGAGGGCGGCCTGGCCGACCTCGGCCATCGGGTACACCTTCGACAGGGTCGGGTGGATCAGGCCCTTGTCGATGAGCCGGTTGGCCTCCCACGCCTCCTTGTAGTTGGCGAAGTGGGAGCTGACGATCCGCTTCAGGTTCATCCACAGGTAGCGGTTGTCGTACTCGTGCATGTACCCGGTGGTCGAGGCGCAGGTGACGATCGTGCCGCCCTTCTTGGCGACGTAGACGCTGGCGCCGAAGGTCTCCCGGCCGGGGTGCTCGAAGACGATGTCGACGTCCTCACCGCCGGTCAGCTCGCGGATCTTCTTGCCCAGGCGCTGCCACTCCTTGGGGTCCTGGGTGGTCTCGTCCTTCCAGAACCGGAAGTCCTCCGCGGAGCGGTCGATGATCAGCTCGGCGCCCATCTTCCGGACGATCTCGGCCTTCTCCGGGCTGCTGACCACGCAGACGGGGATCGCGCCGCCGTTGAGCGCCATCTGGGTGGCGTAGGAGCCCAGGCCGCCGGAAGCGCCCCAGATCAGGACCGTGTCGCCCTGCTTCATGTTGGCGCCGTTGCGGCTGACGAGCTGGCGGTAGGCGGTGGAGTTCACCAGGCCGGGCGCGGCGGCCTCCTCCCAGCTGAGGTGCCCCGGCTTGGGCATGAGCTGGTTGCTCTTCACCAGGGCCAGTTCGGCCAGTCCGCCGAAGTTGGTCTCGAAGCCCCAGATCCGCTGCTGGGGGTCCATCATCGTGTCGTCGTGGCCGGCCGGGTCCTCGAGCTCCACCGACAGGCAGTGCGCGACCACCTCGTCGCCGGGCTTCCACTTGTTCACGCCCGGGCCGACCTTGAGGACGACGCCGGCGAGGTCGGAGCCCACCACGTGGTAGGGCAGGTCGTGCCGCTTGGTGAGCTCCGACACGCGGCCGTAGCGCTCCAGGAACCCGAACGTGGAGACCGGCTCGAAGATCGACGTCCAGACGGTGTTGTAGTTCACCGACGACGCCATGACCGCGACGATCGCCTCACCGGGGCCCAGCTCCGGGGTGGCGACCTCCTCGACGTGGAGGGACTTGCGCGGGTCCTTCTCCTTGGTGGGCATGCCCTCGAACATGTCCTGCTCGTCCTTGCGGACGACGACCGCCCGATAGGACTCAGGTACGTCAAGCCCTCCCACGGCGTCCAGCGAGTCGCTGAGGATGGCGTCCCTGATCTCGTTCACGCGTTCTCCCGGGTCTTCGTCGGCTCGGAGCGGTGCGGTTGCCGGATGTTACCGGCCGGTAGGGATCAGTGGCCACCCGCGGGCTGGACGAGCTCCACGAGCACGCCGCCGGCGTCCTTCGGGTGGACGAAGTTCACGCGGCTGTCCGCCGTCCCGCGCTTGGGGACGTCGTAGAGCAGTCGCAGGCCACGCTCGCGCAGCGTCGCGCTGACGGCCTCGACGTCCTCTACCCGGAAGGCGAGCTGCTGCAGGCCGGGGCCGGACCGGCCGATGAACTTGGCGATCGTCGACTCGGGGGTCAGCGGGGCGAGCAGCTGGATGCGGGTGTCGCCGGTGCCGACGGCCAGCATCGCCTCGCGGACGCCCTGCTCCTCGTTGGTCTCCTCGTGCACCGACTGCACGCCGAAGGCCTGCGCGTAGAAGGCGATGGCCTCGTCGAGGTCGGGGACGGCGATGCCCACGTGGTCGATGGTGGTGAACAGCTCGGCCGGGAGTCCGGTGCCTGCGTCAGTGGTCACGCGGGCATCCTGCCGCCAAGACGTCTGAGACGACACATCGGTGTGGCAGGGTTCACGGCCGGGTGACCGGTCCGCGCTGCCCGCTGGCTCGTTGGACCGGTCGTCCTATCCTCATACGCAGCCAGCTCCGCCGAACGTGCGGACTGCCCTGTTGACACGGTCGCCGGCGTCGGCGGCCCGGCACTGGAGGCCCCATGTCCCGCTCGGTCATCGTCAGCGGCGCCCGTACCCCGATGGGCCGGCTGCTCGGCTCGCTGAAGGACTTCTCCGCGGCCGACCTCGGCGGCGTCGCGATCAAGGCGGCGCTCGAGCGCGCCGGGATCTCCGGCGACCAGGTCGACTACGTGATCATGGGACAGGTCATCCAGGCCGGCGCCGGCCAGAACCCTGCCCGTCCGGCGGCCGTCGCCGGCGGCATCCCGATGTCGGTGCCCTCCTTCACCCTCAACAAGGTGTGCCTGTCCGGCATCGACGCGATCGCGCTCGCCGACCAGCTCATCCGCGCGGGCGAGTTCGACGTCGTCGTCGCCGGTGGCATGGAGTCGATGACCCAGGCGCCGCACCTGCTCGCCAACTCGCGCACCGGCACGAAGTACGGCGACACCACGCTCATCGACTCGATGGCCCACGACGGACTCTCCGACACCTTCGACCAGGTGGCGATGGGCGTCCTCACCGAGCAGGCGAACAGCCGCTACGACCTGACCCGCGAGGAGCAGGACGAGTTCGCCGCCGCCTCGCACCAGAAGGCCGCGGCCGCCGCGAAGAACGGCCTGTTCGACGACGAGATCACCCCGGTGCTGATCCCGCAGCGCAAGGGCGACCCGATCGAGTTCAAGGACGACGAGGGCATCCGCGCGGACACGACCGCCGAGAGCCTCTCCAGGCTCAAGCCCGCCTTCGCGAAGGACGGCACGATCACCGCCGGCACCGCCTCCCAGATCTCCGACGGGGCCTGCGCGGTCGTCGTCATGAGCGCGGAGAAGGCGGCAGAGCTGGGGCTCACCCCGATCGCCGAGATCGGCGCGCACGGCGTCGTGGCCGGTCCCGACGCCACGCTGCAGAGCCAGCCGTCGCGGGCGATCGCCAAGGCGTGCGAGCGCGAGGGCATCGACCCCAAGGACCTCGACCTCATCGAGCTGAACGAGGCGTTCGCGGCCGTGGGCATCGTGTCGACGCGCGAGCTGGGCGTCGACCCCGAGAAGGTCAACGTGAACGGCGGGGCGATCGCGCTCGGCCACCCGGTCGGGATGAGCGGCGCGCGCATCGTGCTGCACGCCGCCCTGGAGCTCGGCCGCCGTGGTGGCGGGGTCGCGGCCGCGGCGCTGTGCGGCGGTGGCGGTCAGGGTGACGCCCTGATCCTGCACGTGCCCGCTCGTTGACGGACGGCACCGCAGTCCAGACGCAGGCCCCGGAGGCCCCTCGCGGCCGCCGGGGCCGGCGCGCCGCCGACGTGCCGGCGCTCGTCGAACGCGCCCGCGAGGGTGACGCGCGGTCGGTCGCGCGGCTGATCTCGCTGGTCGAGGACGCCAGCCCGGCGCTGCGCGAGGTGGCGGCCGCGCTGTCGCCGCACACCGGCCACGCCCAGGTGCTGGGCCTGACCGGGTCCCCCGGCGTCGGCAAGTCGACCTCCACGACGGCGCTGGTGCGAGCGCTGCGCCAGGCGGGCAAGCGGGTCGGCGTGCTGGCGGTCGACCCGTCGTCCCCGTTCTCCGGTGGCGCGCTGCTCGGCGACCGCGTGCGCATGCAGGACCACGCGGGGGACGATGGCGTCTACATCCGGTCGATGGCCTCCCGCGGCCATCTCGGCGGGCTGGCCTGGGCCACGCCTCAGGCGCTGCGGGTGCTCGACGCCGCCGGCTGCGACGTCGTCCTGGTCGAGACCGTCGGCGTCGGCCAGTCGGAGCTGGAGATCGCCTCGCTGGCCGACACGACCCTGGTCCTCGTGGCCCCGGGCATGGGCGACGGGATCCAGGCCGCCAAGGCCGGCATCCTCGAGGTCGCCGACATCTTCGTCGTCAACAAGGCCGACCGGGAGGGCGCCGACCAGACGGTGCGCGACCTGCGCTACATGCTGTCGCTCGGCGGGCGGCACTCCGAGCCGGGCCACTGGCGGCCGCCCATCTGCAAGACCGTCGCGTCGCGGGACACCGACAACGGCGTGGACGAGGTGCTGGAGCGGATCGAGCAGCACCGGGAGTGGCTGGAGTCCTCGGGCGAGGGGCACCGCCGGCGCAGCGAGCGGGCGGCCCGGGAGATCGAGGCGATCGCGCTGGCGTCGCTGCGCGCGCGCATGGGCGACGTGCACGGGTCGGCCGCGCTCGGTTCGCTCGCCGACCAGGTCGTGGCGGGGGAGACCGACCCCTACCGCGCCGCGGACGAGCTGCTCGCCCAGCTCTGAACGGGCAGCCTCGCTTCCTTCCCGCCACGATGGTCGGGTGAACGGGCCACGGCAGTGAACGGCAAGCCTGACGCCGTCGTCGTCGGAGCCGGGCCCAACGGGCTGGCCGCAGCGCTGCGCCTGGCGGCCGCGGGCCTCCGGGTCCAGGTGGTGGAGGCGGCCGAGCGCCCGGGCGGCGGGATGCGCACCGAGGAGCTGATGCGCCCCGGCTACTTCCACGACGTCTGCTCGATCGTGCAGCCGATGGCCGCGGCGGCGCCGTTCTTCCGCGAGTTCGACCCCGAGAGCCGCGGTGTCAGGCTCGTGCATCCCGAGATCAACTTCGCCCATCCCCTGGACGGCGGCGGCGCGGCCGTGTCGTACCGGTCGCTCGAGGAGACCGCGGCCCGGCTCGGCGCCGACGCCGACGCCTACCGGCGGTTGTTCGGGCCGCTGGTCGCGCACGGCACCGACGTCGTCGACTTCTTCCTCACCAGCCGCCTGCGCAGCCTGCCGACGAAGAGCGTTCCCCAGATCGTCCAGTTCGGGCTCGCAGGGCTCCCGAACGTGCGCTGGCTGGCGCACCGCTACTTCGACACCGACGAGGCGCGGGCCCTGCTGGGCGGGGCGGCGGCGCACGGGATGCTCGACCTGAGCCAGCCGCTGACGTCGGCGCTGGGGATGTTGCTGGTCATGCTGAGCCACCACGTCGGGTGGCCGCTGATCGAGGGCGGGTCGCAGAAGCTCGCCGACGCGATGGTCACCGCGCTGGAGGAGCAGGGCGGCGAGGTGCTCACCGGGCACCACGTCACCGACCTGCGCCAGTTCGAGGGCGTCCCCGCCGTCCTGCTCGACACCACGCCGGAGGCGTTCGTCGGGATGGCGGGCGACCGGGTGCACGAGGGCTACCGCCGCTGGGTGTCGCGCTACCGCCACGGGGCCGGCGTCTTCAAGATCGACTGGATCCTGTCCGAGCCCGTGCCGTGGACGAACCCCGACGTCCGCCGGGCCGGCACCATCCACGTCGCGGGTGATCTGG
>NZ_SPQM01000145.1 GCF_004570345.1 Blastococcus sp. CT_GayMR20 | reverse complement strand
GCGGGCTGCGGATCGCCGAGACCAACCAGGTCGACCCGGCCGACATCGTGGTCCACGACGCGCACCGGGAGAACCCCGCCTACGCGTTCGCGCTGTCCCGGCTGTCGTCCCAGGACCTGCGGTACACGCCGATGGGCGTCTTCCGGTCCGTCCAGAAGCCCACCTACGACGCGATGATGGCCGACCAGCTCGACCAGGCCCGCACCACATCCCCTGCCGACCTCGACGCCCTCCTCGTCGGCAACGACACCTGGACGGTCGAGGCCTGAATCAGCGCGGTGTCACCCGCAGGACCTTGTCCTCGTTCCCACCGTTGTCAGTGGTGACGTAGAGGGCGCCGTCGCCGCCCTGCAGGACGCTCCGGATCCGCCCGTACGCACCCTCGAGCTCGGGTAGGCGGAACTGCTCCTGCAGGGCGCCGGCATCGTCGAGCCGCAGGGCGAGCACCCCCTGCCCCTTGAGCACGCCGACGAGGAGCAGTCCGTCGTAGGCGCCCCACTGGTCGCCGTCCAGGAACGTCGCCCCGCTGACGGCGATCGTGGAGTCCCCGGACGACCAGACCGCCGGGATCGCACCCTCGATGGCCGGGTCGGTCATGGGCACGCTCTCGTCGTACGTCCGGTCCCCGTCGGGGTCCCAGCCGTAGTTGCCGCCCTCCCGCAGCAGGTTCACCTCGTCGTCGCGGTCGGGACCGTGCTCGACGGAGAAGACCTGACCTGTACCGGGCCGCACGGCCAGTCCCTGCACGTTGCGGTGCCCGAGCGTCCAGACGGCGACCTCGCCGGTCATGGCGTCGGCCAGCAGCACCTTTCCGGCCCACGTGCGGGGATCCTGCGGGTTGGTGCCGACGGCGTTGTCACCGGTGCCGATCAGCAAGCCGCCCTGGTCGTCGAAGCGCAGCCGGCATCCGCCGTGCCGCCCCGACCGTTCGTTCACCGGAATGCCCCCGATCAGCGGGTCGGCGACGCGCGTGGCGGAGCTCCAGTCGGGGGCGGCGGTCCAGGCGATCACCGCGATCGAGGTGGGAAGTGACGTGCGGCCGTTCGCGACGACCCCCTGGCAGCTGTAGAAGCGCCGGTTCCCGGCGAAGCCCGGGTCCAGCGCGAGACCCATGAGGCCCGTCTCCCCCCGGGCGAAGATGTCGCCGAAGTCGGCGCGCACCTCCCGGACGGCGCCGTCCGGGAGCACGGCGGTCAGGCCGCCGGCGCGCTCGTCGACCAGCAGCGTGCCGTCGGGCGCCTGGACGACGTCCCATGCGTGGTCGAGGCCGTCGGCGACGACTGCGACGTCCAGCGCCGGCGCCTCGGCCGGCGACGAGCTGCCCGGCACCGACGACTGCGGCGGGGCGGGCCGCGGACCGCCGTCGGGCTCCTGGACACCGCTGCACCCGGCTACGAGCAGGAGCATCGCCACGGCCGCCATGCAGGGTCCCGCCGCTTGCTTGCGAGTGGTGGTGGGCATGGCGGTCCTTCGTCAGCTGGTGCGCGTCACCACGTAGTCGCACAGCGCCGACAGCGCGTCGCGCACGTCGCCGGGCGGCACGGCGTCCAGCCGTGCGCGGGCGCGATCGGCGTACTGCGCCAGGACGTCGTTGGCGCGGACCAACGCCTGCGAGGAACGCAGGAGCTGCAGGGCCTCGGCGTGCTCCCCGTCGTCGGTGACCGGCCGGCCGACGAGCTCCCGCAGTCGGGCGTCGGCGGGGTCGTCGCCGGCGAGGGCGAACAGCGCCGGCAGGGTCGCGATCCCCTCGCGCAGGTCGGTGCCGGGCGACTTCCCGGACTCCCCGCCCTGGCTGACGATGTCGAGCAGGTCGTCGGACAGCTGGAAGGCGACGCCGACCTCCTCGCCGAAGGCGGTGAGCGCGACGACGAGGGGCTCCTCGACGCCGGCGAAGCTCGCCCCGAAGCGCGCCGAGGTGGCGACCAGCGACCCGGTCTTGTCGGCGAGGACCTCGAGGTAGTGGTCGACCGGGTCGTCGCCCGGCTGCGGACCCACGGTCTCCCGGATCTGCCCCGTCACCAGCCGCTCGAAGGTCTGCGCCTGGATCCGCACCGCCTCCGGGCCGAGGTCGGCCAGGAGGTCCGACGCCCGGGCGAAGAGCAGGTCGCCGGTGAGGATCGCGATGCTGTTCGACCAGCGGCTGTTGGCGCTCGGCGCCCCCCGGCGCACGGAGGCCTCGTCCATGACGTCGTCGTGGTACAGCGTCGCCAGGTGGGTCAGCTCGCAGACGACAGCCGCCTCGGTCACCCCGACTGCGCGTGGATCGCCCAGCTGGGCGGCCAGCAGGGTCAGCATCGGGCGGAACCGCTTGCCACCCGCGGACATCAGGTGACCGGCCGCCTCGCGGACGAAGGGGTGTTCGCTGCCGACCGCGGTCGCCAGCGCCTCCTCGACACGGGCCAGCCCGTCGGCGAGCGCGCTGCCGAGGGCTCCCTCGGGGAGCCACGCGCCGACCGACGACGCCGGGGTGGAGATCCGGTGCCAGTCGTGGGTGTTCTCCGTGGCCGGTCCGTGAGGTGCAGCCTCGGTCGGGGTGCCGTCGACTGCGGCACGGGCTCCGGTCATCAACCGACGAAGATAGCCGCCCGCTCGGCGAGGTCGAGCACCGACCCGGGAACGATGCCCAGCGCGAGAGTCGCGGTGGCGGTGATCGCGAGGACGAGCGTCGTCGGCAGGCCCGGCACGCCGACCGTGGGACCGTCCGCCGCGGGCGGCGAGAAGTACATCAGCACGATGACCCGCAGGTAGAAGAAGGCGGCCACCGCACTTGCCAGCAGGGCCACCACCACGAGCGGCCAGGCCCCCTCCTCGATCGCCGCCCGGAACACCGCGAACTTCCCGGTGAACCCGGCCGTCAGCGGGATCCCGGCCAGCGCGAGCAGGAAGAGGCTCATGATGGCCGCCACCAGGGGTGACCGTGAGGCCAGTCCCGCCCACTGCGACAGGTGCGTCGCCTCGCCGTCGCCGTCCCTGATCAGGGTGAGGACGGCGAAGGCGCCGATCGTCGTGAGCCCGTAGGTCAGCAGGTAGAACATCGTGGCCGCCAGGCCGGAGCCGTCGCCGGCGCCCAACCCGAGCACGCCGGTGAGGAGGAAACCGGCGTGCGCGATGGAGGAGTAGGCGAGCATCCGCTTGAGGTCGGTCTGGGTGAGCCCCAGGATCGCGCCGATGACCATCGAGGCGATCGCCACGCCGTAGATGAGCGGCCGCCACGTCCACTCGCTGGTGCCGAAGGCGACGTAGAGCAGCCGGAGGATCGCGCCGAACGCTGCGACCTTGGTGCAGGCGGCCATGAAGGCGGTGACCGGGGTCGGGGCGCCCTGGTAGACGTCCGGCGTCCAGGTGTGGAACGGGGCGACGCTGGCCTTGAAGAGCAGGCCGACGATCAGCAGGGCCAGCCCGAGGATCAGCAGGACGTCGCCGCCCTCGGCGACGGAGGCCTCGCGGATGTCGCTCAGTCGCACGCTGCCCGTGGCGCCGTAGACCAGCGCCAGGCCGTACAGGAAGAAGGCCGAGGCGAAGGCGCCGAGGAGGAAGTACTTGACCGCCGCCTCCTGCGACAGCAGCCGGCGGCGGCGCGCCATCCCGCTGATCAGGTAGAGCGGGAGGCTGAGCACCTCCAGCGCGACGAACATGACGAGCAGGTCGTTCGCGGCGGTGAACAGCATCATGCCGCCGATGGCGAACGTCGCCAGCGGGTAGACCTCGGTCTGCACCCGGGTCGAGGTGAGCAGTTCCCGGTCGCGCGGGCTGCCCGCCGGCACCGCGGCCGAGGTCACGAACGCCGACCGCGCCGGGTCCAGCGCGCGCTCGGCGAAGAGCAGGATCGCCAGCGCGCCGAGGCCGGCGATCGTCGCCTGCAGGAACAGCCCGGCCCCGTCGACGGCGAGGGCGCCGGCGGCAGTCACCTCGCGGGTCCCGGCCAGCAGCAGGGTGCAGACCAGCCCGCCGACGGTGCCCACCAGCGCCACGGTGACCTGGACCGGGTGACGGGAGTCCCGCGGCCAGAACGCCTCGACGAGGACACCGATGCAGGCCGCGCCGAAGACGAACAGCAGCGGGGCCAGCGCCGCGAGGGAGAGGTCAGGGGCCTCGATCATCAGTCGGTCCCTCCGGAACCCGTGTCTCCGGCGCCGATGTCGCTCATGGTGGCGGCGACGGCCGGCTCGATCAGGTTGAGCAGCGGCTGCGGATAGACCCCGAACACGATGATCAGGGCGACCAGCGGCGCGACCACGGCGAGCTCGCGCCGGTCGAGGTCCCGCACCCGCAGGGTGGCCGGTGCGGGAGCCGCCGCCACAGCGGTGGCCCCGCCCCCACCCGGAACCGGCTCGGTCGGGTCGGTCTGGAGCAGCACGCCGCGGGCGGGGCCGTGCATCGTGCGCTGGTACATCAGCAGGATGTAGAGCGCGGCCAGGATGATCCCGACCGTCGCCAGGATCGTGAACACCGGCTGCTCGGGGAACGAGCCGATCAGCACGAGGAACTCGCTGACGAAGCTGTTGGTGCCGGGCAGTGCCAGCGAGGCGAGGCCGGCGACCAGGAACGCCCCGGCGAGCAGCGGCGCCTTCGCCGCGACGCCGCCGTAGTCGCCGATCTGCCGCGAGCCGCCGCGGGCGATCAGCATCCCGACGATCAGGAACAGCAGGCCCGTCGCGATGCCGTGGTTGACCATGTAGAGCACCGCACCGGTCGCCGCCTCGGTGGTGAACGCGAAGATGCCGAGCGCGATGAAGCCGAAGTGCGAGATCGAGGTGTAGGACACCAGCCGCTTCATGTCGCTCTGGCCCATCGCGAGCAGCGCGGCGTAGAGGATGCCGACGACGGCCAGTACGAGCACGAACGGCGCGAAGTACCTCGAGGCGTCGGGGAACAGCGGCAGGCAGTACCGCAGGAACCCGAACGTCCCGACCTTGTCCAGGACGCCGACCAGCAGGACGGCGCCGCCGATGGGTGCCTCGGAACCGGAGTCGGGCAGCCACGTGTGGAAGGGCACGAGCGGTGCCTTGATGGCGAAGGCGACGAAGAAGCCGAGGAACAGCAGCTTCTGGACGCCGGGGTCGATGTCGAGCTGGCGCAGCGCGTCGAAGGCGAAGGTGCCCTCACCGAGCTCGCTGTTGCTGACCACGAACAGCCCGATGACGGCGGCCAGCATGATCAGCCCGCCGACCAGGCTGTAGAGGAAGAACTTCACCGCGGCGTACTGCCGGCGTGGGCCGCCGAAGCTCCCGATGATGAAGTACATCGGGACGAGCATCGCCTCGAAGAAGACGTAGAAGAGGAAGACGTCGGTGGCCGCGAAGACGCCCACCATCATCGCCTCGAGCAGCAACAGCCAGGCGAAGTAGGCCTTCATCGAGCGCTGCTCGGGCAGTTCGTCGCGCCAGGACGCGGCCACCACCACCGGCACCAGCACCCCGATGAGCAGCAGCATCACCAGGGCGATGCCGTCGACGCCGAGGGCGAAGGAGACCCCGAAGTCGGGGATCCAGGACACCGCGGTGGTCAGCTGGAAGCGGTCGCCGCCGGTGTCGAAGGCCACCGTCGCCAGGACGGCCAGCAGCAGCACGACGAGGCTGATGCCCAGCGCCACCTGCTTGGCCAGGAGGTCGCGCCCCCGGGGCAGCGCCGCGACGACCGCCGCCCCGACCGCGGGGAGCGCGATCATGACCAGCAGGAACGGGAAGTCAGCCACGTCCGAGAACCTCTCCGTCGTCCATGAGCGTGCTCATCCCGTCGTCACCGCCAGCAGCGCGCCCGCGACGAGCACCGCGCCGCCGAGCATCCCGAGGGCATAGGTGCGCACGAAGCCGGTCTGGGCGCGGCCGAGGCGTGACGACGAACCGCCGAGCGTCGCCGCCAGGCCGTTGACGGCGCCGTCCACGCCCCGGTTGTCGAAGAAGACCAGCGCCCGCGTGAGCCACTGACCGGGGCGCATGAACAGCGACTCGTTGACCGTGTCGGCGTACAGGGCGTTGCGCGCCGCCCGGGTCACCGGGGACACGCGGACCGGGGCGGTGACCGGCACCTCGCGGCGGCCGACGAACAGCCAGGCGGCGAGTGCACCGAGCAGCATGATCACGGTCAGCGCGATGCCGATGGTCAGCGGCGCGATGACGTGCTCGGCCTCCTCCGGCTCGCCGAAGACCGGCTCCAGCCAGTCCGACAGCGGGAAGACCGACACCAGCAGCGCACCGGAGAACACCGACCCGACGGCGAGCACGATCATCGGGACGGTCATCACCGACGGCGATTCGTGCGGGTGGACGCCGTCCTCCCACCGGGGGCGGCCGAAGAAGGTCATGAGCATCAGCCGGGTCATGTAGAACGCGGTGAGGCCGGCGGCCAGCACCGCGATGCCGCCGAGCGCGTAGCCGAGCCAGTCACCACGGTCGAACGTGGCCTCGATGATCGCGTCCTTGGTGAAGTAGCCGGACAGGAACGGGAAGCCGATCAGGGCGAGGTAACCCAGTCCGAAGGTGACGAAGGTGACCGGCAGCTTCTTCCACAGCCCGCCGTACCGGCGCATGTCCACCTGGTCGTTCATGGCGTGCATGACCGAGCCGGCACCGAGGAACAGCCCGGCCTTGAAGAAGCCGTGCGCGAGCAGGTGCGCCAGTCCGGCGACGTAGCCGGCGGGGCCGAGCCCGACGGCCAGGAACATGTAGCCGATCTGGCTGACCGTCGAGTACGCCAGCACCTTCTTGATGTCGTCGTACGCGCACCCGGCGATCGCGCCGATCAGCAGGGTCAGCGCGCCGATGCACATGACGACGGTGCGCGCGGTCTCCGTGAGGTCGTAGATCGGCGCCGAGCGCGCGATCAGGTAGACGCCGGCGGTGACCATGGTCGCCGCGTGGATCAGGGCCGAGACGGGGGTCGGGCCCTCCATCGCGTCGGGCAGCCACGCCTGCAGCGGGAACTGGCCGGACTTTCCGCACGCGCCGAGCAGGAGCAGCAGCCCGATCGCGGTCACCGTGCCGCCGGCGAGGGTGCCGACCGTGCCGAAGACACCGGCGTAGGACGTCGTCCCCAGCTGGGCGAACATCAGGAAGATCGCCAGAGCGAGGCCGACGTCGCCGACCCGGTTCATGATGAACGCCTTCTTGGCCGCCGTGGCCGCCGCCGGACGCGTGTACCAGAACGCGATGAGCAGGTAGGACGCCAGACCGACGCCCTCCCAGCCGACGTAGAGGGCCACGAAGCTGTTGCCGAGGACGAGGAGCAGCATCGCGGCGACGAACAGGTTCAGGTAGGCGAAGAACCGGCGTCGCGCGGGGTCGTGCGCCATGTAGCCGATCGAGTAGATGTGGATCAGCGAGCCCACGCCGGTGATCAGCAGCACGAAGATCGCCGACAGCGGGTCGTAGAGCAGCCCGGCGCGCACGTCGAGCTCGCCGGTGGAGATGAAGGTGAACAGGTCGATCTCGGCGGACCGCTCCTCCAGCCCGGCCAACTGGATCGTGTAGGCCAGCGCGAGCGCGAACGCCGCGACGACGGTCGCCGTCCCCAGCAGGTGGCCCCAGCGGTCGGTGCGCCGGCCGCCCAGCAGCAGTACCGCGGCGCCGGCGAGCGGCAGCGCGATCAGCAGCCAGGCGGATGACAACAGGCCGTGGGCGGCAAGTCCCTCGGCGGGCAGTACGTCCATTCCCCGGTCCCCGTCAGTACTTCAGCAGGTTGGCGTCGTCGACCGAGGCGGACCGCCTGGTGCGGTAGATCGACATGATGATGGCGAGGCCGACGACGACCTCGGCCGCGGCGACGACCATGACGAAGAAGGCCATGATCTGCCCGTCGACGGTGCCCGTGGCGCGGGCGAAGGTGACCAGGGTCAGGTTCACCGAGTTGAGCATCAGCTCCACGCACATGAACACGACGATGGCGTTGCGCCGCACGAGGACACCGACCGCGCCGATCGTGAACAGGATCGCGGCGAGCACCAGGTAGTAGGTCAGCGTCATCGGTCGCTGCCTCCGTCCAGCGGCGCGGGGTCCAGCGTGCCGAGCGCCGCGTCGGGCGAGCCGAGCTGCCCGCGCCCGGTGGGGCGGGGCAGCTCGTCGGGTTCGGTGGGCTCGATGCCCGTCGCCAGGCTCTCGGGAGCGGTGCGGCCGTCGGGCAGGATCGCCGGGGCGGCCACCGAGTGCGCCCGCGCGTAGACGCCCGGTCCGGGGAGCGTGCCCTGGCGGTCGCCGAGGAACCGGGCGCGGGAGAGCTCCTTCTGGCTGCGCCGGCTGCCGGGCTCGCGCTCGATGTGGGCCAGCACCATCGCGCCGACCGCGGCGGTGATCAGCAGCGCGCTGGTCACCTCGAAGGCGAGCAGGTACTTGGTGAACAGCAGCTCGGCGATCGCGGGGATGTTGCCGCCCTCTCCCTGCGCCTCGTCGAGCCCGGTGACCGGCAGCCCCTCCGTCGCCCGGGCGATGCCGGCCCCGACGAGCCCGGCGAAGCCGACGCCGAGGATCGTGGCCGCGATCCGCTGCCCGCGCAGCGTCTCCACCACGGAGTCCGACGAGTCGCGGCCGACGAGCATCAGCACGAAGAGGAAGAGGATCATGATCGCGCCGGTGTAGACGATGATCTGCACCGCGCCGAGGAACGGGGCCTCCTGCACGACGTAGAAGACGCCCAGCGCGAGCATCGTGTTGACCAGCCAGAGCGCCGAGTGGACGGCGTTGCGGCTGAACACCATGCCGAGGGCGCCGGCCAGCGCGACCGGCCCCAGGATCCAGAAGACGACGGTCTCCCCGCCGCCGAGGGTCTCGGTCACGTCCGCTCCCGGATGACCGGCTCCGCAGGCGACGAGCCCGGCACCCGCAGGTAGTAGTCCTTCTCGTCGTCCCCGAGTCGCATGGGGTGCGGTGGCTGCTCCATCCCGGGCAGCAGCGGCGCCATCAGCTGTTCCTTCGTGTAGATCAGGTCCTGCCGGTTGTCGTCGGCCAGCTCGAAGTCGTTGCTCATCGTCAGCGAGCGGGTCGGGCAGGCCTCGATGCACAACCCGCAGAAGATGCAGCGCAGGTAGTTGATCTGGTAGACCGCGCCGTAGCGCTCACCGGGCGAGAAGCGGGCGTCCTCGGTGTTGTCGCCGCCCTCGACGTAGATCGCGTCGGCCGGGCAGGCCCACGCGCACAGCTCGCAGCCGACGCACTTCTCCAGGCCGTCCGGGTGCCGGTTGAGCACGTGCCGGCCGTGGTAGCGCGGCTTGGTCACCTTCGGCTCGAACGGGTACTGCTCGGTGGTCACCTTGCGGAAGATCTGCGCGAAGGTGACGCCGAAGCCCTGGGACGGCGCCGGCATGACGCTGTCCCGCACGGCCGGACGGCGGTCGCCCGTGGGCCGGGCGACCTCGCTCCCGGTCCGCCGCGCGGGTGTCCGGTCAGACATCGTCGGTCTCCTCGACAGTCGTGGTGCCACGGCGGCCCGTGCCGACGACGGGGGCGCCGTCGGTGGCGACCGGCTGGCGGCGCAGCCGTGGCGACGGCGGCACCTTCAGGTCCATCGGCGGGACGGGGAAGCCGCCCTCGGCCCGGCTCGGGCCACCGGTGGGACGCCGCCGCGGGCCGGCCGGCGGCAGCACCTCCGGCTCGGGGTCCGTCATGTGGACGGCGCCGGCGCTGGCGTCGGCGGCCATGAGCCGGGTGTCCCTGTTCGCGACCCGGCTGGCAACCAGCAGCCCGACCAGCAGCAGCAGCGCCACGGGGACGCCGACGTACAGCGCGACCTCACCGGTGGAGAGGTCGGCCTCCCGCGACACGGTCCGCATCGTGGCCACGACCAGGATCCAGACCAGCGCCGTCGGCACCAGGACCTTCCACCCGAAGCGCATGAACTGGTCGTAGCGCAGGCGGGGCAGCGTGCCGCGCAGCCAGATGAAGATGAACAGCGCGACGACGACCTTGAGGAAGAACCACAGCAGCGGCCACCAGCCGGTGTTCGCGCCGTCCCAGATCGAGATCGGCCAGGGTGCGCGCCATCCGCCGAGGAACAGCGTCGCGGCCAGCGCCGAGACGGTGACCATGTTGATGTACTCGGCCAGGAAGAACAGGGCGAACTTCAGCGACGAGTACTCGGTGTGGAACCCGCCGACGAGCTCGCTCTCGGCCTCGGGGAGGTCGAACGGCGCGCGGTTGGTCTCGCCCACGACGGCGATCGCGTAGATCACGAACGACACCGGCAGCAGGACGGCGAACCAGCTCGGGCCGGTGAACTCGAGGCCGAAGAAGGACAGCCGGTTGCCGTCGGCCTGGGCGGCGACGATCTCCGACGTCGACATCGTGCCGGAGTAGAGGAAGACCGCGACGATCGACAGCCCCATCGCGATCTCGTAGCTGACCATCTGCGCGGCGCTGCGGAGACCGCCGAGCAGCGGATAGGTCGAGCCCGAGGCCCAGCCGGCCAGCACGATCCCGTAGACGCCCATCGCCGAGCAGGCCAGGACGACGAGGACCCCGATCGGGGCGTCGGTGAGCTGCAGCGGCGTGACCTCGCCGAAGATGCTCACGCTCGGGCCGAGTGGGATGACCGAGAACGCCAGGAACGCCGGGATGGTGGCGATCACCGGGGCCAGGAAGTAGACCGGCTTGTCGGCCAGCGCCGGCATGATGTCTTCCTTGAAGGCCAGCTTCAGGCCGTCCGCGAGGCTCTGCAGGTAGCCGCGCCAGCCGACCCGGTTCGGGCCGATCCGCTGCTGCATCCGCGCGACGACCTTGCGCTCGAACACGATCGCGAACAGCGTGAGCAGCACGAGGACGACGAAGATGCCGACGATCTTGATGAGGACGATCCACCAGACGTCGTGCCCGAAGTCCTCCAGCGTGGGCTGGTTCGCCGTCGCCAAGATGCTCACAGCTCACTCCCCGCGCTCAGCCGGACGACCCCGCCGGGGCCGGTCCCGAGGTCCGTGCGGACCTCGCTGCCCGGAGACCTCATCGGCAGCCACACCACGTGGTCGGGCATCGGCGTCACCCGCACCGGCAGGGTGACCGAGCCGGTCGCCCCGCTGACGGTGAGCCGGTCGCCGTCGACCAGGCCGAGGCGCGCCGCGGCGTCCACCCCGAGCCGGGCCACGGACGGACGGGCCGTGCCGGCGAGCTCGGGCTCGTCCCGCTGCAGCGTCCCGACGTCGAGGAGCTGGCGCCACGAGGCGAGGACGGCGATCTCCCCCGGTCCGTCGGTGGCCGGCGACGGCGGTGGTGGCACGTCGAGCCCCACGGGAGGTTGGGAAGATCCATCGGCGGGGCGATGGGCCGCGCCCAGGGCGGCGAGCTCGGCGCGGGCCGCCTCCGGCGTGGGCAGCCGCAGGTCGACGTCCATCTCGTCGGCCAGGCCCTGCAGGACGCGGCCGTCGGGCAGCTGGCCAGTGCCGTGCAGCGTGGCGTCGAAGGACCGGACCCGGCCCTCCCAGTCGAGGTAGCTGCCGGCCTTCTCTGCGGCGGCGGCGACCGGGAGGACGACGTCGGCCCACTCGGTGACCGCGCTCGGGAACATCTCCAGGCTGACCACGAAGCCGGCGCTGGCCAGCGCCGCCTCGGCGAGCGCCGGGTCCGGCAGGTCGGCGGGGTCGACTCCGCCGACCAGCAGGCCCGTCAGCTGGCCGTCACG
>NZ_SPQM01000144.1 GCF_004570345.1 Blastococcus sp. CT_GayMR20 | reverse complement strand
GGAGGATGCTGTGCGTCTCGGTGAGCGCACCTTCAGCGGTCTGCACGACCGAGATGCCGTCCTGGGTGTTGCGGACGGCGACCTTCAGGCCACCGATCTGGGACCGGAGTCCCTCGGAGATGGCCAGGCCGGCCGCGTCGTCGGCAGCGCGGTTGATCCGGAAACCGGACGAGAGCTTCTCCAGCGACTTGCTCATCTGGCCGTCGGTGACGGACAGGTTGCGGTACGCGTTGAGCGCCGCGATGTTGTTGTTGACGCGCAGACCCATGATGTTCCTCCTTGGATGGGGTCTTTCTGGATGTCCCGCTGCATCCGTGCTGCGGGGTTGTGGTCTCCACTGCTGATTACGGCGTGGGGTGTCTCTTCTTGAGGCGAACCAGGTACTTTTTCGCCTCGTTTCACCCGGTCGGCGACCCGTCCGGGCAGGTTCAGGCGGGTTGCGCCGCCGTCCCTCGGCCGGTCATCGGCCACCCGGAACGCTGGCGGGGCAGGCGAGCAGGGATCGGTGATCGCCCCGCCACGCGCTCGACGTAGGACTTCTGCTGGTTGCGCGCGCGAACCCCGCCGTCGGCCGGCACGGCCTTGCCCTCCCACACCTCGCTCATCGCGGCGTGCAGCAGGGTCAGTGCCCGAGCTCGCATCTGCGAGACCCGCGACAGGGTGACGCCGAGGTCGTTGGCGATGTCCGTCAGTGATTCGTCACCGAAGAAATTGCGCTCGACGACCTCGTCGAGCCGGTCAGGCAGGGCACGGATCGCGTCGTGCAGGTAGCGGGCCCGCTCGCCGCGGAGGACGGCCCGCTCCGGGGACTCGCCGGTGTCGGGCAGGTCGAGCGACGTGCCGTCTCCGCCGGCCTCGGCGTCGATGCTGACCATCACCGCGCGGTGGACGTCGACCTGGAGGTTGTCCAGCTCGCTGCGCGGGACGCCGAGGCTCGCGGCCAGTTCCTCGCGGGACGGCGGCCGGCCCAGGGAGATGGTGAGCGCGTCCGCGGCGGCGTCGCTGCGCCGGGCGGCGGCGCGCACCGAGCGGCTCGCCCAGTCACCCGAGCGCAGCTCGTCGAGGACGGCGCCCTGCAGGCGGGCCAGGGCGTAGGTGGCGAACGAGGCGCCGGCCGAGGGGTCGAACCGCTTGGCGACCTCGACGAGGGCCACGTGCGCACAGGAGAGCAGGTCCTCTCGGCTGACGTGGCCGGGCAGGGAGATGCGGGCGGCGACTGCGTTGACCGCGAACGACGCCAGGGGCAGATGTTCGGTCACGAGCGCGTCGACCTCGTCCTGCGTGCGCACCCGACTGGCGTGGGGCGCGCGGCCGGACCGGTTCCGTTCGGCGTGCGACCGGTCATGGGTGGGCCGCTGTCGTTGATCCGTAGGTCGCTGACGCTCGTCCATGGGTCGCTGGCGCGATGGGCGTTCGGTCGCCAATGCACGGGCTGGGCTCACGTTCCTTCTTCTCGGCGGACCCAGGCGTGCATCGCACCGCCCTCGGCACATTTCCTCCGGAACTTGAGCGCGGAGTTGGGGCTTCGGCTTGAGGGCCGTCCGCGGGGTGCCGATGGCAGCTCGACGAGACCCCCCGGCACGACCGGACGGGCGGGATACGGAGACAGACGACGGAAGGGCGGTGGACACGTGGACTACCAGCACCTGTCGACGTTGCTGTGGCGGGAGCAGGAGCTCCTGGACCTGCTGCTGTTCAAGGCCGAGGAGAAGCAGTACCTGATCCTCACGGGCAAGACCCGGTGGCTGGCGCGCATCGCCCACGAGATCGAGGTCGTCCTCGACCAGCTGCGCACCCTCGAGGTGGAGCGCGCCGCGGCCACGGAGGCCATCGCCGTCAAGCTCGGTCTGGGCGCCAACCCGTCGCTCCGGCAGGTGGCCGACGCGGCCCCCGCGCCGTGGAACGACCTGTTCGGGAAGCACCACGAGTCGCTGCTGGTCCTGGTCACCGACCTGCGCAGCCTCTCCGACGCCAACCGGGAGCTGATCGAGGGCGGCCTCGCCGCGATCGGCGACGCGCTGCTGACGGTGAAGACTCCGTCCGCCGGCACCTACGGGGCCACCGGCCGTGCGGCCGACGGCTCGCACCGCGCCGTCACCCTGGACGGTGCCCTGTGAACGAGCTCGCGGGTTCACCGATGAACACCGGAGCCCTGCGCACGCAGCCGACGAGCGCCGGCGAGGAGTCCACGTGAGCACGTTCTCGAGCCTCAACGCGGCGACGACCGCCCTCTGGGCGCAGCGCCGGGCCCTCGACGTCACCGGCCAGAACATCGCCAACGTCAACACCGAGGGGTACTCCCGCCAGCGGGTCGACCTGCAGGCCATCGGCGGCAGCGTCACCCCGGCCTTCTACTCCACCAGTCCCGGCATCGGCGCCGGTGTCAGCGCCGACGACGTCACGCGGATCCGGGACGCCTTCCTGGAGGGCCGCGGGCACATCGAGCACGCCAACGGCGCCCGCCTGACCGCCGAGACCGACGCCTACGAGCTGGTCGAGCAGGCTTTTCGCGAGCCGAGTGACACCGGCATCCAGAGCCTGCTGGCCGACATGTGGAAGGGCTGGCAGGACGTCGCCAACAACCCGAAGGAGCCGGCGGCGCGCGGGCAGGTCCTGAAGCAGCTCGAGACGCTGGTGGGCGGCCTGCACTTCAGCCAGGCCGCGCTGGGCGCCCAGTGGGGCCAGACGCGGGAGAACCTCGACGTGCTCGTCAAGGACGTCAACGCGAGCGCGGTGACGATCGCGCAGCTCAACAAGGCGATCAAGGGCGCGACCCAGAGCGGGCTGCCCGCCAACGACCTCGCCGACCAGCGCGACCTGCTCATCATGAAGCTCGCCGACCAGGTCGGCGCCACCGTGCGACCCGGGCAGGACGGCGCCGTCGACGTGATCGTGGGGGGCATGTCGCTCGTCTCCGGGACGCAGGCCAGCGAGTTCGCCGTCATGGGACCGACCGACCCCGACCTGATCACGGCCACGGACAAGCCCCGGATCGTCACGGCGACCGGGGGCTTCACGGTGACGCCCAGCGGCACCGCCGGTGGTCAGCTGAACTCGCTGAACACGATCATCCCGTCCTACCGGGCCCAGATGGACACGTTCGCCCAGGACCTCGCCGCGAGCCTCAACGGGGCGCACACGACCGGGTACGACCTCGCGGGAAACCCCGGTGGCCCGCTCCTCGGGTCCTCCGGTGGGCCGCTCACCGCGGAGTCGCTCAAGGTCATGATCACCGACCCGACGCTGGTCGCCGCGTCGTCGGTCCCCCCGATCGCGGGGGTCCCGGCGCTCGACAACGGCAACGCCGACAAGATCGCCCAGCTCCGTCTCTCGACGACGGGGACCGACGCCCAGTACCGCAAGATGATCGTCGAACTGGGTGTCCAGTCCGCGGTGTCGCAACGCAACCTCGGCATCCAGGGCGTCATCAGCACCCAGGTGGACGCCGCCCGCGAGTCGGTGTCCGGTGTCAACCTCGACGAGGAGATGACCAACATGCTGTCCTTCCAGCACGCCTACTCCGCGGCAGGCCGCATGGTCACCGCGATCGACGAGACGCTCGACGTGCTGATCAACCGCACCGGTCTCGTGGGGCGGTGATCTGAGTGCGGATCACCCAGCGCGCGGTCACGCTCACCAGCCTCCAAGGGCTCAACCGCAACCTCGACGCCGTCGCCAAGCTGCAGCACCAGCTCACCTCCGGCCGGCTCATCAACGCGCCGTCGGATTCGCCGACCGGCGCCAACCGGGCGATGCAGACCCGCTCCGAGATGGCCAGCGTCGCCCAGGAGGCGCGCAACATCACCGACGGCGGGAACTGGCTGGACCAGACCGACTCCACGCTGCAGAACATGCTCGACGTCACGCGCAAGGTCCGCGACCTCACGGTGCAGGGCCTGAACAGCGGCTCGTCGTCCGAGGCGAGTCAGAAGGCCCTGGCCACGGAGGTCGCGTCGCTGCGCGAGGGCCTGCTCACGCTGGCCAACACGAACATCCAGGGTCGCCCCCTGTTCGGCGGGGTGACGCCGGGGCAGAAGGCCTACGACGTCACGGGCGCCTACGTCGGGCTGGCCGGTCCGCCGGTCACCCGCCGGGTGTCCGAGACCGAGGTCCTGCGGGTCGACCTCACCGGGCCCGAGGCCTTCGGCACGCCGGGGAACGACCTGTTCGCCGTCGTCGACCGGATCGCCACGGACCTCCTCGCCGACCCGGCGGCGCTCGAGACCCACCTCGCCGACCTGGACGTGGTCATGCAGGGCATGTACACCGCGGTCGCCGACGTCGGTGCCCGGGCCAAGCGGATCGACGGTCTCGCCCAGATCAACGCCGACCGGGCGCTCACCCTGGAGTCCCTGCTGGCCGAGACCGAGAACGTCGACCTGCCGAACACCATCATGAAGCTGCAGATGCAGCAGGTCGGGTACGAAGCCGCGCTGCAGGCCACGGCCAAGGCGATCTCGCCGACGCTCATGGACTACCTCCGCTGATGACCACGTCCCTGCTCATGCCGTCGCCGGCGCCCGCGACGCGGCCGGCTCCCGCGCATGCCCCCGCGCGGACGCCGGCCGCGGTGCGGCCGTTGACGCTGGCCGAGCCGCTGCCCGGGTTCCCCGGTCACCGGGACTACGTCCTCGTCCCCGCCGAGGACGGCGGCCGGCTGTTCTGGCTGCAGTCGATGGCCCCCGACGGTCCCCGGTTCCTCACCGGTCGGGCGGACTTCTTCTTCCGGGACTACGCACCGGTGCTGCCCGGTGGCGTCCGCGAGGAGCTCGGCCTGCAGGACGGTGCGGATGCGGAGCTGTACTGCATCCTGACCGTGCCGGACGGGGACGTCGCCGCGGCGACGGCGAACCTCCGGGCCCCGGTGGTCGTGCACCCGGCGACGTGCCGGGCACGGCAGGTCGTGCTTCAGGACGGCGCTCATCCGATCAGGCGGCCACTGCGTGGGTAGCGACTGCCGATAACTCACTGCAGAGCGGCTGTGGCATCGTGCAGCCGGCTCGACATGCTCCACCCGCCCGCTCGTCGGGCACGCCAAGGACGGCCACCACCACGCACCCATGGAGGGGTACTCGTGCTCACACTCACCCGCAGCGTCGGCGAGACGATCCGCATCGGCGACGACATCGAGGTGCACGTCGTCGAGGTCCGGGGCGGCACCGTCCGGCTCGGTTTCAAGGCTCCCCGCGAGGTCGCGATCCACCGCGAGGAGGTCTACCGGCAGATCGCCGAGGCGAACCTGCTGGCCGCCCAGGTCACGGCCGACAGTCTCGGCGCGCTGGCCGCGTTCGCGCCGTCCGCGACCGCGGGCGAGGCCGCGGCGGACACGGCAGAGGACACGTCCACCTGACATATCTGCATGGCCGGAGCGCCAGGGTTTTCAGCAGACTGTGCCAGCGTGTCGTCGCCTGAGTCGCGCACCCCGTCGACACGGGCAACTTCTGCCGAAGAAGTGCACCGGAACTGCGTATGACACGGCGAGTGTTGTGGGCTCGGTTGCCGAGGCGATAGGGCAGATTCCTCCCCAAGCAAGTGACAGGGGGCGATCAGCATGGAACGCAGTGCAATCAACGCAGTGGCGCTCGACGGACAGGCCATCGAGCAGACCGAGCCGGAGACCGTGGTCGTCCACGTCCAGCTCCGGCCGCGTCGTGGCGCGACCCGCAAGTGCCTCGCCGCCCTCGCGACCCTCGCCGCGGAGCACGAGGAGGTCTCCTTCGCCGTCACCGGGCTGAGCAAGGACGACCGGGTGGTCCGCGTGACCGTCGGCGTCGACCTCGGGCCGCGCACCGCCGTCGCCAAGTTCTCCCCTCAGGCGCAGGCCGCCTACGCGTTCGTCAGCGCGATCTTCGCGTCGCTGTACGACCACATGCCGGTCTACACCGCCGAGCCCAGCGGCGCGGAGCGCGCCGCCGCCGCCGTCCTGCTGGAGCAGGCGGCCCACGGCGTCTCGGCCGCCGACGTGCTGGAGGGTCTGCCCCTGTCGGGCGGCTCGCCGGTGCCGGCCCCGCGCATGCCGGGTCAGGGCGAACGCATCCCGGCCTGACGGCCTCTCCCGAGCAACTTCCGGGTCTCCTTCCCCGAGACCCTCCTTCCCCGTAGTGCCCAGGAGTACCGGTGTCCGATTGCGTTTCAACCTCCGTGTCCACCACCACCGACTACCGCAACCGCGTCCGTCAGCCGCTCGTCTTCGGCGGCATCCCGGAGGCCGAAGGATGGGCGCTGGCGCCCATCACCCCCCGCGACCGCGTCCACTTCCGCGTCGACCGTGAGCTGCCGCTCGAGGAGTTCCGCGACGACCTCCCCGACGGGGTGACCGTCAGCTACGACCAGGGCGACGGGCTCTACCGCGTCGACGGTGCCTGCGGCTCGGCCTCGGTGCTGGCCGACTGGATCCGCGCCTGGGCCGCCCGGCACGGGTCCACCACGGTCGGGCTGCGCGCCGAGACCGACGTCCGCCGCCGCGCGCCGCGCGACCTGCCGGCGGACTTCCTGAACGACCTGTGCCGGCACTACGGGCCGGTCAGCCTCAAGCGCCTGCAGCGCAACATGAGCACGATCCGCCTGCACCTGCCCGACCCGGACGACCTCGGTCAGCAGGTGTACGAGTGGGTGCTCAAGGCCGTCAGCCAGTACGACGAGACCAAGGGCGTCCCCTTCGGCGCCTTCCTCGCCACCCAGCTGTCCAAGTGGGTGCACGATCTCGGCCGCAACGCCCACGGGCGGACGGCGGCCGACACCGAGCACAAGCAGCAGAAGGCGATCGCCGCGTTCATCGCCGAGCACCAGCGCCGTCCCAGCGAGAAGGAGCTGGCCGCCTACATGGGGCAGAGCGTCGCGACGCTGCGCCGGAACTCCCAGACCGTGGCGACGCTCAACGGCCTGCGCAACCTGCAGTCCCTGGACGGCGGTCCGGACGCGACGGAGATCCTGCTGCCGGACTCCTCGGAGGCGCCGGACGAGATCATGGGCGAGGCGGAGCAGACCCTGCTCTCGCACGCCCTGACCGCGGCCTGCGCGCCGGACCCCATGGCGCGGCGCGACCAGCGGGCCGGCCAGCCCAACGTGCTGGGCTGGGCGACCTGGTACCTCACCACCTGGGGCGGGCAGACGAAGACGCAGCTGTCGTCGGACCTGAACACCTCGGTGCGGAACATGAACGTCTACGCCGACCGGGTCGAGCAGGCGCTGAAGGTCCGCCTCGCCGAACTCGTCGACTGAACGACCGAAACCGCCATTCCGGCACCTCTTCGGAAGTGCCGAAATGGCGGTTCCGGTCGTTCATCGGCGCCAGGTCGCGAGGACGTCCTTCGCGACGACGCCCTCGCGCACGCGCTGCGGGTGGTCGCCGACCGGGATCGTCGCCAGCGTCTGCGCGGTCGCGTAGTCGATGACGACGACCGCGTCCTCGCCGCTGACCGACACCCAGCACGTCTCGCCCTCGGGTCCGTTGGTCGACCAGTACGGCTTGTCGCCCACCTCGACGAGCGAGTAGGCCTCGCTCTCGCGGTCGACGATCGCGGCGTAGCCGTCCATGGTCCCGGCGGCGCAGAGCATCGTCCCCGAGGCGTTCATCGTCATGCCGTGGTGCGCCGAGTCGAGCACGTACCGCTCGCGCGGCTCGCTGGTCCGCTTCGGCAGTTCCACCACGCGCCGGACGGCACCGACGGCCGGCTCGCCCTCGTACGTCGTCGTGGCACTCAGGTCCGCGGCCTGGGTGTCGAACTCGATCCAGCCGTGGAAGAACGAGACCTGCAGGTAGACGAAGCGCTCGTCGGGCGCCAGCGTCATCGGGCGGACGGCCGACGCCATGCCCGGGTAGCCGGCCTCTTCCAGCTCGCGGCCCATGTCCCAGCGGTGCTCGATGGACAGGTCGTCGGTGCGCACGGTCTGGAACCAGCGCGCGCCCTTGAGGGTGTCGTAGGGCTGGCGGACGACGGGCCGGTCGGTGGGCGTGTACACCCGGCCGATGCTGGCGTGGAACACCCGCTCGCCGTCGGCGGTGTAGTTGTTCTCGTGCGGGCTGTCCCCGCTGGCGAACTCCCCGGTCTTCGCGCCGGTGCGGATGTCGAGCTCATGCACCTTGTTCGCCGTCGAGTCGCTGACCAGCAGCCGCTCGCCGTCCGGGGAGACGCCCATGTGGTCGGACCGGTAACCGTCCATGGGAAAGCGCCACGCGACGGCGCCGGTCGCCAGGTCGATGCCCACGACGTCGGCGAAGCTGGGCCGGCTGACCGCCAGCAGCCGCCCGTCGCGCGTGGTGAACATGTCGTCGGTGTACTGCGCGTTGCCCTCGCCGATCGCGGCCCGGACGGCCAGGTAGAAGGCAAGCTTGTCGGGGGCGGCGACGATCTCGGCCATCCGCTGGGCCCGGTCGGGGATGGTGTCGATCGTCCGCAGCGGCTCGTACGTCCGCGGGTCGACGACGGTCGCGGTGCCGTCCCAGTTGTTGCCCACGAACATCACGTCCCGCGGCGCGGCCGAGTCCCCCGGCTTCCCCTGGGCGGACGAGGCGCCGGCGGTGACCACCGAGGTGGCCAGCGTGACGGCGAGTGCGACGGTGGCGGTGCGGCGCATGAGCAGGCCTCCTGGGAGCGGCTACGGATGGGCAACGCCCCAGTAGCGCAGGGGTTACGCGGGCGGACTCCGGGAGCGGACGGGAAAACGTCCGTGGACGGGTCGATCGGGGTGCCGCTCTGCCGATATCCACCTCGTGACACCACGGGGGAACGACGACCACGGCACCGGGCCCGCGGGCGTGGGGGTCCTCCTCCTCGACGCGGGCGGGCGCCCGTGACCGCCCTGCCGGCCGGCGTGCCGGGGTCGGAGGTCCTGGTGCCGCACTGGCTCGACGGGACCCACCGCACGCAGCTCGCGACCACGGTCCGCGCCGCCCTCACGAGCCGCCTGGTCCACCCGGTCGCCGCGATCCACCTCGAGGACGTGCTCACCGAACTGCACGTGGCAGCCGCCCGTGACGCTGTCTGGCCGGCCTCGGCCGCTCGGGTCCGCCGGGCGACCGGCTGGGACGACGACGTGCTCCCGGTCCGCCTCAGCGCCGCCGAGCTCGCCGGCGTCCTCGCCCTGACGTCCCTTCCCGACTCCGTCCGCGCCGTGCTCGGCGGGGGAGCGCTCACCTGATGGACGACCGGTTCGGCGGCGGTTCCGCCGGCCTCCTCCAGCGGTTGCGGGCACCCCGCATCGACGTCGCCGACCTCCGCGAGGTCGCCGACGCCGTGCTGCCGTCGCTGGCGACCACCCGACTCCGGCTGGACGTCGTCCAGCGGTCGGGCGCGGGTTCCCTCGTCGTCCTGGAGGAGGACGAGCGCCGGCTGCGCGTGCACCTCAGCGAGCTGGCCGACGACATGACCCGGGCGGGGGTCGCGCCGACGCCGGACGGCATCGCCGCCGCGCTGTCCTCGTGGGTCGCGCACCGCCCCGTGACCGACGTCGCCGCTGCGGCCGCCGGCACGGCGGTGCTCGACTGGAGCGACCGGAACAGGACGGCGGTGGGCTGGCGGGTCGTCGTCCGCCGCGGCGACCTGGCTCTGCCCTGGACGCCCTCACGGGAAGCCGGCGACGACGCGGTGCACCGCACCCGGTCGGCGGCCACGGGGCGCTCGCACGACGTACGCCTGGACCTCCGGGTCGAGGGACCCGTGGCCCTCTGGTCGCACCGGGACGTCGCCGTCCTGGCCACGGCCGCGCTGGTCGCCCCCGAGCAGATGCTGGCCGCGGCCGCGTCGGCGGGGCTGCTGTTCGACGACATGCACGTGGTCGTCACGCCGCACCGGCCGGTCGCCTGCGCGGGACCGGCGATCGCGGCCCGCCTCGCGGGGGAGACCCCCGAGGCCAGCGTCACGCTGCCGTGGCGTGGCGTCGTCGATCTCCCCTGGCTCTGAACCCGCTCAGGAGATGTAGCCGTACTCCCAGTGCCACGGCTCGGGCTTCTCGCCGCCCGGCGCCGCCCAGTCGGGCTGCACGAAACCGAAGCGCGGGGCGTTCGCCCACATCCAGTCCCACTGCGGGCTGCCGGCCACGTTGATGCCGCCGCACAGGTCGACCGCCAGTGCCCAGCCGTGGTTCGAGGTGCCCGGCACCGCGGCGAGCGCGGGCTTGCGCGCGAACGCGGACACCTGCGAGGCGTAGGACCGGTAGGAGTCGGTGATGCAGAGCCGGCTGCCGAACGCCGCCTGGAAGGCGTCGTCCATCAGCGAGTAGGACGCCGCGGCGTCGCACCGGAGGGCGTGGCGGTGCACGCCCAGCGCGCACAGCGCGTCACCCGGGATGCGGCCGTTGCTGAACCCGCCCCAGGACGGGTCCACCGTGCCCGGGGCCGGCGGGATGGCGCCGCAGTTCCCGATGCGGGCGTCCAGCGGCAGCGCCGCGTTGGGGGTGGCGGGCGCGGGCACCGTCACCCTCGTCGCCGTGGAGCCGGCCTCGACGGAGCGCACCGCCACCTGGTAGCTGCTCGCGGTGGAGCTGACGACGTCGCCGTTGCCGAGGTAGATGCCGACGTCCCGGCCGCCGGGGGCGAACACCAGGTCACCGATGTGCAGGTTCGCGAGCGGCACGGCGGCGCCGGTGGCCCACTGGTCCTGGGGCGTCGGGGGCACGGCGTACCCGGCCAGCAGCCAGGAGGCGGCGGTGAAGCCGCCGCAGTCGTAGGTGTCCGGACCCGAGGTGGCGGGCGCGAACGGCTTGCCGAGCTGGGAGAGCGCGGCGCTCACGGCCGCGACGGTCTCGGCGGGCAGGACGGTGACCGGCTTGTTGCCGATCACTGCCCAGGCGACGCCCGGCACCGGCTGTCCGCCGGCGTCCAGTGCGGGCGACAGGCCGGACGGCAGGTCCGTGAGGTCGGTGAGCTCGGCCGCGGGGGGCGGCTCGATGCCGGCGGCGGCCAGCTGGGCGAGGTACTCCTGCCAGCGCGCCATCGCCTGCTGGTTGCGCTCCTGCTGGACCCCGCTCGCGGGGATCGAGCCGAGCGCCGCCAGCCGGGCGGCCACCTCGGTGCTCAGCCCGTCGACCTCGGCGCGCACGGTGGCCAGGACGTCGGCCGCGCGCGCGGTCACGTCCGCGACGGCGGAGGAGGCTGCGGCGACCCTGCCGGTGGCGGCCTCGAGGACGTCGGCGCTCCGCTCGGCACGCACCACGGCGCTCTCGAGCGCGCGGTCGGCCTGATCGGCGAGCGCCTGGGAGAACAGCACGTCGGAGGTGGCCGAGGCGTCGCGGACGTCGAGGCCCAGCAGCGGATAGCGCTCGACCGGGGCCGAGGTGTAGAGGTCGGCGGCGGTCGATCCGACGACCGCCCGCTCCGTCGCGACCTGGGTGCGGGCGGCCTGCTCGGCGGTGCGCGCCTCCTGGAGCTGGGCCGTCCGCGCGGCGACCTCCTTCTCCAGCCGGCGGTACTCGCCCGCCCGCTCGAGCAGCGTGCCCTGCGCTGCCAGCGCGAGACTCGTGACGTCGACGCCGCCGCCCTGGTCGGCGTCGTTCCCACCGGACAGCACGAGGGACGCCGCGGCCGGTAGCAGCAGCGTGCTCATGGCCACCACGCCGAGGCGGGTGGACCACGACGACCCCGTTCGCGGGGCGGTCGCCCCCCCGGCCTTCGTGCGCCCGGCGTTCGCACGTGCCTTCGTGCGGGGAGCGGGGCGGCGGCCGGGGGCGGCCGGGGGC
>NZ_SPQM01000143.1 GCF_004570345.1 Blastococcus sp. CT_GayMR20 | reverse complement strand
ACAACAACCCGTCGCCGGCCTCGAGCCGGCGGCCAGGTGTGTGGATGGGTAGGGGAGCGTCGTGTGGCGGTCGAAGCGGCGGAGTGATCCAGCCGTGGACGCCACGCGAGTGAGAATGCAGGCATGAGTAGCGAGAGGGGAGTGAGAACCTCCCCCGCCGGAAGACCAAGGGTTCCTGGGCCAGGCTAATCCGCCCAGGGTGAGTCGGGACCTAAGGCGAGGCCGACAGGCGTAGTCGATGGACAACGGGTTGATATTCCCGTACCCGCGAAGGAACGCCCATGCTGAACCCAGCGATGCTGACCGCCCGAACACCGGTGCCCGGTCCTTTCGAGGGCTGGGTGCCGGAACTAGCGCGGGACCCGGACTGGTAGTAGGCAAGCGATGGGGTGACGCAGGAAGGTAGTCCTACCGGTGAGTGGTAGTACCGGTGCAAGGGTGTGGCCCGTGGAACAGGTAAATCCGTTCCACACGAGGGTGAGGCCTGACGCATAGCCGAATGAGGCGAATTGGATGATCCTATGCTGCCGAGAAAAGCCTCTAGCGAGTTCCGAGCGGCCCGTACCCCAAACCAACTCAGGTGGTCAGGTAGAGAATACCGAGGCGATCGAGCGAACTGTGGTTAAGGAACTCGGCAAAATGCCCCCGTAACTTCGGGAGAAGGGGGGCCCTTCACCGTCAACACCTTCACGGTGGGCAGCGGTGGGGGGCCGCAGAGACCAGTGAGAAGCGACTGTTTACTAAAAACACAGGTCCGTGCGAAGTCGTAAGACGATGTATACGGACTGACGCCTGCCCGGTGCTGGAACGTTAAGGGGACGGGTTAATCCACTTCGGTGGGTGAAGCTCAGAACTCAAGCGCCAGTAAACGGCGGTGGTAACTATAACCATCCTAAGGTAGCGAAATTCCTTGTCGGGTAAGTTCCGACCTGCACGAATGGCGTAACGACTTCTCAGCTGTCTCAACCACAGGCTCGGCGAAATTGCACTACGAGTAAAGATGCTCGTTACGCGCGGCAGGACGGAAAGACCCCGGGACCTTTACTATAGCTTGATATTGGTGTTCGGTTCGGCTTGTGTAGGATAGGTGGGAGACTGTGAAGCGGGCACGCCAGTGTCCGTGGAGTCGCCGTTGAAATACCACTCTGGTCGAATTGGATGTCTAACCTCGGTCCGTGATCCGGATCAGGGACAGTGTCAGGTGGGTAGTTTAACTGGGGCGGTTGCCTCCCAAAATGTAACGGAGGCGCCCAAAGGTTCCCTCAGCCTGGTTGGCAATCAGGTGTCGAGTGCAAGTGCACAAGGGAGCTTGACTGCGAGACCGACGGGTCGAGCAGGAGCGAAAGCTGGGACTAGTGACCCGGCACCGGCATGTGGAAGCGGTGTCGCTCAACGGATAAAAGGTACCCCGGGGATAACAGGCTGATCTTCCCCAAGAGTCCATATCGACGGGATGGTTTGGCACCTCGATGTCGGCTCGTCGCATCCTGGGGCTGGAGTAGGTCCCAAGGGTTGGGCTGTTCGCCCATTAAAGCGGTACGCGAGCTGGGTTTAGAACGTCGTGAGACAGTTCGGTCCCTATCCGCCGTGCGCGTAAGAGACTTGAGAAGAGCTGTCCCTAGTACGAGAGGACCGGGACGGACGAACCTCTGGTGTGCCAGTTGTACCGCCAGGTGCACTGCTGGTTGGCTACGTTCGGCAGGGATAACCGCTGAAAGCATCTAAGCGGGAAGCTCGCTTCAAGATGAGGTCTCTCACCGGGACAACCGGGTAAGGCCCCCGCCCAGACCAGCGGGTTGATAGGCCGGAAGTGGAAGCACCGCAAGGTGTGCAGCTGACCGGTACTAACAGGCCGAGGGCTTGACCACACACACCCACCGGGTGCAAGAACACGTGTGCACAGTCAAGCAACGAAGAAGTCTCGCGTCCACTGTGCGGTTCTGAACGCACGAACCAGCCCCTGGTTCCACACGTTCACAGAGTTACGGCGGCCATGGCGAGAGGGAAACGCCCGGCAACATTCCGAACCCGGAAGCTAAGCCTCTCAGCGCCGATGGTACTGCCCTGGAGACGGGGTGGGAGAGTAGGACGCCGCCGGACAACCATTACCGAACGGGGGTCAGAGCTAATAGCTCTGGCCCCCTTTCGTTTGTGTCCGGTTTCTATGCCGTCGGCGACCTGCTGAGCGTGCGCCGTCAATCGAAGAGGTCCTGCAAACATGACTACTCCGCGACGCGGTCCAGGTGGCCCCCGCGGTGACCGAGGTGCCGGTGACGGCCGCGGTTCCGGCAATCCACGAGGTTCCGGCAATCCGCGCGGCTCGGGTGGATCGCGAGGTGCATCCGCCGGCGGTCCACGAGGCGGGTCGACCGGCCGCGGTGGAGCCACCGGTGCCGGCGGCGAGCGGCGCCCCCGGTCGCAAGGTCAGGGGGAGGGATCTCCTCGGGGCGGCCGGAGCGCTGGTTCCTCCCGTGACGAAAAGGGCCCGTGGCAGGAGCGACGTCCCCAGGGTGACCGTCCGCAGTGGCAGGACCGCAGGCCCCAGCACGAGCGTCCCGCCGAAGATCGTCCTCAGCGGTCGGGCGGTGGGCAGGACCGCCGTCCCCAGGGTGACCGTCCGACTGGTGACAGGCCGCAGTGGCAGGACCGTCGTCCCCAAGGGGGGCGCCCCACGGGCGACCGCCCCCAGTGGCAGGACCGTCGTGCGCAGGGTGACCGGCCGACTGGCGACCGCCCCCAGTGGCAGGACCGCAGACCCCACGGCGAGCGTCCCGCCGGGGATCGTCCTCAGCGGTCGGGCGGTGGGCAGGACCGCCGTCCCCAGGGTGACCGGCCGACCGGTGACAGGCCGCAGTGGCAGGACCGTCGTCCCCAAGGGGGACGCCCGACCGGGGACCGCCCGCAGTGGCAGGACCGCCGTCCCCAGGGTGACCGGCCGACCGGTGACAGGCCGCAGTGGCAGGACCGTCGTCCCCAAGGGGGACGCCCGACCGGGGACCGCCCGCAGTGGGAGGACCGCCGTCCGCAGGGTGATCGGCCGCAGCGCACCACCGGGTCGCGCAACGCCCAAGGGCAGTGGCAGGACCGTGCCGGGGGACGCCCGACCGGGGACCGTCCGCAGCGGGACCGGGCACAGAGCGGGAGCGCTGCCCGCGGCGACCGTCCGCAGTGGCAGGACCGCCGGCCCTCCGGTGACCGCCGACCCGCGGGTGGTCGCGCCGCCGGCCGGCCCGGTGCCGACCGCGAGGAGCGGCGTCCTCCGCTGCCGCCCGGTCCCGAGCTGCCCGAGTGGGCCGACCCTCGCGACCTCGACCCCGCCGTCCGCGGAGCTCTCCGCGGGCTCGACCCCCGCAACGCGGACAAGGTCGCCGGCCACCTCGTGGCCGCCGGCACCCTGGTGGAGGACGACCCCCAGGCGGCGCTCGCCCACGCCCGTGCCGCGCGTGACCGGGCGTCGCGCGTCGCGGCCGTCCGGGAGGCGGTCGGTGTCGCCGCGTACCACGCCGGCGACTACGCCGAGGCTGCCCGCGAGCTCCGTGCCTACCGGCGGATGAGCGGTGACCGCGGCTACCGAGCCGTGCTGGCCGACTGCGAGCGCGCGATGGGTCGGCCCGACGTCGCTCTCCGCCTCGTCGCCGAGGGACTCGCCGAGAAGCCGGACGCGGAGGAGACAGCGGAGCTGCGCATCGTCGAGTCCGGCGCCCGGCTCGACCTCGGCGAGGAGGCGGCCGCACACCTGGTGCTCGAGGCCGAGCTCGGGGGGCGTCCCGACCCGGCCATGCTCCAGGGAGCCGACCCCTCCCTCCTGCGCATCGCCTCCGCCTACGCCGACCTCCTGCAGTCGCAGGGACAGGAGGACGCGGCCGCCGAGTGGCTGACCGCGATCGCCGCCGCCGACCCCGAGGACCTCATCGGAGCCGTCGACCGCCTCGGCATCGAGTTCATCGAGGTCGAGCTGGATCTCGGCGACGTCGAGCTCGTCGACGGGGACGACGCGACCGAGGTCGAGCCGGCCGCTCCCGAGCGGGTCGAGGAGCTGCCCGAGGACGACCACGGTCTCGGGCTCAGCTTCGACCAAGAGGTCGAGGCCGAGGTCGCGGAGCTGCTCGGCGAGAGGGGGCCGGCCGAGCCGGGGACGGACGCGCCGGAGCGCGACGAGCACTGACGCCTGTCGGTGTCGCCGGCGCCGTCCACACCCGACGGCGGCGTCCACAGATCGCCGTGGACCATGGGCGGGCCTCCGGTCCTCCCGGAGGCTCGCTGCATGAGCGTGGCTGTGATCGACCGCAACGACGTGGTGCTCCGAGGGCGGGTGTCCGCGGCGGCGGAGATCCGCACGTTGCCCAGCGGGGACACCCTGCTGACCTTCCGGCTCGTCGTCCGCCGGCTCGAACCGCGTGCGCGCGGGCAGTCGGTCGACGTCCTCACCTGCATCACCTACGACCGGTCGCTGCAGCGCCGGGCCGCCCTGTGGCAGCCCGGCGACGTGGTCGAGGTCGAGGGCGCCCTGCAGCGCAGGTTCTGGCGGACCGGCTCCGGCACCGCGTCGGTGTGCGAGGTGAACTGCCGGCGGGGCCGCAAGGTGCCGCGGGCGGGGGCCGGCTCGGCCGAACGGACGGCGTGAACCGAGTCCGGCGACGTCAGTCGGCGAGCGGGCGGAGTACCAGCCCGGTGCGAGGCTTGGGCACGAAGAGCGTGGACTTGCGCGGCATGCGTGCCCCCGCGCGGGCGACGGCGGCCACGTCGGCCGGGGAGGGCGCCCGGAGCAGGAGAGCGACCCCGCTCCGCTCGACCGCCGCACCCAGGGCCTCGCCCACGGTGTGGGCGATCAGCACCGACTCCGGGTCGTCGCGCCGGTGCCACAGGAGATCCAGCAGGCCGTGGTGGGCCAGCACGACGTCGAGTCCCCGCCAGGCGGCCGGCGCTTCCGGCGGAACGGCGGCGAGCACCGCCCCCGACGGGCTCTGCAGCTGGACCAGCCGCGACCCGTCGGTGGCCAGGAAGCCTGTGGCGCGCGGGTCGTCCAGCCACCGCCGCACGGCCACGGCGACGTCCGACGTGCCCCCGGACGATGTCCGGGCGAGCTCGGTCACCCGGAAGCCCTGCGACGCCGCGGCCACGGCTGCGTCGAGCGTCAGGTCGGGGACGACGCGATGGATGGGGTCGACCCGGAGGCCACCCGCTCCCATCGGCGTCACGAGTGCCAGCACCGCGTCGCTGCCGGCGACCGCCGGTTGGCTGCGCGAGTTCGCCCGTGCCGCGGCGAACCGGTGGTGCCCGTCGGCGATCACGGCGTGCGTCCGGCCCAGCGCCTCGGTCAGCCGGCTCAGGACCTGGGGATCGGTCTCCCGCCACAGGCGGTGCAGGACGTCGTCGGTGTCGCGGAGCTCCAGGGTGGGCGGGTCCGTGCGGGCGCGATCGGTCAGCTCGGCCACGACCGGCTCCGGGTCGTGTGCCAGCACGATCGGCTCGAGATCGGTGGCCGTGGCGGCGAGGAGTGCGCGGCGTCCCTCGACGGCGACGGGAAAGGTGTCCTCGTGCGGCAGGACGGCGCTGGAGCCCGCGGGCGGCAGGGCCACGACGCCGAGCCACCCGACGGTCGCCGGTGCGCCCCCGGCCGGGCGGAGCTCGTAGAGCCACATGGCCGGCGCGGCGTCCCGCTCCAGGATCCCGTCGCGGATCCAGTTCGCAAGGGTCTCGGCGGCCAGCTCGGCGGACCCGACGGCCGTCGAGGGCGCGGATCCCGACGGCGAACGGTCGACGAGGGGAAGGATGGGGCGCACCGGCGACCGTCGGGTGGCTCGGCGTCGTGGCCCTGCCGCCCGCGGGCTCCAGCGCCGTCCTGCCGCACGAGGACACCTTTCCCGTCGCCGTCGAGGGACGCCGCGCACTCCTCGCCGCCACGGCCACCGATCTCGAGCCGATCGTGCTGGCACACGACCCGGAGCCGGTCGTGGCCGAGCTGACCGATCGCGCCCGCACGGACCCGCCCACCCTGGAGCTCCGCGACACCGACGACGTCCTGCACCGCCTGTGGCGGGAGACCGATCCCCAGGTCCTGAGCCGGCTGACCGAGGCGCTGGGCCGGACGCACGCCGTGATCGCCGACGGGCACCACCGGTTCGCCGCGGCACGGGCGAACTCGCGCAGCCAACCGGCGGTCGCCGGCAGCGACGCGGTGCTGGCACTCGTGACGCCGATGGGAGCGGGTGGCCTCCGGGTCGACCCCATCCATCGCGTCGTCCCCGACCTGACGCTCGACGCAGCCGTGGCCGCGGCGTCGCAGGGCTTCCGGGTGACCGAGCTCGCCCGGACATCGTCCGGGGGCACGTCGGACGTCGCCGTGGCCGTGCGGCGGTGGCTGGACGACCCGCGCGCCACAGGCTTCCTGGCCACCGACGGGTCGCGGCTGGTCCAGCTGCAGAGCCCGTCGGGGGCGGTGCTCGCCGCCGTTCCGCCGGAAGCGCCGGCCGCCTGGCGGGGACTCGACGTCGTGCTGGCCCACCACGGCCTGCTGGATCTCCTGTGGCACCGGCGCGACGACCCGGAGTCGGTGCTGATCGCCCACACCGTGGGCGAGGCCCTGGGTGCGGCGGTCGAGCGGAGCGGGGTCGCTCTCCTGCTCCGGGCGCCCTCCCCGGCCGACGTGGCCGCCGTCGCCCGCGCGGGGGCACGCATGCCGCGCAAGTCCACGCTCTTCGTGCCCAAGCCTCGCACCGGGCTGGTACTCCGCCCGCTCGCCGACTGACGTCGCCGGACTCGGTTCACGCCGTCCGTTCGGCCGAGCCGGCCCCCGCCCGCGGCACCTTGCGGCCCCGCCGGCAGTTCACCTCGCACACCGACGCGGTGCCGGAGCCGGTCCGCCAGAACCTGCGCTGCAGGGCGCCCTCGACCTCGACCACGTCGCCGGGCTGCCACAGGGCGGCCCGGCGCTGCAGCGACCGGTCGTAGGTGATGCAGGTGAGGACGTCGACCGACTGCCCGCGCGCACGCGGTTCGAGCCGGCGGACGACGAGCCGGAAGGTCAGCAGGGTGTCCCCGCTGGGCAACGTGCGGATCTCCGCCGCCGCGGACACCCGCCCTCGGAGCACCACGTCGTTGCGGTCGATCACAGCCACGCTCATGCAGCGAGCCTCCGGGAGGACCGGAGGCCCGCCCATGGTCCACGGCGATCTGTGGACGCCGCCGTCGGGTGTGGACGGCGCCGGCGACACCGACAGGCGTCAGTGCTCGTCGCGCTCCGGCGCGTCCGTCCCCGGCTCGGCCGGCCCCCTCTCGCCGAGCAGCTCCGCGACCTCGGCCTCGACCTCTTGGTCGAAGCTGAGCCCGAGACCGTGGTCGTCCTCGGGCAGCTCCTCGACCCGCTCGGGAGCGGCCGGCTCGACCTCGGTCGCGTCGTCCCCGTCGACGAGCTCGACGTCGCCGAGATCCAGCTCGACCTCGATGAACTCGATGCCGAGGCGGTCGACGGCTCCGATGAGGTCCTCGGGGTCGGCGGCGGCGATCGCGGTCAGCCACTCGGCGGCCGCGTCCTCCTGTCCCTGCGACTGCAGGAGGTCGGCGTAGGCGGAGGCGATGCGCAGGAGGGAGGGGTCGGCTCCCTGGAGCATGGCCGGGTCGGGACGCCCCCCGAGCTCGGCCTCGAGCACCAGGTGTGCGGCCGCCTCCTCGCCGAGGTCGAGCCGGGCGCCGGACTCGACGATGCGCAGCTCCGCTGTCTCCTCCGCGTCCGGCTTCTCGGCGAGTCCCTCGGCGACGAGGCGGAGAGCGACGTCGGGCCGACCCATCGCGCGCTCGCAGTCGGCCAGCACGGCTCGGTAGCCGCGGTCACCGCTCATCCGCCGGTAGGCACGGAGCTCGCGGGCAGCCTCGGCGTAGTCGCCGGCGTGGTACGCGGCGACACCGACCGCCTCCCGGACGGCCGCGACGCGCGACGCCCGGTCACGCGCGGCACGGGCGTGGGCGAGCGCCGCCTGGGGGTCGTCCTCCACCAGGGTGCCGGCGGCCACGAGGTGGCCGGCGACCTTGTCCGCGTTGCGGGGGTCGAGCCCGCGGAGAGCTCCGCGGACGGCGGGGTCGAGGTCGCGAGGGTCGGCCCACTCGGGCAGCTCGGGACCGGGCGGCAGCGGAGGACGCCGCTCCTCGCGGTCGGCACCGGGCCGGCCGGCGGCGCGACCACCCGCGGGTCGGCGGTCACCGGAGGGCCGGCGGTCCTGCCACTGCGGACGGTCGCCGCGGGCAGCGCTCCCGCTCTGTGCCCGGTCCCGCTGCGGACGGTCCCCGGTCGGGCGTCCCCCGGCACGGTCCTGCCACTGCCCTTGGGCGTTGCGCGACCCGGTGGTGCGCTGCGGCCGATCACCCTGCGGACGGCGGTCCTCCCACTGCGGGCGGTCCCCGGTCGGGCGTCCCCCTTGGGGACGACGGTCCTGCCACTGCGGCCTGTCACCGGTCGGCCGGTCACCCTGGGGACGGCGGTCCTGCCACTGCGGGCGGTCCCCGGTCGGGCGTCCCCCTTGGGGACGACGGTCCTGCCACTGCGGCCTGTCACCGGTCGGCCGGTCACCCTGGGGACGGCGGTCCTGCCCACCGCCCGACCGCTGAGGACGATCCCCGGCGGGACGCTCGCCGTGGGGTCTGCGGTCCTGCCACTGGGGGCGGTCGCCAGTCGGCCGGTCACCCTGCGCACGACGGTCCTGCCACTGGGGGCGGTCGCCCGTGGGGCGCCCCCCTTGGGGACGACGGTCCTGCCACTGCGGCCTGTCACCAGTCGGACGGTCACCCTGGGGACGGCGGTCCTGCCCACCGCCCGACCGCTGAGGACGATCTTCGGCGGGACGCTCGTGCTGGGGCCTGCGGTCCTGCCACTGCGGACGGTCACCCTGGGGACGTCGCTCCTGCCACGGGCCCTTTTCGTCACGGGAGGAACCAGCGCTCCGGCCGCCCCGAGGAGATCCCTCCCCCTGACCTTGCGACCGGGGGCGCCGCTCGCCGCCGGCACCGGTGGCTCCACCGCGGCCGGTCGACCCGCCTCGTGGACCGCCGGCGGATGCACCTCGCGATCCACCCGAGCCGCGCGGATTGCCGGAACCTCGTGGATTGCCGGAACCGCGGCCGTCACCGGCACCTCGGTCACCGCGGGGGCCACCTGGACCGCGTCGCGGAGTAGTCATGTTTGCAGGACCTCTTCGATTGACGGCGCACGCTCAGCAGGTCGCCGACGGCATAGAAACCGGACACAAACGAAAGGGGGCCAGAGCTATTAGCTCTGACCCCCGTTCGGTAATGGTTGTCCGGCGGCGTCCTACTCTCCCACCCCGTCTCCAGGGCAGTACCATCGGCGCTGAGAGGCTTAGCTTCCGGGTTCGGAATGTTGCCGGGCGTTTCCCTCTCGCCATGGCCGCCGTAACTCTGTGAACGTGTGGAACCAGGGGCTGGTTCGTGCGTTCAGAACCGCACAGTGGACGCGAGACTTCTTCGTTGCTTGACTGTGCACACGTGTTCTTGCACCCGGTGGGTGTGTGTGGTCAAGCCCTCGGCCTGTTAGTACCGGTCAGCTGCACACCTTGCGGTGCTTCCACTTCCGGCCTATCAACCCGCTGGTCTGGGCGGGGGCCTTACCCGGTTGTCCCGGTGAGAGACCTCATCTTGAAGCGAGCTTCCCGCTTAGATGCTTTCAGCGGTTATCCCTGCCGAACGTAGCCAACCAGCAGTGCACCTGGCGGTACAACTGGCACACCAGAGGTTCGTCCGTCCCGGTCCTCTCGTACTAGGGACAGCTCTTCTCAAGTCTCTTACGCGCACGGCGGATAGGGACCGAACTGTCTCACGACGTTCTAAACCCAGCTCGCGTACCGCTTTAATGGGCGAACAGCCCAACCCTTGGGACCTACTCCAGCCCCAGGATGCGACGAGCCGACATCGAGGTGCCAAACCATCCCGTCGATATGGACTCTTGGGGAAGATCAGCCTGTTATCCCCGGGGTACCTTTTATCCGTTGAGCGACACCGCTTCCACATGCCGGTGCCGGGTCACTAGTCCCAGCTTTCGCTCCTGCTCGACCCGTCGGTCTCGCAGTCAAGCTCCCTTGTGCACTTGCACTCGACACCTGATTGCCAACCAGGCTGAGGGAACCTTTGGGCGCCTCCGTTACATTTTGGGAGGCAACCGCCCCAGTTAAACTACCCACCTGACACTGTCCCTGATCCGGATCACGGACCGAGGTTAGACATCCAATTCGACCAGAGTGGTATTTCAACGGCGACTCCACGGACACTGGCGTGCCCGCTTCACAGTCTCCCACCTATCCTACACAAGCCGAACCGAACACCAATATCAAGCTATAGTAAAGGTCCCGGGGTCTTTCCGTCCTGCCGCGCGTAACGAGCATCTTTACTCGTAGTGCAATTTCGCCGAGCCTGTGGTTGAGACAGCTGAGAAGTCGTTACGCCATTCGTGCAGGTCGGAACTTACCCGACAAGGAATTTCGCTACCTTAGGATGGTTATAGTTACCACCGCCGTTTACTGGCGCTTGAGTTCTGAGCTTCACCCACCGAAGTGGATTAACCCGTCCCCTTAACGTTCCAGCACCGGGCAGGCGTCAGTCCGTATACATCGTCTTACGACTTCGCACGGACCTGTGTTTTTAGTAAACAGTCGCTTCTCACTGGTCTCTGCGGCCCCCCACCGCTGCCCACCGTGAAGGTGTTGACGGTGAAGGGCCCCCCTTCTCCCGAAGTTACGGGGGCATTTTGCCGAGTTCCTTAACCACAGTTCGCTCGATCGCCTCGGTATTCTCTACCTGACCACCTGAGTTGGTTTGGGGTACGGGCCGCTCGGAACTCGCTAGAGGCTTTTCTCGGCAGCATAGGATCATCCAATTCGCCTCATTCGGCTATGCGTCAGGCCTCACCCTCGTGTGGAACGGATTTACCTGTTCCACGGGCCACACCCTTGCACCGGTACTACCACTCACCGGTAGGACTACCTTCCTGCGTCACCCCATCGCTTGCCTACTACCAGTCCGGGTCCCGCGCTAGTTCCGGCACCCAGCCCTCGAAAGGACCGGGCACCGGTGTTCGGGCGGTCAGCATCGCTGGGTTCAGCATGGGCGTTCCTTCGCGGGTACGGGAATATCAACCCGTTGTCCATCGACTACGCCTGTCGGCCTCGCCTTAGGTCCCGACTCACCCTGGGCGGATTAGCCTGGCCCAGGAACCCTTGGTCTTCCGGCGGGGGAGGTTCTCACTCCCCTCTCGCTACTCATGCCTGCATTCTCACTCGCGTGGCGTCCACGGCTGGATCACTCCGCCGCTTCGACCGCCACACGACGCTCCCCTACCCATCCACACACCTGGCCGCCGGCTCGAGGCCGGCGACGGGTTGTTGTGT